>DASXFN010000087.1:0-37308 GCA_036489565.1 Terriglobales bacterium
CAGTTACTCGGCGGAGATGTGTCCGTGAAGAGCGAGCCGGGGTTGGGGTCCACCTTTCTAGCGACGATACCTCTCAACTTTGCGGGAGAAACCGAGATCGTCTCCGTGCCCGAGCTTCAGCGCGAGATTGATTCTAAAAAATCTCCAGTCCTAATTGTGGAAGACAACCCGGAAGCGCTCTTTATTTACGAGAAATACCTGAAAGGGACGCGCTTTCAGCCCATCCCCGCTAAAAGTATTAAAGAAGCGCGTCAGGCTTTGGAAAGGTTCCGGCCCATTGCGATCCTACTTGACGTTCTGTTGCAAGGAGAGCATTCATGGGAATTGCTGCAAGAGTTGAAGCGCACCTCTCCGGACAAAAATATTCCAGTGTTTGTGGTGACCGTCATTGACAATCGCGAAAAGGCCCTGGCGCTGGGAGCGGATGGATTTCACACGAAACCGGTGGACCGCCATTGGCTGATGGAGAATTTGCAAAATGCCGTATGGGATTCCGCGGCGAGAAAATTGCTGGTGATTGACGATGAAGAAGTCTCGCGGTATCTCGTGCGATCGGTGCTTAACCAGACTAACTTTCGAATCATTGAGGCGGCCACCGGACGAGAGGGCCTGCAAAAAGCAAGAGACGAGCAGCCTGCGATGATTATTCTGGATTTATCGATGCCCGATTCATCAGGATTCGAAGTGTTGCGCAGGCTGAAAGAAAATCCCCATACCTCCGCCATCCCGGTGATCATTCACACATCTAAGGTTTTGGACGATCACGAGCGCGAATTGTTGAAGGATGCGGTAATGATAGTTTCCAAAGAAAGCGAATCCCGGGAACGTTTGCTGCAAACTTTTACCGAGGCTTTTAACCGGGCCGGAGTTTCTCTAATTGCCAAGCCAGCCACCGAGGCCCAACATGTCTGATCTCAGGGAAGGTTCCGTGTCAGCCACGATTGATAATGGTTCCATCAAAATTCTTACGGTAGATGACAATGAGGCGCTACGGTATTCTCTGGTGCGCTCACTTCGTGAAGCCGGTTACCAGGTCATAGAAGCAAGAAGCGGCGAGGAAGCTATTTCCATGGCCGCCGACGATCCTGATCTCATCACGCTCGACATTAATCTTCCCGACATGTCGGGCTTTCAAGTATGCCAACGGCTCAAGAGTGAGCCGTTGACCGCGCACATCCCGATTTTGCATATTTCCTCGACATTTGTGGATCCGGAATCGCGGATACGAGGATTGCGTGGCGGTGCCGACGCATATCTCGCCGAACCGATTGATCGTGGCGAACTCATAGCCACCGTGGCCGCGCTGCTGCGTTTGAAAAATGCCGAAATTGTCGCCCGGCAGCAAGCGAAAATTGCAGAAAACGCCCGCAATGAATTGATCCAGCTCAACGCCAGCCTGGAAAATCGCGTGGCGGAGCGCACCACGGAGCTTCAATTAGCCAATGACAGCTTGCGGGAATTATCGGTGCGCTTATTCAAGATGCAGGATGATGAGCGCAGGCACATTGCGCGCGAATTGCACGACAGCATCGGCCAGCTTCTTGCCGCCATCACCATGAATCAATCAGTCATCAGCCGCGAAGCGGAGAAGCTGAGTCCTGCTGCAACCAAAGCCTTCAACGAAAATAATGTGATGGTGGAAGAAATTCTGCGCGGCATCCGCACCATCTCCCATCTGCTGCATCCGCCGCTTCTCGACGAAGCCGGCCTGCCTTCTGCGCTTCGCTGGTATATCGAAGAATTTGGAGAACGCAGCGGTATTGCTGTCGCACTTGAGTGTCCGGAATCGCTGCCGCGATTACCGATCGAGCTGGAAACGGCGATCTTCCGAATCGTTCAGGAATGCCTCGGCAATGTGCATCGCCACTCAGGAAGCCAGACGGCGACTGTCCATTTAGACGTTGATGCGGGCCATGCTCACCTGGAAATCAGTGACGCGGGGCAGGGAATTTCCGATGAGCGGCAGCGGGAAATAAAATCGGGGGGGCGCAGCGGCGTAGGAATTCGCGGTATCACCGAACGGATCGCCCAATTCGGCGGGAATTTGCAAATAGAGTCCAATGCTATGGGCACAAGCATCATCGCGGACATTCCCTGCAATTACCGCGCTAATACAGGATGAAGATGCGGCTATTCACCGGAAACTCTTGCTAACAGGTGTTTGCGCTTATGGTCGCGGGACGCAGGCCTCGGCCTAATTGTGGGTAGGACGAGATTGATGCACGGAAGCGCGGCCAGCAATTCGCCAATTGCCAGCATGGAGCATCAAGTTCGAGGCGAGCCTTTCCTAATTCGCGCTAGTGATTGAAGAAGCGCATCAACTTCCGAACCATCGAGCATTTGCACGGCTGCTTCTGCCCTGCGACCCACCAGTGCGTCAAGGCTGTCCAAGAGCTTCACTCCTTTGCCGGTGATGGAGCAAACCACCTGTCGGCGGTTGCTCGAAGGACGCTGTCGGCGCACCAGTCTCTTTACTTCCAGCCGGTCAAGCAAGCGAGTGATGCCAGGAGTTTGATCAAACATGCGCGCGGCAACTTCCAGGGTTGGAAGGCCTCCCAGACCTGCTCCGCGGAGGATGCAGAGCACGTTATATTGCGTCAGCGTTATACCGCGCGTGTCGAAAAGCTCGGCATAGAACCGCCGGAGATAACCCGCAGTATGCAGGAGGTTGTACACCACGGAGCGACGCCTCACGTCTCCCGGCACAACCTGTTGCTTTTGCCCGCTCGATGATCGCTTCGACGAACACACGGTAGTCACATTAATTATCCTTGCCGTTCACGTATCCGACGACAGAAAGTTGCTGAACAATCTCTTTTGTCAATCCCGGGATCAATCCTTACTGTGCCGCTCTCAGTTTTTTGAGCGCTCCACCCCAGGCGATTACTTCGTCAGCCATCATTTGCACTGTCTTCTGGTGTTGTTCATGAGGCTTAAACGTAGTGAAGTGCTCGAAATCAGTACGTATCGAAAGCCCCACCTGGGCCCTGACGTCTGCAATCTTCAGTTCGGCCATTACCAGCCTGAGGTTCTCCACCGCCCGGATACCGCCTGTTCCGCCATACCCGACGAACCCGGCGGCCTTGTTGTTCCACTCGTGAAACAGAAAATCGATCGCATTTTTTAGCGCGCCCGACACGGCGTGGTTATACTCCGGCGTTACGAAAATGTAGGCATCCAGCGAATCAATTTTCGCGCTCCACGCTTTGGTGTGCGCCTTACTGTATTGCCGCATTAGCGGCGGCATGGGCTCATCCAATAACGGTAGCTTGTAGTCTTCAATGTCTACGATCTCGAAGTCTGCGTCCGTGCGGCTCTTCAGGATTTCGTATATCCACCCCGCGATTACTGCTGCCTTTCGTCCTGGTCGAGTACTCCCCGCGATGATTCCTATTCTCAGCATTTCGATACTCTCTCCTCAATATAATAACTAGTCAACTAATGACTAATCAACTAAATATTGGATTCATGACAGGAAGAACGGTTTCACAATCTTTCTGTTTAAAATTCACGCGTTTGTGAATGATTGGATTGAAGTTTGATCTCCGGACGCGGAGGATCCTCTCGAGAATTCGAGATTCGAGTAGAGGGTTTCTGGAAGGTGTGACGTGCGACGGATACGGACGGAGCAGTGGGGGATTATCCGATACGTGAGCTGTTGGTGCCCGGGACCGGAATTGAACCGGTACGTCCCGTTAAGGACCCGGGATTTTAAGTCCCGTGCGTCTGCCAGTTTCGCCACCCGGGCCACGCCCTATTGAAGTTAGCATGGGATTGTCACTCGGACAAAATCCCTCGTCTGTCATTGAAAACTGAATAATTACACTTCGGAACGAATTTACAAATCTGCATCGCCTTTGATTACTCGCCTTGCCCTTACAGGATATTGCCGACCTGCCGACTAAGGTTTTTCTTACACCGGTCGTTTTACCAACATTTTTTGAAGTCGTCGCATCAGAAGAGGACACGGGAATGTTTCTAAACGGAACATGCGCAAGGTAGAAGAGGCTTTGCGGAAATAGTAAGAAAGAACAGTAAGGTTAGTATGATCCGCAGTCGTCTGAGTTATGCCCGCTTATATCTAAAAATTGTTACGTTATTGCTGCCCGCAGGCGCATATTTTATTGCCGCGCAAGTGCGCGTGGGTATCCATTTTCTTTTCCACAGTCCCTCCTCTGAGCTGCCCTCTTATTGGAGCATTCTCCTCCTTACAACAATTGTGTGGGCCATCGCAGCCGAAGAGTCCGGCCTGTGGAATGTAGAGCAGCTATACGCTCCCGCGGGCAAGAGCCGACGGCTGCTCGAAGGAATGGCATTTACTTATGTCGTGGTGATGATGGCAGGAGCACTTTATCCTCCTGCCAGCTACTCTTTATTTGTTGTAGGACTCAGCGCAGTGGTCCTTTTCCTGCTGGCAAGTTTTGTGCGCGTAGTCTTCCGGGTTTTCCTGGAGTTACTGCGCCGCTGGGGCAAGAATGAAGTAAAGATTTTGATCGTTGGAACAGATTATTTCGCACATAGGGTCCAAAGTTCGCTGGTTCATGGCGAAGTTTTACCTTGCAGAGTGGTGGGCTTCGTGCGACTCCCGGGACAGGACGTTTACGTGCAGGGAGCGATTTATGAGTTAGATCAAATCCCGGTATTTTCCAATGGAAATTCGATTGACGACATCATCATTGCTTTACCCGCAGGCCGGTTAAGCGAAGTCCACAAGATCGCGCCAATTTTGGAAAAACTGTGTGTTCCTACTCGGGTCGTCATTGATCTTGGCGAAGGAGTTGGGTTGCGCGATCGGTTAATTGATTTGGGCGGCATCAATATGCTAGACCTGCGGCCAACGCTGGCGGAGACCGGTTCGTACCTTTTCGAAAAACGCATCTTTGACGTAGGTTTTTCTATTTTTGTTTTGCTCGTTACATTACCCGTTACGTTGCTGATTGCACTCATCATAAAACTTGGGGACGAAGGGCCAGTTTTTTTCGCACAAGATCGCGTGGGCCTGAATGGCAGAGTTTTTCGCATTTTTAAATTCCGCACTATGGATGCCGGCGCAGGTGGCGAGGAAGGCGATACGCGCTGGACCTGCGAAAAAGATCCCCGTTGCACCGCCATTGGCACTTTTTTGCGCAAAACCAATCTGGACGAACTGCCTCAGTTTCTCAATGTACTAAAAGGCGATATGAGCATCGTTGGCCCGCGTCCCGAGCGGCCATTTTTCGTCGAGCGTTTTCTGGAAGAGATTGATCGTTACAATTCCCGGCATCTGTTCAAAGCTGGAATCACAGGCTGGGCACAGGTGAACGGATGGCGCGGGAATACGTCCATCGCCAAGCGGGTGGAGTATGACCTGTACTATCTCCGCAATTGGAGTCTGACCTTCGATCTGCAAATCATCAGCATGACTTTGCTGCACATGTTCAGCAGCAAAAACGCGTATTAATTGTGGCTAAAAGAGAAGATGTTTCGCGGATCACTTTCGCGCAAACAAATTACGGGGCTGAAACGTAATCTGCACGGCGGCGGTAATGTTATCGGAAGTGTTTGGCTGAATGACCGGAATCAACCATCGCTCATGCTGTACCATCCCCGAAAGTGCAAGATCGGAGCGCAGCAAATAATTGGCCGTTGCCGAGAAGTCCGTTAGTGACCCACCATCCGGAATAAACTGCTGACTCACTTTCTGATGCCTGAAGTTGAACTGTAAATTACTCTTGGGCGTGAATGAGTATGTTGCCCACGCTTGCGCGCCTTGTCCTTCGCGCCCGATCCAGCTTCCAATCAGGTCGCCATCATTGGTATAGCCGCTTTTGAAGCGGCTGTTGATATAGAAAAAGCCGTGTGTGGTGGTGGGATTGGTCCCCGGCGGATCCGTGTAAATTCCCTCCGCTCGCAAGCTGAGCTTGGGAATCATCGGCACTTTGGAGAGATACAGACCGGAAGTGACCGCCGCCTTGTTCCAGGCAAACCACGGATTGCTTTCATCGTCGGTGAATGCATCGGCATAAAACGTAAGCCAATCGCGCAACCCCGGAATTCGATAGGTCAAATCGAATCCGCCGCGTCGGTCACCGGCGTCACCTGAAGTGCCGGGCAGACCATTTCCGCTTGAGAACATGGCTTGCAAGAGCTTATGCGTGGTGGCTGGAACTCCGCTTCCCCCGAACAGCGCAGTGGCGCTCAAGCCCAATTCAAGGTTGGCGGTGGGTTTGATGGAAATTTTCTCGCCTACAATGAATGGTTGGTCATTGAGTGTTTGTGTCCAGGAGCCTGTAAAGCCGGAATTGGCGCTAAAGAGCCAGTGATATCCGCTTAGTCGTCCCACAATATAGTCAACGCGAATATCTCCAATCGCGCCGAGGACGCTGGGCAGCCGGAATGGAGTAACGCGGTTGATTTGGAGCATTAAGATCGGCGCGGCATTTGTGCTGAACAACATGGGGCCGCTCTGGTCTGTTCCCCACCAAAGCTCCTGCTTGCCAAAGGTGAATTGCCAATTGTGCAACTGCACGCCAGCATAGCCTTCGAGCACATCGAGTTTGTTCACCGCCCCGGCCGCTATACCAGTGGGAGCTGTGGGAAGCCCATCCACGGACTGGATGGCCTGTGCCGCCTGAGTAGGAAATCCCGGTATCCCCGGCGCGTGCTGATACTCAGCTCGTAAATAAAACGAGAGTGGACCGGCGACGGCATGGCTGGTAAAGCCGGTCACATTATTGAATCCTTCAGCGAACGGGCGCCCGTAATCATTGGTGATGGTTTGGCCAAAATGCAGACCGTCGTTGAGTGGAGTGCCGGAAATTCCCATGAAGCGGGAGTAAATCGAATCCATGTACACGCCAAGATTCGGTGCGCCGCCGTTTAACCGGTCGGATTCATCCTTGAATTCAGTTTTTAAATCTGCATAGATTTTTTGCGCGGTCTCATCCGCGGTGCTGACTTGTATTCCTTCGGCGGCTTCCTCCAGCAGACGGGCGCATTCCATGCGCGTCCACGGACGCATTCCCAAATCGCCCGAGCGAATGTATCCCCATGCCTGCAATCGCTCCATGGCGGGATAGACCCAGCTATCCATAGGAAGGTACGGTGAACCCATGTTGCCTGGATCGCGATTCACGTCTGCATTGACGTTGTCGCTTGAAGTGTTCCATTTCGCGCTTTCTACGTCACTGTAATGAGAGTGGGAACGGAAGGCTTGCCGTCCGCTATACCATCCGAGAGCGCTGCCAACCAACACATCCGTCATAAAGTGCTGATGGCCTGCTACACGAGAGGCACTTACCCCTCCCGCCAGACCGTATACCAGGAGCTTAGTCAGCGGGCCGGGATATTCATGCGCTATCACGCTGGCAACTGCCCAACTGACGGAGGCATGTTGCGAAGGGAAGGAATCGCCTCCCTGAAAAAAAAGCCCCCGGCCACTGCCAGTGAATGGGCGTTCCCGTCCCATTGCATATTTAAAAACTTCCGTATCCAGAAGCACATTAGTGGCGGCTTCGCCGCTTAGCAGTCCCGTCTCTCTTGCTTCATCGTTGTGGACGAGGTGACCCCACAAGAACATGCCGCCTGCACCGCCCACCAACGTGCCTAATCCCACATTGGAAGCTGTGACGGCATGGGAAATGGTTGCAGAACCAGTAGGAAGATGTTTTTCGAGAGCGGTATCGCTCGCCAGCAGCCCCGCGCCAGCGAAAGCTAGTGGAACCGTCCACTGCCACTCTTTTTGAGTCATGTGAAACGGAGTCGTCCAGAATTGTTTTTGATCGTGAAAAAGGTTACGCGGCAGTGATCGGATATCCACTGGCGGTAGATCCGGCGGTATCAGCTGGGTGGGCCTTGCGGAAAGCGGAGGAACAGTGGAGGAATTCCGATCTGCCGGGGTCTGCCCGAATGCCATTACACAGCCAAAAAATAGTACGCAGACGACAGGGAAGCTCCGCAAGATCCGATGCTGTGAATCTTTAATTCCAGGCATTCCTGCCCCGCTTAGCATTGAGGTCCTTTAGGGGAAAGCGGATGATAGAAGTCTAAATCCGGTGGTTGGATGGCAAAAGAGCGGGGCTGAAGGGTTAATTTTCAATTTTTCTTTTACTACAGGCCAGTTTTTGCCAGCGGCGAGAACAAAATCGGCATCAGAAGGGATCAGCCGGGCAATGCGCGACGAGACGGGCCATAATGGCTGCTGGCAACGAGTGACCGGGTCGCGAATGTCAAAATGCCAGGCAAAGTTTTCGCGCCAATAAAATGATCCATCATGAGATAGAGTCCAGGAGCGTCATCGAGGAAATGGGCGGTTCTTCCCGCCCGGGAACTGACGTCTCAATCCTTGATGTCATCGCTCTTCTTCTTGAGCACAAACGGTTCATTTTTCGATTCGTGTTGGGTGCTGCTGTGTTGGCGGTAATCGTATCTTTGCTTCTACCGGTTCGGTATGAAGGCAAAGTGGTGCTACTGCCTCCTCAGCAGAACTCGTCACTCGGCTCCACTTTGTTAGGGCAATTGGGAAATATTGGTTCGTTAGGATCGCTGGCCACCCTTGCGGGTGGAAGTCTCGGAATGAAGAATCAGTCCGATATGTATGTCTCATTGCTGACGAGCCGGACCGTGGAAGATGCGATGATTCAGCGCTTCGGGCTAATGCAGGAGTATCGCGCGAAGCGGCTTTCCGATGCGCGCAAGGAACTCGAACGCCGCACTTCGGCTTCGGTCGGCACGAAAGACGGCCTGATCCGCATTTCTGTTGAGGACCATAATCCGCAGCGCTCCGCTGACCTGGCGAACGGCTATGTGGAAGAATTCCGTAAGCTTTCCGCTTCGCTTGCCATCAGTGAGGCCGCGCGCCGCCGCCTCTTCTTTGAGCAGCAATTACAGGAGACTAAGCAGAATCTTACAGCCGCCGAAGACGCGATGACGAAAACTCAACAATCCACAGGGGTGTTGCAGATTGACAGTCAGGCGCGTTCGTTGATCGAGTCCGCAGCCGTGCTACGCGCGCAGGTAATGGCTAAACAGGTGCAAATTGAAGGTATGCGTTCCTTCGCCACGGATGATAATCCTGCCCTGGTCCTTGCAAAACAGCAACTGGCGGCGTTACAGGCGCAACTCGAACGTGTGGCTGGTTCGCAAAGCGATACTGGTTCGGGTATCAATCTTTCGAAAGGAAGAGTGACGCAATCCGGCATGGAATACCTACGGGCCTATCGTGAACTCAAGTATCAGGAAACAGTCTTCGAATTGTTATCAAAAGAACTGGAAGTGGCAAAACTTGATGAGGCACGGGAAGGATCCATTGTTCAGGTTGTGGATAATGCCACCCCGCCCGACCGTAAATCGTCACCGCACCGGTTGCTCATTGTCATTGGAGTTACGTTCCTTGCATTTTGGGTGGCCGTCGGTTGGATTTGGGTCCGAAAAAACCTCTATTCAGCTTTTGATCTACCCGAAAATCGTCCTCGAATTCAAATGATTAAGTCACTGTGGAAGGCGAAACGGCCAGCTGCTTAGATGGAAAACTGCGACGCCAGAAAGTTCAATTTTATCCAAAAGTTTAATTATTAATGCAGGTGCCGCAGATATCCCTCACGTAATCATCAGGTTAAAGCGGGACCCGGATTCCTCCCTTACAACTCTGCCTGTTCCCTACGCATCTGGATTAAGACCATGCGTGCGCTGTTTTTGAACCCCCCATTTCACCGACGTTATTCCCGCGAGCAGCGTAGCCCTGCCGTCACAAAGAGCGGGACGCTGTACTACCCCAAGTGGCTGTCTCACGCGGCTGCGGTCGCGATCCAACATGGCCATGAAGTGGATTTGGTGGATGCGCCTGCCGGGAATTTTTCCGTGCAGGCGATCATTGATCGCATCAGCGCTAAAAATATCGAGGCTGTCGTGTGTGATACCTCAACCCCCAGCATTCTGAATGACGTTAGCGTCATTGAATCGCTGGTTGCGGCGAAGCCCTCGTTACATGTTTTGATGGTGGGGCGGCACGTCTCGGCGCTGCCAAAAGAAACCCTTGTAATGTCGCCCGCCCTCGAAGCTGTGGCGATACGCGAGTATGAATACACGGTGCGTGATTGGCTGGAGGCTAAAGGCTGCGGCGCCGATCTTTCAGCTGTTGATGGCTTGGTGTGGCGCCGAGGAACTGGCGAGATCGTTACAAACAAACCACGAGAAGCAATTAAAGACCTCGATGAATTGCCTTTTGTTTCCGAGGTGTATAAACGCTTTCTCCATACGCCTGATTATTTTTACGGCCACTCACTTTGGCCGTTGGTGGTTTTCGATACCAGCCGGGGCTGTCCCTATCATTGCTCGTTCTGTGTTTATCCCCAAACTTTCAGCGGTCACACGATGCGGTATCGCTCGGTAGCCCATGTGGCTGACGAGTTCGATTTTGTCTCTCGCGAAATGCCTGAAATTAAAACCGTCATGCTGGAAGACGATACGTTCATCATCAGCAAGCCGCGCACGCTGGCGCTGGCGCAGGAACTGATCCGACGTGGCAACAAGCTGCCCTTCGACGCGAACTGCCGTGCCGATATCGGCGCCGAAGGAGAACTGCTTTCTGCCCTGCATAAAGCTGGCGCGCGGTTGTTCTGTGTTGGCTTTGAGAGCGGGGACGTTGAGGTGATTCATGGGATGAAGAAGAACAATGACGACCGACGCGATGCAAAATACCATGAGGAGGCTTATCGCTTCGTTCGCCGTTGCCAGGACTCAGGAATCATGGTGCATGGCTGCTTTATGGTCGGCAATCTCAATGAAACATCCGGGAGCATGGAGAAAACCTTGAGCTTTGCCAAAAAGCTACAACCCGACACGGCCCAATTTTTCCCAATTATGGTTTACCCCGGTACCGCTGCATATGACGAGGCAAAAAAAAGAAACTACATTCAGATAGAAGATTGGGGAGCGTGGCTAACGAAAGATGGTCTTCACAACAGTGTTGTGAATCTCCCCGGCATTACTCATGAAGAATTAGTCAGCTTCTGTGACCGGGCGCGGCGCAGTTTTTACCTCAATCCTTCATACCTTATGTACAAAATGAAGCAATCCCTGAAGGATCCGCGCGAATTGCAACGCAACATCAAAGGGTTTGTAACCCTGTCGAAGTATTTACTGCGCGGCAGCCAGCACGAAAATAAGCAGTCCGAAAATGATCAGACCGGAAAGCGGCGGCGACCGCCCGGGCAGACCGGAATAACTCCAACCCCGGGCCATCAGCGTGTTGACTAGGCATCTGCAGATGGTTTACTGCGGTGGACATCAATTTTAGGCCGGGGACATGGCGGATTGTCTCAAGTAGGATTTTGCGCGAAGGATGGCATGTGAAGGATTTGCCCGCGGTTTCCATCATCGTTCCTACCTTTAATGGAGCCACCCGGATTCCAATATGCCTCGACGGCCTCTGTCTGCAAACGTCAGCTCTGCCTACGGAGATTCTGGTAATTGACGATGGCTCAACCGACAGTACCAAGGGGATTGTCAAACAGTACGCCTCTGTTCGCCTCGTTTCCCAGGCAAACGCCGGACCGGCGGCGGCCCGCAATCGGGGTGTGCTCGAAGCTCGTGGTGAAATCGTTCTTTTTATAGACGATGATTGCGTGGCTGATCCCAACTGGCTGAAGGCAATGATTGAGCCTTTTAGTGATCCGGACGTCGTGGCCGCTAAGGGCGTTTATCGATCTCAGCAAAAGCAGCTTATCGCCCGTTTTGTGCAAATCGAATACGAAGATCGGTATCGCCGCATGGCCAAATTTTCCAATATAGATTTTATTGATACTTACTCTGCCGCTTTTCGGCGCGAGAAGTTTCTTGAGATAGGCGGATTTGACGTTAGCTTTCCAGTGGCTTGCGCCGAGGATGCTGAACTGTCATATCGCATGTCGGCGCGCGGTTGGAAGATGAAGTTTGCGCCGGACGCGATCGTTTATCATACGCACCCTGACACTCTCACGAAATATCTCGCCAAAAAGTATAAATTCGCTTATTGGCGGATGCTGGCGGTACGCAAAAATCCAAACAAAGCCCTAGCCGACAGCCACACGCCGCAGCTTATGAAACTTCAGCTCTTGTTTCCTCCTGCGCTGTTGCTCGCCGTCATTTTTGATTTGGCAATGCGGCTTTCGGTGCCAGCAACCGGAGTTGTACTTATTGCGTTTTTGATAAGCACGCTGCCATTCACAGCACGTGCGATGAGAAAAGATCCAGTTGTAGGATTGCTCTCCCCAATTTTGCTGGCGTTGAGAGCATGCGCGCAGCTGCTGGGCGTGACCGCTGGCATCGCATACGCTCATCGTGGGTCCGCTCAGGTTCAGACGAAGCCCGTCGCATAAATATATTGCCCATGTCTTCGACAATCAATCCGGGCGCACTCGTTGACCTGAGCGAATCCACTCCCATGTGTCCTTCCGGGACCGACCCAGGAAAGCCGCATAACTTTGCTGCTGCCATTTCGAAAAATATTCTCGCCAGCCTGGTGCGAGTGATGGTTGTTTCACTGGTTGCGCTCGTGCTACCCGCTTACCTGACTCATCATCTGCCAGTGACCACCTATGCGGCATGGATTCTAATTCTTGAAATGGGCGCCTATATTTCCTATCTGGATTTAGGCGTTCAAACCGCAGTTTCCAAATTTGTCGCCGAGTACGACGCGAATCAGGATCACCATGGAGCAGGCCAGCATGCGAGCGCTGGTCTTGTTCTTATGTTGCTCGCCGGCATACTCGGAGTGGTCCTTACATGTGTTCTTGCCTGGCAAGTACCGCGGCTGTTCAGCGCCATGCCTGCGAATCTCTATCGCGATGTCCGCATTAGCGTACTTTTAATAGGATTTTCACTTTCATTTGGTCTTGTTTGCGCCGCTTATTCCGCCGTTTTTCTGGGGCTTCAGCATTATTGGATTCCCATGACGATCACCATTGCTAATCGCGTTTCCTTTGCAGTCGTGATCATTGTAGTCGTGGCGTTGCATGGCAATCTCGCTGTCATGGGGGCCGCCGTAGCATCCATTAACGTTGTGAGTGGTTTAACGCAGATTGTTGCCTGGCACAAACGCGCTTCCCATATTCCGATCTCGGTGCGACTGCTGAAACTCCGCGTTTTTAAGAGCGTCGCAAGATTTTGCACGCTCCAGTCCGTGTGGACGATCGCGATGCTATGCATCACCGGACTTGATATCACCATTGTCGGTCATTACGACTATCCAAACACGGCGTACTATTCCATCGCAGCATTGCCGACAACTTTTGTATTAATGATGATGTCGTCCTTGCTGGGCCCAATTATGCCTGCTTCATCCGCTATGAGTACGCAGCGGTCTCCCGCGGAGATGGGGAGCTTTTTAGTTAAGGTTACGCGATACTCCACCCTGGTGCTGCTCCTGACAGGCCTGCCGCTTATCGTTTATGGATTACCTCTGCTGGGCCTGTGGGTGGGGTCGGCATACGCGTCACACACAGTTCAGTATTTGAGAATCCTTGTTCTGGCAAACATAATCCGCAACTTGTGTGCGCCCTACGCAACCATGATTACTGCAACGAATCAGCAGGGAGCGGCTACTGTGGCTGCCATTTCTGAGGCGGCAGTGAATCTGGGAAGCAGCATTTACCTTGCAGTTCACTTTGGAGCAATTGGTGTAGCCTTCGCGACTTTGCTTGGCGCCTTTGTAAGTGTGTTGTTGCATTTTGCAATTTCAATGCATTACACCTTTCGAACAGTCGCGATATCTCGCGTGCGATTGTTCTTTAAGGGGTTGATGCAACCGGCAATCATTGCGGCTCCATCCATCATCATCATGTTGTTCTTCGCATCTCCAGCGCATATTGGTTTAGTACCCGTTTTGGGATGGGCGGGCAGCACGATTCTGCTCGCCTGGTTCGCGGGGTTAAAAGTGCAAGAGAGGAATAATTTGATCGGCATTGCTAGAAAGCGGCTCGTACTACAAACGACTTCGGGATGACCGGTCACAGTTTTTAGGATTGCAAGGCAATATGATGACGCCGCTGGTTGTCCGCAATGAGTGAGATGCGTCTCCAAATGATTGGTTGAAGGAAGGACTTGGGCAGCGATGAATCTTTGGTCAGATTTTCTCGATCACAACGAACGGATCATCCATAAGTGGAAACACTACTTTCCAATTTACGAGCGTTATTTCAGCGATTTCGTTTATAAGCCGGTCACGGTAATCGAAATCGGTTGCGGGAGGGGTGGATCTTTGCAGATGTGGAAGCGTTATTTTGGTCCACATGCGCGAATTGTAGGAATCGATATCAATCCTGCGTGCAAAAATTTCGAAGAAGATCAGATCGAAGTTTTCATTGGACCGCAGCAAGACCACGGTTTTCTTCAAAGCGTTCTAGACAAGGTTGGCATTCCCGACATTGTTATCGATGACGGCAGCCATAAGATGAGTGACATCACTGCCACTTTTCAATTTCTTTATTCACTTATGTTGAAAAACGGGATCTACATGGTGGAAGACCTGCATACAGCTTATTGGGAAGAATATGATGGCGGTCTTTGTAAGCCTTCCACGTTCGTCGAACATTGCAAACAGTTAATCGACGAATTGAACGCTGACCATAGTCGCGGCGCTCTTGAGCCGACTAAATTTACCAACACCACATTAGGGGTACATTTCTATGACAGCGTGGTTGTATTTGAACGCGGTGCGTATACAAGGAAATTCGCTCCGGAAACGGGTGGCAAAATGAACAAGTTGGAATGGAAAATCCGACAGAAGCTGGGATTTGGCGTCCTGTGATTTTTGTGCCCGCGTGAGCTTTATGATCAAAATGACAGCGAAGGGCATAGCCCATTCTGAAGCCTCGATGTTTGTGGCCGAACGTTGATTTCCGTCTGGGCAAATTCCAGAATGGTGGTCGCATCCAATCTGCGCAATCAATATACAAAGGTGGGCCGCTTGTGATTTCAGAGATGGGATATTGGAAATCAGTCGTTTCGAATCTGCACGCGCCTAGAGTCCCTGTTGTTCCTTACGTCCCCGAACATAGGCAATTGCCGCCAAGAGTCCTTACGTATCCAACGGCATGGCAAGGAATTGAAAGCATTCTGGAAGATCTCATTCGACGATTTAAGATTGGCCGCCGTAACTGCCTCGAATTTGGCGTTGAATATGGGTACTCGTCTGTAGCTTTATCCTGCTTTTTTGAAACCGTTACCGGAGTGGATACGTTCAATGGCGACAAGCACACCGACAATAAGAGCGACATCTTCGACCAAACGTCCGCGCGGCTTCGCTGTTATGAGAACATTCGCTTGGTTCGAAGCGATTACCGTGATTGGATCGCGCGCGACGATAATTTTTATGATTTGATTCACGTGGACATTGTTCATACCTACATGGATACCTTTGCCTGCGGATTGTGGAGCGCAAAGCATGCCAAATGCGTTCTCTTTCATGACACGATGAGTTTTCCGGCGGTGAAGCGGGCAGTGACCGACATCGCACGGCAGACAGGAAGGCAGTTCTACAACTTCGAAGAAAGCTACGGTTTGGGAATTTTGGTTCCAGACTCGCACACAACGCATTTCGGCCAATAAGCATCGCATAGTCCGCTATCTGTTCCTTTTTCAGGTTG
The DNA here is from genome assembly GCA_036489565.1 of Terriglobales bacterium. Taxonomy (GTDB): domain Bacteria; phylum Acidobacteriota; class Terriglobia; order Terriglobales; family Acidobacteriaceae; genus JAICKN01. The sequence goes on from DASXFN010000087.1 coordinate 15,603, forward strand.
GAAGTGAAATGCGCAATATTGATGCGCATTTCCGTGAAAGCGCGATATGAGACAGTCGCCCGTGTGCGCAGTCGTTGTTTCTTATCATCCACCCGCCGATCTGACGGAATATTTCCCAAGCATCTTGGCCCAGGTAGATGGCCTAGTCATCGTGGACAATGGCTCAACGCTGGAGGAAGTTGCGTCGCTACGCGCGGCCAGCATGCGGCACGGCTTTTGCCTGATTGAAAATGCTGGAAATCTTGGAGTGGCGGAAGCTTTGAACCAAGCCACACGTTGGGCAAAGGGGCAAGGCTATGGCTGGGTGCTTTTTCTCGACCAGGACAGCAGAATTACGAACGGTTTTGTGGACCAAATGTTTGCTGCGTGGAATGCCCATCCTAAGCAGGAACGCATTGCAGCCGTGCATCCCAGGTATGTGGATCCAGTAACTGGGAATGAACCTTTCGTGCGGCGCGCAAATGACGGAGGGCCTGTGATTTCGATGACTTCGGGTTCTCTTTTGCCGACGTGGATTTTTGACAAAATAGGCTGGTTTGCCTCGGAATATTTTATTGACTGCGTAGATTTCGAATATTGTTTTCGCATCCGGGCCGCTGGCTATCTGATTGCGGATTCAAAACAGGCTGTCCTGCTGCACGCAAGCGGTCAGGCAAAACGAGGCAAGACCCTTTTGGGGTTCACGTTTCGTCCCACTCACTACAATGCATCCAGACGCTATTATATTTCGCGCAATCGTGTAGCGCTCTATCGAAGATATTTTCGTGTGTTTCCGCGCTGGGTGTTGCAATCGATGTATGACGGCCTTCGAGAAACGGTTAAGTGCTTCCTCAGCGAGCAGGACCGCATGACGAAGTTTCGCAGTTTCCTGCTGGGAACCTGGGACGGCCTCACGAACAGGATGGGAAAGCGCGACTTACGGAGCGAATTCAATTGAATTCAAATCCGCATGTGACCTGCATCGTTGTGAATTGGAATGGCTGGCAGGATACAACGGAATGTTTGCGCGCGTTGAAAGAATGCGATTATCCGAACCTGCGCATAATCGTGGTGGACAACGGTTCTACGAACGACTCCATTGACAGAATACAAGCCGCTCATCCTGATATTTTGCTGTTGGAAAGCAAAGAGAATTTAGGTTTTGCCGGGGGCAACAACGTCGGAATTCGTTATGCGCTCGATCATGGCGCTGATTGCGTCTGGTTGCTAAACAATGACACCAAACCCTCGCCTGATGCGCTTTCCGAACTGGTCGCAAAAGCCCTCACTGACGATAAAATCGGCGCTGTCGCGTCTGTAACTTACTTCTCCGATTCTCCTGCAAATGTTGAGGCGTGGGCCGGCGCGCGGGTAAATCTGGCAATCGGTTATAGCCAGAACAGCAGAGTGCCTCGCGATGATAGTTGGTTTCATTCTTTGAATGGCACTAGCATGCTTATTTCTTGCGAAGCAATTAAAGAGGCCGGATTGCTCGATGAAGGATTTTTTCTTTACTGGGAGGACACGGAATTTTGCCTCCGCTTGCGAAAACAAGGATGGCGTATTGCGCCCGCGCCAGAATCGAAAGTCTTACATAAGGTCCATGCAAGCACCAACGGCAACCAGCTTGTGCTCGACCGCTACCAAACCGCTTCAGGGTTACGGCTCTTGAGACTTCATTCTCCCGCGCCCTATCCCGCTTCGCTGGCATTTCTAGCGATTCGTTTTGCGCGCCGGCTCGCGCGATTGCAGTTTGACCGCTGCCAGAGCGTATGGGCTGGGATCCAAGATTATCGCCGGATGCGGCCCATCTCCCCTAAAATACGTTGATGCGGTATGCCATGACCGCTTTACCCTGGAACGCGCTTTACGCTCTCGACGCTGTTCTGATCGCGATCTTCGCGCTTTCCTATTACTTCAAATGCTACCGAAAAGGTTATCGAATTGATTTTTGGTACGCGCAATTATTCCTTTTCTGTGTTTTTCCGAACATGATCATGCTCCCTTTCGCCAGGAGCAGATTAAATGTAATCGTTCTCGGAACGGACATGGATGCTGTCATTGCAGTCCTTCCCGTCGTATTCCTCATTACAGTTGTTGGATATTTCGCGGTTCTGATGGGCGGCGGACTGTGGCGGCTTCAACTCGGAATGGGCGCGCGCAATGCTGCCAACAAGGTGCTTGATATTGTCCCCCGCTGTTCCATGATGCTTATGTCTTCGCGTGGCGTTCTGGTCTTTCAGTCGGCTCTTTGCCTCTTGTTGCAATTTTTAATTCTGGCTTTCTATTTCTCACATAATGGCTTTGCTTTTGATCTACGCAGCTATACTTTCGCCAATCCTGCGCTTCGCCCTGTCGCTTTGCTCATCTCGAATTATTCGGTCATCATTGCGTCTCACTGCCTTGCCCGATATGTGGACAAGAAAGAAAGAATTCTGCTGGCTTGTACTTTGCTTCTAACCTTGGGGCTGGTGTTTTTCGGCGCAAGAGGGAATGTGCTCAGCATCTATCTCAGCGTATTGCTCTGTTATGTGGTGAAACTTCGACGAAAAATCAGTCTTTTCAGAATCATCGTCGTCGGAGCATCTATCCTGGCGTTCGCGTTTTACCTGGGGAATGTGCGTAGTGGTGAATATTCGCTGAGTGGTCTATTTGGTTCTCTGGTCTTTTTAGTATTTTACGGAAATAATTTTTCTGATCTGCGCGATTTTGCATGGGTCTATTCCGCATGGAACCATGTATTTTGGACGGGCAAAACATATATTGCGGCGCTACTGGCATTCGTTCCCCGCTTTGCCTCGCAGTTTCGCGACACTTGGGGTCTTGGCGTCGCGACGGCTTCAACCGTGGGATTTGATCCCCAAGTTCACCCCGGGCTAAGGCCGGGGGCATTCGGCGAGGGCTTTTTCAATTTCGGTTTGTTCGGTGTAGTGGCAGTTGGCTTAATTCTCGGAGTTATTTCCCGACGCGTTGACTTGGACGTGAAGGCCGCATTTTTATCGTCGTCCCCCTCCATGATGAAGGCATTCGCCTCAACCATGTTGCTCGGGATCGCCGGAACTCTGGCGGTTTCAGCCGGATTCTCCGGGGTTTACGTCCTCGCCGGCGTATATCTGTTTTCATGGCTTTGCCTGTCGGTAGCGCGAATGTTTGCGCAGCGGCCAATATTAGTGAATCGTGCGGAATGAAATGGACCGTGCGAAAAAGACAACAGGCGAAGTCTTAGATCATTTCACCGGGTTATCGTTTCCGGTCCAGCTTCAACTTTTTTCGCACCAAGGACCTCGCGCACCTTGGTCGCGGTGTTTTCCCATGAAAACTCAGCAGCTCTCGCCAGCCCTTTTTCTCGAAGCCGTGCCCGCAATGCGGTATCGCTTACAATCTGCTCGATCGCCCGCGCAATTTCGTCCACCGAAGTTGGATTCGCCAGCAGCGCGGCCCCAGCCGAGACTTCCGGCATGGCCGTAACATTCGCGGTCACGACGGGAGTGCCACAGGCCATTGCTTCGAGCACCGGCAATCCAAATCCTTCGTAGAGAGAAGGGAAGACTAGAGCCTCTGCCCCGCGGTACAGAGATGGCAATCGATCCTCCGGAACGGCTCCGGTAAAGTGCACGCGCGTGGTCAATCCATGTCGCGCAATGCAACCTGAAATTTCGGCGGTGGCTTGTCCGGTGAAAACCAAATGCAGCTGTGTGGATATGCGGGCCTTGGCGAAAGCCTCGATCAGCCGAATCTCGTTCTTGTGACCTTTACGATTGCTGACGCATAGCAGATACGGAAAAGGAAGTCCGTATGCTTTCCCACTGGGCTGATACTCAGGGTCAACACCGCAACTGACATTGACTACTTTTGCCGAAGAAACGCCAGCCCATTCCATGATTTGCCTGCGCGTGAATTCCGAGACAGTCAGAATATGGGCGGCGCGCTGACAGCTTCGTTTAAGGATCGTCGAGTAATACAACCGAATCAGCGGGCTGCTGTTCTCGGGGCAGTAAATATGGCTGAGATCGTGGATTGTAAAAGCGAAAGGAGATCTACACGTCAAAGGCGTGTTGTAACCGGGCGAAAAGAAAATATCGGCACCACTCAGCCCACGAAGAGCGCGAGCCAGTCGCCACGCATCCAGCGGCGCCGCCGGATGCCCATCGAGGTTAATTGCACGATATTCGAGCTGGGCAAGAACGCGCCGGGCGAAGCGGCCGATGCCGTGCTCTCCAATCCATCGCTGGTCCGCATAAATCATGCCGCGCTCACAAACCGGGGTGAAGCAAAACAGCAATATTTTAGATGTCTGTTTTAAAGTGCTCGACGCGACCAGCATTCCGATCAGGGCGCAAGTACTGCAAGGGCCGCGGCGGTCAGGGCCAATTGGGAACCAATCTGCGTCCAATCGCGCAATCCGCGTATAAAGGCGCCAGTGGGCAGCTTGTAGGGCACGACGATTTGATCGCCTGGGTAAAGTCTGATGCGTTCAAATTTGTTTCCTGAAAAAGCGCCGTTGACATTATTCGCCGCGACCACAATCCCATTCGCGCGCAGCACGAACGCATGGTGAAGATCTGATTGCGGCTTGCCTTTGCCTGCAATTTCAAGATAGTTGCCAGCGTCGTTTCGCGGTTCATAGATGAAAGACCCCGGATTGTAAACGTCGCCGACCACCGACACCGTGGAAGGTGTATGCGGAATCACCAGCCGATCGTCATCTTCAAGCACCATATTCGGAAAGTCGCCAATGCTCGCGTCTCCCGGCTTGATAGGAAGCGCAACCCGTCCGGTTGCTCGAGTCCTGCGCAACTGCCCGATAATTGCTTCCTGGGCGGCTTGCATCTGCGGCAGGTCGCCGGGCGCGCTCGATGCCGCCACCGAGACGGCAGATTGCCGGATTTGTACCTCCATCGTTTGTGTCAGTTGATCGAGACTCTTTTGTTCGTCCACTCGCGCCGACTCACGGGTGAACAGTGAACCGTAAATGTAAGCGTTGGGGGTGAGCCCGCCCGCGCGTTGCAAAACCGAACGAAGCGTTTCATTGGGTTCGAGTTTATAAACTCCCGGACGCGCTACTTCGCCTTCCAGAATTACGTATTGGGAGCGCTCCGTCTGGGGAACGTTGATGTCCTGTTGAGAAAAGATGGTGACGATGTCGCCGGCTTTGAGTTCAAGATTGCTGTTCTCATCGTGTTCAATGATCGCCTTTCGCGGGCTCATCCAGATAAGTTTGGAGGACAGGTTTTCAGGATTGACTCGCTGAATGACCGCATAGTCCCAGTTGATTTCAGGAGCCGAGCGGCGCAAGTCCTCCGCAACATCTCTGACAACGCTGGGAGTCTCGCCATTTCCGTTGGTTAGAGCGTTTTGCTGATTTTGCAAATTCTGGTCGTTGATCTTCTCGACGTCAGGGCGAGAATACTGCTGCGCAGCTTGCTCGGTTTGCGTGGCGGTGGTCGCCGAATTCGGCGCGGCATTCATGGTGCCCAATTCATTGGACACATTGCCATTGGACGGTTGCTGAACATTCATGTTGTAACGTGTTGCTGAATTACTCTGTTGGTTGGATGCCGGAAGATTATTTTCCGCAGGTGCCGTACGAATAGGATATTCCGTCGCCAGCCCGCTCACGATTGCGGCGCGGTTTCGCCAATAACCGCGCGTGAGTAACGCCTGTGCGTTAGGAATAAGATCGCTGATGCGCATGCCGGGTTTCCACGGATAGCGTCCGGGGTTGGCCACATTTCCGCGCAGAGTCACCGTATCTTCAAATCTCGGAACGATCGACAGTACACGCACAATGTCGCCGTCTTCGAGGGACATAACGCGAGACTGTTCGTCGTACGGAAACTCCAGCGTTTTGCGCGCCTGGTGGTCTACGACGCGGTCAATCGTGATCTTGCTGCTGTCCGCAACCGTACTGAGCCCGCCGGAAATTTCGATCAAATCTTGAAGCGATGAATGGTCTTTTAGTTCATAAATGGCGGGCGTATTTACCGAGCCGGAGATCGCGACCAAAGGCCCAACCGGCGGAATATAAATAACATCGCCGGATTGCAGACGAACGTCTTTGGATTTGTCGCCCTTGATGAGCAGGTCATATAAATCGAAATCCGTGATTGTCGCTCCATCGCGGCGTACTTGAATGCGCCGTAACGATCCTTGCGGGGCCGGCCCACCAGAAGCAAAAATCGCGTTGACCAGCGTGCTCAGGGAACTGATGGTGTACGTTCCGGGATATCTGGCATTGCCAACAATCAGAACCTGGATAGAGCGCAACCGCCCGATATTGGCGCTCACATCAAAATTTTTGAAGATTTTGGAAAACTCCCTTTTTAAGTGTACTTTGAGATCTGCATCGTGCACACCCGCAACCGAGACCTGCCCCACCTGGGGAATATAAATTTCGCCGGCGCGGTCCACCGTTACCCGCAAGTTCGCCTGCACCTGTCCCCATATCTCGATCTGTAATTCGTCTCCCGGCCCAATCACGTAGTCGCTCGGCACCTGCATCCAGTCAATGGGAGAAAATGTGCTTGGCGACTGTAGGAATAACGACTGGCCGAACAATGGCAGGGGACGTCCGACCGAATCCGCCACCATCTGTTCGAATTCCGTTCGCGGTCGAATCGCTGCGCGCACATTCGAATTTTGCGAAGGATTCGGCGGCGGAACGCCCGGGGCATAGCGGTCCGCATCACCGTTGCCGGAATTCGTCAATACAGGGGGCCTGACAGGTGACAGGTTCTGAGAGCTTTGACCGGAACCTGATCCGGAGTTTTGCGACTCCGCGCATTGCGAATTTCCTGCCATGGATGGATCGCCGCAATCTACCTGGTCCTGCGGCGAACCTTGTGACAATGGATCGTTGAGGGTCTGCGAAAAGCTTATGCCTGTAAAGAGAACGGCAAACATAGTCAGAATAAGCGTTCTTCGCATGGTGATTTTAGAAAAGTCCGCGAATCCCGGAAGGGTAAAGGGTGGCCAGCTCATTTTCTCTAAGGCCTGTGAGTGAGTGGATCGGCCATGGAACACTAAGAGTTTGACCCGTGGTGTGAGCCGCGACAATCGAGTTAAGGGCATGGAGATTTCAGCCACGTTAGCTTGCTTTTTGCAGCCCAATAATCATTCCCGATTGCAGTTTCCCGCTACTTTCGCGCAGGGCGCACAAAACTCCCTCTATGGATGTCACAACTTTTTGCGAATGAATTCCGTGGTCCGCCCAGTAAATTCTGCTGAAAGTTTTCTTCGCGGGGATTGCCAGGATTTTTAAGTTCCTGAATTTGGGTATCAATGCATTACAAAAGCGGACACCATCTTGAAAGTCAACGATCACAAAACGTGGATGAGATCTGCTTACGTGGTCTTCCAAATCGGCTTCGGGTCCTACCACATCTACAATCTCAATGTCGTTGTGGTCCATCAGCAGTGAGCGCAATAACTCCCGCATTAACCTGGAACGGTTTGCTACCAACACCGAAATTTTCCGCGGTTCTTCCCTGTCCTCATTGGCTGGACTATTCCTGTCTGTAGACGGGTACTGGGCTCGCGTCTTCTTGGGAGAGATCCTTACGTAGCGTTCATCCATAAAAGACCTTAAGTGACGCTCTTTGGATGCTCGTCTTCAAGGCGAGTTGCTTTGGGAGAATGTAGGGCGCATCTGGGCGTTTTCTTTCAATAATCTCTTAAAATGAGTGACTTAGCAGGCGATGGATGGAAAAGCCTTGAATTGGATGAGTACTGTGTTTTATAGACGAGGATATGAGATTTGGTTTAAAGTAGGTACCTCGGCAACATCTTATTGGCACCCTTTAGCGAAAGCTAAAGAAATAGCGAAACCATTGCAGCCGGAGGGGGAGGCAATGGACCATCTGCCGCACAGATCGGCGGAGGATATTTCGTTTCGGTGCAGGAGTTTGGCCATGAGTGACGCGGCTGTCGCCGCTGTATTTTTACTGGCCCAGAACCGCCTCCTCCGCGAGGCGCTCGCCAAAATTCTGGGGAAGAAAACCGACATTGCAGTGGTAGGCTCCTGCGTATTTTCTTCGCAAGCCCTGGATGAAGTCACCAAGGTGGCTCCCGATGTTTTGGTGATGGATTCTTTCGGTGGCGGGTCTGCCGAACTTGGGTTTTTGCACGAAGTGAAGTCTCAAGTTCCGGAACTGAAGATTGTCCTCATCGGCATGGATCCCAGCGAACAGCTCTTTCTGCAGGCTGTTCGAGAGGGTGTATTGGGGTATGTTCTCGAAGACGCCTCCGCGCTAGAGGTCGTCAGTACAGTTCGCTCCGTCGCAAATGGCGAAGCCATTTGTCCTCCCAAACTTTGTGCGACACTTTTTCACTACGTCGCCCGCCAAAAAAGCTGTGTTCCAAACTTTCGTGTGCGCCTTAATCTTGGCCTTACCAATCGCGAGCAGCAATTGGTGCTCTTAATTGGCCGCGGTCTTACCAACAAAGAGATCGCCAGTCAGCTGCAACTTGCTGAGCAAACCGTCCGCAACCACGTTCATCGGATGTTGCGAAAAGTAGGCGCGCATGATCGTTTTGCTGTCGTAGAGATGTGCCGCATGCAAGGCCTTCCCATTTAAAAGTCTTTGTCTTCTAACTGATCTGGAAGCCACTTGGCCTCCATACACAACAACATTTAATAATCGGCCCATCCTCATTCGGGAAACGGGAAATTAATCCCCGAACTGGTACATCCTTGGTACTTGATTAGGTACGATTTGCTTCGCGCCAAGTAAGACTGTACTTCTCTGCGTACCGCCTTTTTCCGTCCGTACCCAGAACCATATTTGATTCTTATTTTTACGCTAATTCCCGGAGATACTAGTGGGCCAATACGCATACGTGTGCTCAATGGAGCGTGGTATGGAAAAAATAAAAGTTTTGGTGGCGAATCGCCCCCGTCTCATGCGTGAGGTAGTGCTGGCAACTATTTCCGACCAGCCCGACATTGAGGTGATGGGCGAAATTACGGATGACACCGATATTGGACAAGTGGTCGAACAATCCAAGCCTGACTTTGTAATCATCGCGCTCGACCATATGGACCAGCGGCCCGCGCTTTGTGACGATCTACTTGCGCGGCATCCGGAGATGAAAATCCTGGCCTTGGCGCCGGAGCGTAATAGCAGCGTATTTTTCTGGTCCGTCGTGAATATTCGATCGGCCCGGGTAGAAAGTTCTGAAGCCGGAATTCTCGGTGCGTTGCGCGGCAAAACGCAAATTGCCGACGCGGTGGCTTCGGTCCGGTTTCAATGAGTGCGCAGTTACGAAACTTCTGAGCGGAATTTGGGTTAGACCGTAGTTAAAATTTTGAAAATAAATAGGTTATCTCACACGTCGCCTGTAAGTGAGAGGGCGGAGCTGTGAATGGGCAGCCCACAAAATGATTTCCCTGAGAATTGAGCCGCGAAGGTGGACAGCCATTGCTTAAGCCTTTAGGCAGAGGATTTATGAATCGACGGTTCCGGTTTATTAGCTGTATTGCTATGACTCTGATGTTCGCGGAGTTTTCTGTCTCCGTTCCTGCGTCTGCGCAGCGCGTATCTCCCAGAAGCACCGCGCTTGATCAGGCCGATTCGCGTGCGGAACAAGAAGCGGAACAGATGGTTGCGCTCTCCGCCGACAAGATCCTCACCATCCTTCGCCAGGAACCAGGATTGCTCTTGCAAGTGAAAAAGATTTTGGTGCGCAAGGCCTATGAGCAAGGGCGACTTCTTGATCCCGTGGACCTCACCGATGATGCTGTCTTCCAGTTGTTGCGCGAAGACCAGAACATTCGCGTTCTTGCCACCCAGGAGATTGAAAACCGTAACTACATTCGCGCCAAGCCCAGCCGCCAAGAATTGGCGCGCGGCGAGGTAAGAAACGCCCAAGGCACTCTTGATTCACAGGGAAAGCCCGCCGTCTCTCCCGACGAAAATCTTACCCACAATCAGGAAAATGCCTATTGGGCGCAGCATGAGTACAGTGCGCAGCCCAACTACGGCCGGCCAAATTATGGCCAGGGATCAGTGCCCGTTGAACAGCAACAGCCGGGCATGAATGCTCCCCAGCAGCAACAACAACCTTACATTCCCGCACCGCAAATGCCGCAAAGTATTCCAGCGGATTCCGCGCGTACTCTTGATCGCGCGGATGCGCAATTTCCGGATCGCGACTATTACGAGGGCGCGCCCCAAGACGCGGCGAACATGCCTTCGATCCAGCCGGAAGAATTGCCCGGATTGTTGAACACGAGCGCCAATACAAACGAGAGTGCCCGGGCGTTCTCAGGCGGCACCCGCGCAGGAAATCCGCAAGGACTGAGTCCCAGCACGCAATTTCCCAATCCAAGTGCACTTAATTCCGGCTCCGACGCGCAGTCACGACAGCCGGATTGGTCTTCGTGGCAGCAGGCGAGCCTGACGAACGGCAGAAATCAGGAGATGCCTTTTTTTTCGCCGCGCTCTTTGATCCAACAGCCGCGGTTGATGCATCGCCCTAATCCTTACGCGGATGTTCCTTCTCTATACGACTTGTACTCCCAATATTCCCGCTCTCCGGTTCCGCAACGCTTCGGCCAGGAGATTTTCCGCACCGGCACGGGCAATTTTGAAAAATTGCCGATGGATCTACCTGCAGGCCCGGATTATGTTGTCGGCCCCGGAGATGGATTAAGCATCGAGCTTTGGGGCGGAGTTTCGGAGCGGCTACAGCGTACTGTCGATCGCGAAGGCCGGCTGGCGCTGCCTGAGGCTGGCGCGGTGCAAGTTTCCGGACGCACCCTCGGCGATGTGCAGCATCTGGTGCAAAGCGTACTGCGCAATCAATATCGAGACGTCGAAGCCGACGTTTCGCTGGCGCGCATCCGCACTGTCCGCGTGTATGTCACCGGAGACGTGCTGCGTCCGGGCGCATACGATGTCAGTTCGCTTTCCACTCCGTTGAACGCGGTGTTCCTCGCCGGAGGCCCTACCTCACAGGGATCGCTTCGTACCATTCTTCAAAAGCGCGGAGGGAACCTGGTGCAGCAAGTGGATGTTTATGACCTGTTGCTGCATGGTGTTCGTTCCGACTTGCAAGGGTTGCAGCCGGGGGACACAGTTTTTGTTCCGCCGCTGAGCGATGAGGTAACCGTGGAAGGCATGGTCCGCCGCCCCGCGATTTATGAATTAAACGGCGAAAAAAGCCTGGCGCAAGTTCTGGAGCTGGCGGGCGGCGTATTGCCCTCTGGCACGCTTCGGCACGTGGACGTGGAGAGGGTGCAGGCCCACGAGTCGCGCAGCATGTTGCGCCTCGACATTCCGGAAAACAACAACGAACAAGCCGTCAACAAGGCGCTCGCGGATTTCACGGTGCAGGATGGCGACAAGATCAAAATTTCGCCGATCGTGCCCTACGCCGATAAAACTGTCTACCTGGATGGCCACGTTTTTCACCCCGGTAAGTACGCATACAGCGACGGCATGAAGGTCACCGATTTAATCAAGTCGTACAAAGATCTTTTGCCCGAACCTTCCAAAGTTCACGCGGAAATTATTCGCCTGAATGCTCCCGACTACACGCCCACCGTCTTGACCTTCAATCTCGGTGAGGCGCTCGAAGGCAAGGCCCAGGACGTCGCACTCAAGCCATTCGACACAGTGCGCGTTTTCGGGCGCTTTGATTTTGAAGATCCGCCGGTCGTCACCGTCAGCGGGGAAGTGCGCGACCCGGGAGACCACATTACCAATGGCGCGACCCATCTACGCGACGCGGTGTATCTAGCCGGTGGTGCAACTTCTGATGCTTTGCTCGACGATGCCCAGGTCTTCCGCAAAACTGACGACGGAAAGCTGAAAGTGCTCGACGTGAGTCTGAAGAACGCGCTCGCCGGCGATGCTAAAGACAACATTCTGCTTGAGCCGAAAGACCGCATTCTGATTCATCGTGATTTGAATAAGCTGGATCCTGCAGCTGTCATCATTCAAGGCGAGGTGGCTCGGCCGGGAAAATATCCCCTTGGCGATGAAATGACCGCCGCCGAGTTGGTCCGGGTAGCCGGCGGCTTCAAGCGCGGAGCCTACACGGAAACCGCGGACCTTACCCGCTATCTGGTGGAAAACGGGAAAAAAGTTGTCGGTGACCATAGCACTGTTCGCATTGCGGACGCGATGGCGGGTCAGCCTGACACCGATGTGCGGCTGCACGATGGAGATGTGCTTTCCATTGGCACGCTGGCGGGATGGAATGACGTCGGCGCGACCATCACGTTGAAAGGCGAAGTGGTCCATCCCGGCACCTACGGCATCCGTGAAGGCGAGCGGCTAAGTTCGGTGCTGGAGCGGGCTGGCGGGTTGCTGCCAGACGCTTACCCGTACGGCGCAATTTTCCAACGTGCGCAAGTCTTGCAGTTGGAAGAGAAAAACCGTAACCAGATGGTCCGCGATATTCAAGATCAGGGAGCGAGTTTGCAGCAGGTTCCGGAAAATGACGCGGAACAGAAAGTCTCGAAGGAAGCCGCTTTGCAGCAGTGGCAGCAGGCGCTCGAAGAAATCCAAAATACTCCTCCCGCCGGACGCATGGTCGTGCACATTTCCAGCAAGATGAAACGATGGGTGAACACCTCTTCCGATGTTCAGGTGCGCGCTGGCGATTCGTTGTATGTCCCCAAACGTCCGGGGACGGTCATGGTGGATGGCAGCGTTTTCAATCCCACCGCGATTACATATAAATCGGGTAAAAATACCGGATGGTATCTGCGGCAGGCAGGCGGACCAACCAGCATGGCGAACAAGAAAGCCGTATTTGTCATTCGTGCGGATGGTTCAGTTGTTGGTGGTTCCGGTGGTCTGTTCAGCGGGGGCGTGGAGACTGCGGCCCTTCAACCGGGAGACATGGTAGTCGTACCGGAAAAGGCCTTCAGTTCGAATACGCGCTGGAAGACGACGCTTGAGGGCGCACAGTTGGCTTACGCGGTGGGAATTGCCATTCAGGTGGCGAAAAGCTTTTAGTTGAGTGTTTTGGTGAAATCTTTTTGGGGCCTGGGTGCGTTGATACTACTGATGCCTTGTTGCGAAATAAATGCGGCTGCGCAGGCGTCATCCATTCCTGTTCCGGTAACACAACAGGCAAGCTCTTCCACGGTGGGGAAAGAAAATCCATCCGTCGAAGACAAATACCAATTGCAACCCGGAGAAGATCCGGAAAACAAACTGGGCATTCCATTTTTGAAGCACCTTGCTACAGATCAGGAAGAGTTTTTTACCGAACCGGTTCGCTTCCGGGTTAAGGATCTCCGATGGGGGGCGCCCCTGCTCGCCGGTACTGCGGCTCTTATCGCCAGCGACAGTTGGCTGGCAAAGCAGGTTCCGGATAAACCCAATCAGTTGAAGCGCAGCAAAGACATTTCGAACTACGGCGCATTGTCACTGGTGGGCGTTGGCGGAGGAGCGTTTTTGCTTGGAGAAGTGACGCACAATGATCATCTCTCCGAGGCTGGCCTTCTCAGTGGAGAAGCGGCGATCAACGCCACAGCCGTTTCCTATTTATTTAAAGCGGTCACCCAGCGTCCGCGTCCGTATCAAGGCAATGGCAATGGAACTTTCTTTCAGGGTGGAGGCTCCTTTCCTTCAGAACATTCTGCCGCCGCGTGGGCGATTGCCAGCGTATGGGCCCACGAATATCCGGGAAAGTTGAGCCAGACGCTTGCATATGGACTTGCTTCCGCCGTGACACTCACACGCGTGACCAGCCAGCAACATTTTGCTTCCGATGCTGCCATTGGAAGTTTGCTGGGATGGTATTTTGGCCGCTCAGTCTATCGCGCCCACCACGATCCGGAGAGTGGCGGGGCGCCCTGGGGAAGCTTGCTGCCTGAGAACACCGGCGACAAGACCCGTAATCCCGAAAACATGGGATCTCCCTACGTGCCCGTGGACAGTTGGGTGTACCCATTGTTCGATCGAATGGCAGCGCTTGGCTACATGCACTCCGGCTACGAAGGCATGCGCCCCTGGACGCGGATGGAATGCGCCCGCCTCGTAGAAGAGATCAGCGAAAAACTTTCTGACGAAGGCGAGTCAAATCCAGAAGCACAAAAGCTGTACGACGCACTTGCGGAAGAGTTCTCCGACGAAACCCGAAGGCTGGATGGCGCCGCCAATGTGGGCGCCACGGTGGATTCTGTCTATACCCGCAGCACCGTAATCTCTGGCACCCCGCTGCGCGATGGATATCATTTCGGGCAGACAATCATTAACGACTACGGTCGCCCCTATGGAGAAGGATTCAACAACATAAGTGGGGTTACTGCGCACGCAGTTGCGGGGCCATTTTCAGTTTCTATTCAAGGTGAATACCAGCACGCGCCGGCTGTAGCATCAGATCCGTTGAGCGTTCTGCAAGCAACCGCCGCGCAGGACGGAAGTCTCCCGCTCCCCAACGGCCAACCGGAGATAAATCGATTCCGTCTCTTAGAAAGCTCAGTTGGATTTACTTTCAAGAATGTGGAGTTGTCATTTGGGAAGCAGAGTCTGTGGCTTGGCCCCGGCGATAGTGGCCCTTTTTTGTTTAGCGATAATGCGGAACCAATTTCCATGCTTCGCATATCGCAAACTTCACCGGTCTATGTTCCGGCCCTTTCAAGAGTTCTCGGTCCGGTGAAAACAGAATTTTTCCTGGGTCGCTTGTCTGGGCAGCAATGGGTTTCCGCGGACGGCACGTTATTTGGACCGGGGGTGACCGATCAACCGTTCATTCATGGAGAAAAGATCAGTTTCAAGCCGACCAAAAATTTTGAGTTCGGCATGGGATTTACGGCTTTGTTCGGCGGTCCTGATTTGCCAGTGACGTGGCACAATTTTTTCCGTACGTATACAAATTTCGATGTTGGCCCGGGAAGTCCATCTGATCCTGCAGATCGGCGTTCCACGTTTGAATTCAGTTACAAGGTTCCGCGGGTCAGGGATTATCTTTCGATTTACGCTGATTCGTTCGTAGAAGATGAGTTCTCCCCTTTGGGTTCCACCCGTCCTTCCATGCGAATGGGAGTTTACGCCCCCAAGATTCCCAAAATCGCAAAGCTGGAACTGCGACTCGAGGGGTTGTATACCGATGTTCCAGGGCAAAAAACTAGAGGTTTTATTTATTGGAATGGCCGGTATGTTTCCGGATATACGAATGATGGAAATTTATTGGCAAGCTGGATTGGTCGTCAGGGAAGAGGGGGGCAGGCATGGGCAACATATTGGCTATCGTCTAAGAGCAAGATCCAATTCAACTATCGCCATGCCGAAGCGGATCGAGTGTTTATTGGGGGAGGGCGACTGAATGACTTCGGGGCGAATGCGACATTGAATCTCCGGCGCGGATTAAATATCGCCGGGCTTGTGCAATACGAGCAATGGAATTTCCCGGTTTTAGCGGTTGGGAAGCAAGCCAACATTACGACTTCCGTGCAGGTAACTTTTTCTCCGCACTTTCAATTCGTACATTAATCGGCCGGTCTTGCCCCGGGTCGCGCATAACTTGAGCCATCGCGAAAAGAAATGACGATGCCTATCTCCGCAGATTTAGATAAAACCCTGACGCCGGTTTCGGACGAACCTCAACTCGTTGATTTTCGCCGGATTGTTCCCGCCCGGCGAGCGACCGCACATTTCCGGCGCGCCATATTGTCATTGGAGGTGGCCGCGGATATTTGCACCATCGCGTTTTCCGTGATGCTCGGCTATTTTATTTACGACTTGCTCGCCCTGGGCAAACATGTCTTTTACCCTCGCAAGATAGTCTTGATATTGGCGTTCGTTTTCGCATCCATTATGGTCTTAATGTTGGATCGAGTAGGGGCCTACCGGCGCGGAAATAGCCTACTTCGGGTGAGAGAGACTGAACAGGTTCTGCGCGTTTCGGCAGAGGCGTTTCTTATTGTTTTTGCCGTGAGCTTTTTTACGAATGTTCTTTTTTCGCGCTGGCTGCTGGTCCTTTCTCTGAGCCTGGTACCTTTGCTGTTGTTTCTCGAAAAGAATTTCATGTATTTGTTTGTACGGTCCCTTCATCGCCGAGGGTACGGAAACGATAAGGTGTTGATTTATGGCGCCGGCGCGACAGGCAGAAGAGTATTTTCGGTTTTAAGACGTTCTCCTAAGCTCGGGCTCGATCCGGTGGCGTTCGTTGACGATGATCCAGCAAGGGCGGGAACGATTGTCTATGAGCTCGGTTATGAGCGCAGACGTTCCGCTTCAGTAATACATGGACCACTGGACAAGAAACTTTTAGAGAGACTTGCAGTGGATTTGGTCATCATTGCGGTCCCGTCGATAGGGCGCACCAAATTTATCCACACGATTCGGGAGGCGTTGGATTCCAACGCTCGAGTGTCGTTTGTTCCGAATAACCTGCTCACTTCAGACCCAACGCTGGATTATCAGGACATTGACGGCGTCTTATTGGCGTCATTTGGGCGTCCAACCCGCCGCCTTGGGTATGACATGGTTAAGAGATCTCTCGATTTTGCGGGATCGTTGGTACTGCTCATTTTGGGTATGCCCATATGGTTGCTCCTGGCCAGCCTGATCAAGATTGATTCACCTGGGCCAGTTTTCTTCCTGCAGGAACGGGTGGGAACGAATGGCAAAGCATTCAGGATGGTGAAGTTCCGCAGTATGCATCAAGGCAGCTGCGGGAACGAGTATTCTCCCGAGACCTCCAGCGATGCACGAATTACCCGAATGGGCAGGTTTCTACGGCGCACCAGCCTGGATGAATTGCCGCAGTTGCTCAACGTATTGCAGGGAACCATGTCGCTTGTGGGGCCGCGTCCGGAAATGCCTTTTATCGTCAAACAGTACACAGATCGCCATCGGCAGCGTTTGCAGGTGAAGCCTGGGATCACGGGCCTGTGGCAACTCAGCGGAGACCGCGCCTTCTTGATCCATGAGAATGTAGAGTACGACCTTTACTACATTCAACATCGCAATTTCTTTATGGATTTGGCGATCTTGTTGCATACGTTTTTTTTCGCGATGAATGGAATCTAGTAGTGCCATTGATGGATGGTCGATTTCTGTTAGTACTCAATCTCGACATCAAGATGAACCAAAAGAAATGGAAAATTTGACACAGGAAATCGCTGAACCTGAAGTGATGCCCATAGAGGCATTCGCTTCGAATCCATCATCGCCGGAACCTCCCACGTCTTTTGAATGGATACGGAATCTCGAA
The DNA here is from genome assembly GCA_036489565.1 of Terriglobales bacterium. Classification (GTDB taxonomy): domain Bacteria; phylum Acidobacteriota; class Terriglobia; order Terriglobales; family Acidobacteriaceae; genus JAICKN01. The sequence continues at coordinate 32,760 of DASXFN010000087.1, forward strand.
TTGCTGTGGGAGGAACGACGGAAGCTCTATAGAGCCATGCTGATCGGCTTGATGGTTGGTGTCGCCGTTGCCCTCCTGATTCCTAAGCGCTACGACTCGACCGTGAGTATCATGCCTCCGGACTCGCTCGGTGGCAGCAACATGATGATGGCTGCACTCGCGAGCAAGGGTTCGCCCGAACTGGCTGGAATGGCTTCTAGTCTGTTGGGAACGAAGAGCTCAGGGGCCCTGTTTCTCGGATTGTTGCACAGCCGCACAGTGGAAGACCGTATCGTCGATAAATTCAATTTGCGAAAAGTATACGGGACAGAGTTCGAGCAGGATGCCCGTAAGATTCTTGAGCAGCGCGCCTCGGTCGAGGAAGATCGGAAGAGTGGAATCATAACTCTTACCATCCGTGACGCGGAAGCGCAGCGCGCGCGAGATATGGCGCAGTCTTTCGTAGAAGAGTTGAATGGTTTGGTTTCCCAGGTGAGCACGTCGTCGGCGCGCCGGGAACGGATATTTATCGAGCAACGTCTTTCGAGTGTGAAGTCCGATCTGGAGAACGCAGAGCAACAATTCAGCGCTTTTGCTAGCAAGAATACTGCGCTCGACATCAAAGAGCAGACAAAGGCAATGGTCGAGTCGGCCGCCACACTGCAGGGACAGCTAATCGCGGCGCAGTCAGAACTTCAGGGCCTGCTGCAAATCTACAATCCCAACAACATCCGCGTCCGTAGCGCTCAGGCTCGTGTGGATGAACTGAAACGTCAATTGCAGAAGATCGGTGGGACGGATGCATCGTCTGCTCCGGATGGCGCCCAATCCGATGACCTGTACCCGTCAATCCGGAAACTGCCGTTGCTCGGTGTGCAGTGGGCGGATCTTTATAGACGCGTGAAAACCCAGGAAACCGTCTACGAGATGCTGAGTGAACAGTACGAAATGGCGCGCCTCCAGGAAGCCAAGGAAATTCCCACGGTTAACGTGATTGATTCAGCTAATTTGCCCGAGAAAAAGTCGTGGCCGCCTAGGACAGCCATCGTTCTATTTGTGACACTCCTGGCTTTCTTATGCTCCTCCGGGTCGATGATCGGACTACAACATTGGAAAAATCTTGATCAACAGAATCCACATAAACGAGTAGTGGCACAGATTGCACGCTCCCTAAACGAAAACGTCCGCAATCTGAGGCAGCATCGTCGTTTAAATCGTCTTGCTAAGTACTTTAAGCGAAAGTCGCAATGAGCGCGAACAGTGTAGAACCACCAGCACCTTTGCTTACGTCCACGCCAAGTGCGCTCAAAGAAAAGTTCAAGCTTTTCTTGCTTGATGTTTCGCAGGAGCGTCTATGGTTCTGGGGGCTTCGGTCCGGATACTCCCTCCTTGATCAAGGATTGGTGTCGGGTTCGAGTTTTTTTTTAAATATAGTGCTGGCACGATGGCTGATAAAGGATGCTTATGGCTCGTTTGCTGTCTGTTTTGCAAGCCTCTTGTTTCTCTCCGGATTTCACAATGTACTGCTTGTAGAGCCAATGACAGTGATTGGTCCGTCTTGTTATTCAGATCACCTTATTGAATATTTTGGATCACAGTTGCGCGTTCACATGATCATTGTGGTACCGCTGTCGGTGATCGTGTTTACGGTGGGCGCCTTGTTGAGATTTGGGGCAGAGAGCCTGTCTCGCCCGGTTCTAAGCTTGGGGATAGCATTACCATTTGTCCTCCTGCTTTACCTCGTGCGCCGAATGTGCTACGCGGTTCAGAATCCGCTCATCGCGGTGCAGGCAAGTGGCTTGTATTGTTTCGTGCTTCTCGCAGGAGTGTTTTACCTGGGGCATCTTCGCGACCTCACGCCATCAACTTCGTTTCTTTTAATGGGAGCTGCCAGCTTGCTTCCAGCCTTGTTCGTTCTTTGGCGCCTCGGTTTTCACTATTACGTGATATTAGGGGATTTTTCTAGCTCTCTCTCTGGGACACTATTGGAGAACTGGGATTATGGAAAGTGGCTTGTGTTGACAACAATGTTTTCATGGTTGTTGGTTCAAGCTCAAACGTTCTTCGCTGCGTTTTTTTTGGAATTATCTGCCGCCGGTGTGCTGCGAGCTATGCAGATTCCATCCTTTTTCATGTCGCAACTCATCGCTGCTACCATGCTGCTCTTTCTTCCGAGTATCTCCGTTGAGCTCGGACGTGGCAATATATCGCGCCTCCACAAAAAAACACTGCTTGTGGCAGCCGTACTTTTGGCTTCCGGTCTCATGTTCGTATCATTGTTGTACATCTTCGCTGTACCGATTGAGCAGATGCTATTTCATGGAAAGTATGCATCCACAGCATGGTTGATTCCTGTTCTTGGGCTCGCACCACTATTCTCGGGAATTGCTGCAAGTCTTTCCCTAGCATTGAGAACACTTCGAAAAGCGAAGTTCGAACTACTGTCTTATGTGGCCTCAGCAACGACTGCAGTGCTGCTGGCGGTATCTCTTATGCCGCATTGGGGGCTTACCGGGGCTGCTATCAGCATTGTTGGGGGAACTGCGACTTTGGCGCTTGGAGTTATATTTTGTTATGTGAAATGGGGATTAAATAGGCAATGTGCTCCGCGTGAGCAATAGGCATTTAATATGATTTTGAACTTTGCGTCCTGCCTAGATATTGAGCAATTATATTCAAGTACTTGAGAATGAGTGCACAATGAAAATAAATTTAACGACTCCAACTTCAGCCTCAAATGATCCTTTCATGGGGTCTCATATGGAAGACGCGACAATAGTTTCTCAAGGTTGCTATGGAGAAACTACGAGACCCTATCTTGACCTGCCTGCTCCAGTTAATGAATTGCTTTCGTTTCGTTATGTATTACCCTGGTTAGGATCATTACCCGTTTTAGATCTAGGTTGTGCGGCTGGAACTTATCTACGACATTTCGCAAGAGAATCTATTGGAGTGGATGTTTCCAAGCCTAATCTCGAACAATGTCGCAGGATTGGGTTACAGGTGTTGCCAGCTGATCTCAATCGAGAATTGCCATTTGAGTCCGATAGTTTCTCGGGAGTCTTTTGTTCGCATGTGCTCGAGCATGTGGATGCTCCAATTAGTCTTCTCCGAGAGTGTCGCAGGATTTTGCAACCAGGAGGATTCCTTATCTTAGGTCTGCCGATTGAAACCAGTTTAGTTAATCGACTTCGAGGGCAGCGGTATTTTTATCACCATCCCGGGCATCTCTATAGCTTTAGTCTTGAGAACATTAATGTATTACTTCATAAGGCGGGATTGCAGACCACTCGTTTCTATTTTGAACCTAGAATTGTAAGAGTTCGATTATGGTTGTCGGTAATGCAGAGATTACCAAGTTTTGTAGCGTATCCGCTATCGCTTGCATATTGGGTTATAGCTAAGAGGCGGGCTTTGTCGGAAGGAAATTGATGTTGAACGATACTAAAAGTGGTTACAAATTTGACTGAGACTATTTCATCCTCGTTTAACGCTGACAAAAGGAATAGCGGCGAAATAAATGTTGTTACATTAATGGCCCAGACTATTGGTCTGATACTGGGTGTAGTTATTGTTGTCGTTACTTACGCATGCGAGTTCGCCTGGAAATCTATTGCCGTAGCAAATGGTTGGATTGTGTTCTTCCTCGTGGCAAAGCCACTTATAGATCTTACTTGGCGATGGGAATTCATTCAGTTTAGCGAACAACGTGTCAATGTACAGGCCATTGTAGGTATCTGTATTATTGTTTTTGCATCTGTGCGAATAGTACATTTGCGTCATATTAAATTTAATTATAGTTTGGTACTAACATTTCTGGGTATAGCCACGTTTTCTGTCCTCTACTCGCCATCGTCCTGGGGCTTTAATGAGCTGATCCGTTTGTATTCTGGAATTGCTTTCTTTTTTGTAGCTTTTTTGGTTCTCTCGAAACCGGCTCTATTTGACCGATTTGCATTTGCACTGATAGGAACCGTTACTATTCCAGTTGTATTGGCTTTCTTGCAAGTTGCACACATACTACCTTTCGATTATTGGGATTGGATTGAAGGCGAGCGAATTGGACGGGCAAGCGGTAGTTATAATACGCCGCTCGGCTTAGTTTACTTTTTAATGTACACGATTCCACTGACGCTCTATTTATTGGAATACCGAAAGCAATGGTGGCTGCGTATTTCGCTAGGCGGATCATTGTTGGCTCTTGTTTTCACTTATCATCGCACGGCATTTATTGCAATTTCGACGCAGCTAATTCTTTGGTTTATTCTTAAAAAGAAATACAAAATGGTGTTTGGTTTGTTTGCAATTGGAATTGTCTGTGTTGTGATGTATGCCGGTGCATTTCAAAGGTTATATGAGCCCCTTACTGATGCAATACACGGAGAAGTCGATATTACAGGTGATCAATTTCTGCGTGGCCGCGGTCTCATCTGGGCGACATTCCTTACGGATTATGTGCAGGGAGATCCCATTAACTGGCTTATTGGTCGCGGAGGTTCGGTACTCAATGGCTCCCTTTCTCTTGATGAAATGGGAGAAAACGATCCGCACAATGATTTTGTTCGAATTC
>DASXFN010000092.1:0-3446 GCA_036489565.1 Terriglobales bacterium
TCAATGGTAGCGCAGAGGAAGCAACGTTCCTCGGCGCGAAGCAATTCTTCTCGGGCTGTTTCGACGTCGCACTAGCGGTTCTTTGATGTGGACTCAGGCGCGTATGGACATGGCGTGATGAAAGACATTGTTGGGGTCATAACGCCGTTTTACATCTTGCAAGAAGGCATAGAGTTCGGCTCCGTAGTATAGCTGCGGCCAGTACGAGTAACTCAACATATCTTTATCGGGATAGTTGATATAACAGCCTTCATATCGATTGTTGAAGTAAGGGGTTCCTTTATGATTGGGGTCAGCGTCGGGGCCTGAGTATAAATCCGTGTAGAACTCTCTCATCCATTCAATGTGAGCCGCGTCCTCTTCTGCATCTTCCCAAATCGAGATAAATTGCAGTTTCATTATCGAGGAACGTTGCGTTACAGAGGTAATTTCTGCAAGTTCTTTGCGATTGATCGCCCCGCCGTAGGAGTCGACCAGGATAGTAAATCCTCGCATATCTGTTCCCGCATCGCGGCTCAGATATTTGTAGCAGCACTCGATCTCCACAGGAGTAAAGTTCTGCTTCATATAACTGGATTTGTATTTGCCCCGCCTCTCGCCGCCTCCTCCGCTCTCCGCTCCGTGCACTGTAGCGTTTAGCCATAGATGACGTGACATGTTGTATCGTGCTTCGAGTGAATCATTTCCAGTAGTATGCAAGGTTGTCAGTCGACCCCGTGTCGCGGAGGCCATGTTGGCGCGCGTTCCCGCGACAGGATTGAACGGCTCGAACCGATCGAGGAATTCATTGAGCACGCGCAAATCTCGACACGTTCCATCGGGGTTGCAGAATTGGACGGAGATGCCAAAATGGCCTGACGAAAAATGCGTCAAACCCATGACCGAAAAAAGGCCCCAGGTATCCTTATCCTGGCCCCGCGTCTCCCAATAATTTCCGAAAGTACTCAAAATACCTGCGAAGCGCGTCGGCGTCATGTCGGCCCATGCGAAGGCAATAGAAGCTGCGATCACTTGCTGGGGCGCAGTGGGAAGGTCAGAGAAATAATAGTCAGTGATGATCCCGAAGTTTCCGCCGCCTGCGCCGCGGCAGGCCCGGAACAAGTCGGGATAATTGTCTTTATCTACACGACGCGAGATCACTTTTCCGTGACCATCCACGGTGAGAATATCAACGGCGGAAACCCAGTCGCATGTCAGTCCATGCAGACGCGACAACAGTCCGTAACCTCCTCCGCAGATGTGTCCTCCAGCGCCTACCGTGCCGCAGGATCCGCCGGGAAGCGTAACTCCATAGCGTTTATACAAGTCGAGGTAGGCGGTGGCGAGTTGCGTGCCGGATTCAATTCTGTAGCGCGGTGCGCCGGCTACCGGCGTTGTCCGCGTTAGCAAGCTTAGGTCAAGAATGGCTCCATGCGGATTGGTGTAGACGAAATCTTCATAGCAATGGCCTCCACTCCGAACCGTAGGTCGTTGGCCGGAACTGACAACTCGCTGCAACGCCTGCGCGACGTCGTCGCTGGTATCGCAAACCTCAATGCGATCGGCAGCGTCGGAAGCTGAAGGGGGAAATCGGGCATTGTGGCCTTGGTTTAGGCTTGGAAAGCGGGGATCCTGTCGGGTCACAACTTCGATGCTCATCGCGCTCCATTATCGCAGTTGAATGGTTCCATTTATTAGAAGATGACATATTGAGAACGTTCTCGATCTTGCAATTATGGCCTTCGGGACGCGTTGCATGCGCGACGCGCAAGAAAAAAATCCTATTGGACCGGAAAAGCTTGCCGACTCCAGCTTAAACCGTCGAAGCTGCGATCCGGCGGTCGCTCATTCAGCATTTGAATCGTATTCTTACATCCGATGCGGGGTGTAGCGGTCCAGTCTGTGGGTGGTTTTCGTTGTCTGGCAAGGGTGGAATACCATAACAGCTGATGAGTCTTTTCTTCGCCGCCGGATCGCCGACTACGGAATTCTCACCTGCCGAGGTGAAAGCCAACTTGTTCGCCGCGCTCGAGAAGCTCGGTCCTCGCAAAAAGGTGCTGGCTGTGCCGCCGGACTTTACCCGCATGCATTCCATGAGCGGCATCCTGACCGAGCACGCCTGGAACTATTACGGCGAAGCGCTCACAGATGTGCTGCCGGCGCTGGGCACGCACAACCCCATGACCGAATATGAAATTGAGACCATGTATGGCTCTGTGCCCCGCAATTTGTTTCGAGTGCACGACTGGCGCAATGATGTCGCCACTCTGGGAGAAGTTCCCTCCGAGTTCATTCATGAAGTCAGCGAAGGCAAGCTTGAATTTCCTGTACCCGTCCAGGTGAACAAGCTGCTGCGAGACGGCGGTCATGACCTGATCCTGTCCATTGGGCAGGTGGTTCCGCATGAGGTCATTGGCATGGCCAACTTTAACAAAAATATTTTCGTTGGGACCGGGGGAGTTCTCGGTATTCACCGCACGCATTTTCTGGGCGCAGTGTATGGCATGGAGCGCATGATGGGCCGCGCAGATACGCCTGTCCGACGAATTCTTAACTATGCCAGCGACCACTTCGCGCAGGATTTACCTATTGTTTATGTGCTCACCGTCGTCAGCAAGAATGCAGTGGGCAAGCTGGTGATGAACGGTCTTTATGTCGGCGATGATTTCGAGTGTTTTGAACGCGCGGCCGAACTAAGCCTCAAGGTCAATTTCTTCATGATGGATCGGGAGATTCGCAAAGCGGTCGTTTTCCTTGACCCACATGAGTTCAAATCCACGTGGCTCGGTAACAAAAGCGTCTACCGCACACGCATGGCATTGGCCGATGGCGCGGAACTCATTGTGCTTGCACCAGGTGTGCACGCTTTCGGTGAAGATGGTGCGATTGATGCACTTATCCGAAAATATGGCTATTGCGGCACGCCTGCGACTCTCGAGGCAGTTAAGAACGATGCTGCGTTAGCCAATAATCTGTCTGCCGCGGCGCACCTCATCCACGGTTCCAGCGAAGGGCGATTCACCATTCGATACTGTCCCGGTCATCTGACGCGCGAAGAAATCGAGTCTGCACATTACGCTTATGGCGATTTGCGCGAATACTGCGCAAAATATGATCCTGCCAAGCTCGCCGATGGTTGGAACACAGTGGACGGAGAAGAGATTTTCTTCATCTCGAATCCCGCGCTGGGACTGTGGGCATATCAGGGCCGCTTCGATCAGTAAGCGCAGGGTTATGCAGATTTGTATGTCGGGAAACCCGGAATCTTTGCTTCCTGATCGCCCGCGATGCTCGCGCGCTTCCCAACAATCGAGTAAAGATAGTTCCAATCGGGAAGAGGGCCTTCGCGCGCTACCACTGAATCTTGCCGGGAAAGTATTCCGCGATCAGATCCTGGTAATACGGAAGTATTTCTGGCAGGTTCGGTTTTGCCGCACCCTTGGAGTAGAGATCGTATGGGTTGAACT
>DASXFN010000029.1:0-59182 GCA_036489565.1 Terriglobales bacterium
GCACGCTCTTTCTGGATGAAGTCGGGGAGATCCCCCTGGAAATCCAGCCCAAGCTGCTGCGCGTGCTGCAGGACCATGAGTTCGAGCGGCTGGGAGGCACCCGGACATTGCGCGTGGACGTACGGCTCATTGCGGCCACCAACCGCGATTTGGAGCAGAGCGTCTCCGAAAAGGAATTCCGCAGCGATTTATTTTATCGTTTGAATGTCTTCCCCTTGCGCATGCCGGCGCTGCGGGAGCGCAGCCGGGACATTCCTCTGCTGGTGCGTTACTTCGTTCAAACCTTTGCCCGGCGCATGAACAAGCCAATCGAAACCATTACCACCGAAACTATGAATGCGTTCATCGCCTGGGACTGGCCCGGAAACGTGCGCGAACTGGAAAACTTCATTGAACGATCGGTGATTCTTTCCGCGGGAACAGTCCTCAACGCTCCCCTGGCGGAGTTGAAGCGCGGCCGGTCACACTACAATGGTTCAAGCAACACCTTGGCAGACCTGGAACGCGAACACATTATCCGCACATTGCGGGAAACCGGCGGGGTGATTGCCGGAATGAACGGCGCGGCGGTGCGCCTGGGACTAAAGCGAACTACGCTCCAATCGAGAATCCAAAGAATGGGAATTGACCGCGACGAGTACGAGAATTGAACATTCTGCTGACGCGGCGTCGGCAGTCTGCCAACTGATCGTCATTCTGAACATTTCAGCCAACTGCAAAAATCACGTTAAATGGCGTTTTATAAGAGACATACCTTAATTACCTTTTTGGAACTCCACCTGCCCAAACAGGGAATGTCGTCTCCTAGGTTGTTCCACGCACCACGTTGGGGAAAAAATGAGACTCGGCAACGATCCAGCCCGGGGCCGGGGGAGCATGTCTTTGCGCGGCGTTTTGAGTTCCGCCGTGCTTAGGCCTGTCCCTGTCCTTGATAAAGTAGCGAAGTCGAAAAGGCCCTCCTCCGCTATTCGACAGCCAAAGATCGTCCGCCCGTCGCTTGCGCTCCATAGTCCGGGCATTCCGCACGATCTACCCGTGCGCTTTGACCCTCTGTATTTACTCTACTGCTCGGCGCTATGGCACAAACATGGAAACCCGACTGCTGGATGGGAACTGGTTGCAGCTTTGCGTTCGCTCGATACCAGCTCTCACCGGATTGCGACTTCATTTCTCGCAACTACGCAGGACTCCCGATTTTTGTCGCGGGAGCTGCATCGTGGAGTACGCAGCACCGCGAGAAAAGGAATCACAATCCTGGGACGGCCACACTCTTTTGACGAGGTGGACATGAGATACACGCGATCTTTGCAAGTGCCGGACAATTGCCTTACCTGCAAGTTGCGGAAAACGAATTGGTTTTGTGGATTTTCTTCCGATCTGCTGCGCTCTTTCAGCGGAATGACGCGGCCGGCCTCTTATCCCGGGGGCACGCTGCTTTTCATCGAAGGGCAACGTCCGCGGGGAGCATTTATCGTTTGCTCGGGACGGGTGAAACTTTCCACCACTTCTCGCGAAGGGAAAGTGCTGATCCTCAAGGTTGCTGGCCCGGGCGAAGTGCTGGGACTGAGCGCGGTCATCTCCGGGTCCGATTACGAAACCACTGCGGAAACCGTAGGTGATTGCCAGATCAATTTCGTGGAACGCGAGAGCATGGTCCGCATGGTGGAAGGCAACCCGGAGATGAGCCTGCGTTCCATCCGTGCGCTGAGCACGGAATTCCAGTCGGTTTACCGTGACATTCATGAACTGGTGCTGGCGCGCTCTTCGGCGGGAAAGCTGGCCCGCTTGCTGCTTTCATGGACAAGACCGGAAGGCGAAAAGACCGAGCGGGAATCCCGCGTCCCTTCGAGCCTGACGCACGAAGAGATGGCGCAGATGATCGGCGCCTCGCGCGAAACCGTGACGCGCCTGCTGGGAGATTTAAAAAAGAAAGAGTTGATTCGTGTGGACGGTTCCACGCTGATTATTCGCGACCGGCCGGCTTTGGAGCAGATGGCCGCGTGAACTTGTTGGAAGCAAGTTAGGCCGCCTGAGGCTTGCAACGCGGGTTCACAACATATGCATTGCAGGCTGAGATTTTTGGAAGTGAGATTTTCAAAGCGAGGGTCTGGGGGTTAGGTTTTTGAGGTAAGATCGAGGTGAGATTTTCACGAAGCAAGATTTTCGGGAAGGGCACGGCTTTAGCCGCCGTCAGCGCTACGAAAGAGAACGGGCTTTAGCCCCTGAGGGGATGCGTCAGCGCAAATTTCTAGACTACATCCATTTTCCACTCATCCATCTCTACTATTTTCATAAACTCCATTCAACGATAGACTGTTACCCGCCGCTACTTCAATTTCTGGAAGGCCCACGTGCCATTTATCAAACTCGCTTCACAAGCCGAGCTGCCTGCTGAAGGGGAAGCCAAAGAATTTCTCTGCGGAGGCAAAACACTTTGCGTCGCGAGAATCAACGGGACTATCACCGCGATAGATAATGTCTGTCTCCATGAAGGCGGGCCGCTTTCTGAAGGCGTGATCGAAGGCGGAAAAATCGTATGCCCGTGGCATGGGTGGGAATATGATCTTGCCACCGGGCAAACCGGGGACAATCCCACCGACAAAGTGGATGTATATCCAATCAAGATTGAAAATGACAACGTGTTCGTGGATGTGTAGCGCCTGAACCATTTATCCCAGAAAATTCAAAAACTGCCCGCGACCGAATCCCGGAAAGACCTCGTCCAAATGTTTGTTGCCTAAATGCTGAGAAACGCCCTCGGCCAATACGTTGCGGAAGTCCGTGGTTATAGCCAAATCGCGACCTTCATACAACTGCGATTGATCCAGCCCCGGCCACCGTCCATAAACTTTGCCGCCCTTCACCGGGCCGCCCATCACGAACATGACGTTGGCATGGCCGTGGTCGGTGCCGCGATTGCCGTTTTCGCGGGCAGTGCGTCCGAACTCCGACATGGTGACGACCACGGTGTCTTCGGCAAGATCGCCCAGGTCAATCCAGAACGCGCCCAGCGATTGCGAGAATTCGCCCAGCACATTGGCCAACTGCCCTTGCGTGCTGCCTTCGTTTACATGATGGTCCCAGCCACCGATATCGGCAAAGGCCACCTGCACGCCGAGGTTTGCTTTTATCAGCTGGGCAAGCTGACGCATGCTGTCTCCGAAACGTCCGCGTGGATAGTTCGCTCCAGCGGCGGGAGTATATTGCGCGGGATCGGCGGCTTTCAGCATTTTGACCGCTTCAAAAGTTTCCTGCCCGGCCCCATGCAGCACCGAATCCACGGACTGCGCGTACATGGCCTCGAAAGTATTTGCGATCGGCGAGGCGCCGGGATTTTTTCCGCCAATGCCAAAGTTGTTTACATTATTTACGGCAATTGCAGCCTCGCTGCCAGACAAAATTCGCGGCAAGGAAGGTCCGAGCGCGACGGCGCGGAAAGAAGATTCTTGCGGCCTTTGGGGTAAAGAATGCAATGCCCGATTCAGCCATCCGTCTTCTGTGGCCTTTACCCCCGGCGTGCCCGATTCCATAAAATCCTGCGCGTCAAAATGAGAGCGCGTGGGGTCCGGCGAACCAGCCGCATGGACGATAGCCAGATGTCCCTGCTGCCAGATAGGTTGCAGCGCGGACATGGAAGGATGCAAGCCGAAGAAACCATCAAGATCAAGGACTTCATTCCGCGGAATGTTGATGGAAGGCCGCATCGCGTAGTAAGCCTGTTCACCGTGCGGCACAACGATATTCAACCCGTCGGCAGCTCCGCGTTGAAAAACAACCACCAGCCGCTTTGTGCGCGTGCCCGGAGCAGTTGCGCCAAAAGCGGCGCGAGTCAGAAAGCCCGGGACGGCAGCGGTGCCTACCACGGCCAGCGCGCCGTTGCGCATAAATACCCGCCGCGTCACGGACATAATCGCCTCCTCACTTTAAGTTTTCGTTCACTTTCATAGCTTCAATCTCAAACGCTCACGCTTGTCATTCCGAACCGCTTGAGCGGTGAGGAATCTGCTTTTCCTTTCGGAATAACAGTAGATTTCTCGCTTCGCTCGAAATGACAAACATACAATGACAAACCATCCAAAACTACAACCGATCTATTCTCACCGCTTCTGAAATTCCGGCGAGCCAAGCAACAGTCCTTCAATCATTGCCACGTCCGGGGGACGCACCGGATCATCCAATTTGCGCCGGCTGATGGCCGGGTTCTGCAATCGGGCAGCAATCGTGCCGTGCGTTTGCTGGGAAACATTGCCTTCGAGCAAATCGTTTTCCAGGATCGCAAGCGTTTGCTCCACATCGGCAGGATTGCTTTCGCCGGAAAGATGCTGCACATCCACTTGCGCGCCGTGCAGTCGGTTCGTGGTGAGCGCCAGGGCAAAATTCATACGCGCCAACAGCGCCGAAGAATTCACCCAGGTTTCAGCTTTCATGGAATATCCCGTGGGCGGCTGCGCGCCGTAAAGAGCCATCCCCATGTTTTGCAGCTGGCGGGCAAGCGGGGCGGCGTTCGTCACCTCAGCGCCAGTGGCACGCACGGACGAGGCCACGAATTCCAGCGGAGTTTTCACCTTCGCGCGGTAATCGTCGGCGGCCCAGAACTCCGGCGAACTCAGCATGGTCTTCATCACTTCGCGGATGTCGCCGTCTTTTTTCAAAAACGTTTTCGCCATCGCATTCACCAGCGCGTCCGAAGGATTGTCGGAGACAAATCGCACCGCCAGCTTGGCGCAAATAAAATGCGCGGTCGCTGGACTGTGCGCGAGCATGTGCAGCACTTCCAGCCCTTCCTGCTCGCCATGCGGCTTGATGCGGTGACCGAGGACCATTTTGTCGCCAGGCTCATGCTTTCGTTCGTCAAAGAAAAAGCCGCCGCCATCGCGCGGGTCTTTTAAGGTCCATCCGGTGAATACCCGGGCCACTTCGGTGACGTCTTTCTGCGTGTATCCGCCGTTCACGCCGAGCGTGTGCAACTCCATCAGCTCGCGGCCGTAATTTTCATTCAATCCGCTGGGCCGCTTTGCTTTGGCCTGCCGCTGCGACCGTGGAGGCGGGGGGAAGCGCCGCCTTCCCATCCACGGACGATCTGCGTACTTGGGAATGCCCCGCGAATAATCGGAATCCGGCCCAACGCTCTGCCAGTTGTCCAAGTAGAAAAGCATGGCGGGACTGCGCGCGGTAGCCACTAGAAGGTCTTCAAACTTTCCCAGCGCATGCGGACGAATTACGTCCCGCTCATAGCTGGTGAGCATGTAACGGTCGGGGCCTTTGCCGATGAACACGTTGAAGTGGTTGAACCAGAAATCGGTCATCACCTCCTGCAACTGGCGCTCGCTGTAAATCGCACGCAGCAATTTGCCCTGCATTAATTCGTCGGTGACCACCTGCTGCGGATTACGCAACGCTCCCATGGTTTCGCGTTGTTCCGGCGTCATACCGTCCAGCAATGGCTCGCGTTCTCGATCATTCAGCGAAGCCAACGCGATCTGTTCTTCCGTAGGTAATTTCAAAATCGCCTTGAACCGCTGATCGGCAGACTCATCCAGCAACGGTGGAAGATCGGCCTCGGCCGTTTGCCGTTGGTCTTCCTTTATTCGATCTTGCTTCATGCGATCTTGATCGGACGTTGTATTCTGCTGCGGAGCATTTTGTTGTTGTCCGCCCTGCGCTATATTGCTGGTCGTTGCCTGCGAAGTCGCATTGCCGGCTTCCTGCTTGCGGCTGATCTTTTCCTCGTAGCGTTCCATTTGCGCCATGTAAATGGCATGTTTTGCGCCGCCCGATGGCATGGAAAGCTTTCCGTCAGCAACTTGCTTGATGACCTGCTGTGAGGGAAACTCTTCGCTCATCTCCTTTGTATCCATGCGCAGTGTGCGCAACGGGGCCAGGCGGGATTCCAGCGCATCATCGTTGATTTTTTCCGGGTGCAGTTGCAAATCAATCCACTTGTCCACGCCCATGGCCGTGACTTGCGCAACATCTCCCGGGCGAGGGCCAAAGGCAAGGCGGTTCAGGACGTGCTCAGCCCTCCGCTGAGTATTCATTTGCATCTGCATCTGAGCGTGGTCGGCAGTCTTTTTAGCCAAGGCGAACTCGGCACAAACAAATGCTAGTCCTGAGAATGCGAGGAGCAGAGCGGAATTGCGGCGCTGGTGGGACATCGCTGCCTAAAAGGAATCTCTCGAAGATTATGAACCCGGATTGGAAGAAAAGTTTCTGCCCTGATCATTACTTTTGGGCAGGGTCGGCTCAGGAACCGGGAAATCGCGAGTGCCCGGCTTATGCCGCAAATCTAGGTAAGAAACAACCGTCCGTGGCTCATTTTGTGCTGCAATGTCGCAGCTAACTGGTCCACGTCCGTGGGGCCAAGGTTCACAATGCCCTGATCTTCCATGAAGGGAAACTGGTTGCTGCCCGCTGAATCGCGGCGTATCTGCACTAAAAGAGACTGCACCACGTTGGGGTCGAACTTTTGCGGCGTCATACGGATAATTTCGTTCAAACAACTGCCGAGCGACATGGGATCGCGGTAAGGACGCTCGCTCATCATGGCGTCAAAAGTGTCAGCCAGCGCAATCACCCGCACCGGCATGGACAGTTCCTCACTTCTCAAGCTGTCGGGATAACCGGAACCGTCGGCGCGTTCATGGTGCCAGCGAACGATTTCTGGAATTTGCGGCCAGGGGAATTGCACGCCGTGAACGATCTGGTGGCCCACAACTGTATGGTCCGCCATCTCGCGGAATTCTTCGGGATCTAGCGCGCCCGGCTTGCCGAAAAGCCGTTTGTCCACGGCAACTTTGCCGATATCGTGCAGGTATCCCGCGGAACGCAGCGCGGAAACATCCTCATGGGTCATGCCCATCGCTTCACCCATGGCGGCGGCGTAGCGAGCAACGCGTAGAGAGTGGCCGTGAATGTTCACGTGCTTTACGTCAATGGCGGCGGCAAATGCCTGCAAGGCGTTGTCATAGAAGCCGTGCAAGGACGCCATTAAACGAAGATTTTCCGAGACCCGCTGGGCGATGGTTTCCGTCAACGAATGGTTCTGGATGGCTAGCGCTACGTAATTGCAAAGCAATTCGAGCGCGCCCAATTCTCCGCTGTCATAAACCGCGTCGCCAACGCTTCGTCCTAAGGCAACCACGCCAACTAATTTGCCGCCAGTCTTTAATGGAGCAAGACACTTGAACAGTTCGGGGGCAACATTTCCGTTCGAGCTTAGAAAAGTGTCATGGATGCCGGAAGAATGACTGCCGGAAGAAAGAATGATGGGAGCATGCGAGGAACTCAAGGCATGCACGTGCCTGGGCAACAGCGGCATGACTGCAGGCTCTGGCATTAGCGCGAAACCTTCCGACGCCAGCGAGCGCAGGAGCGCGGGGCGGTCGCTGAAGGCGAACAGGACGGCTTCTCGCGAGCCTCCCGCCTCCATAAGTGCGGAGGTCATGGCGCGCGCGGTTTGCGCGAAGTCGCGTTCTCCGGTCAGGGCGGGGCCCAGGTCGGAGAGCGCCTCAACCGTCCGCAACAACCGGCGGAAATTTTCCTTTTG
Organism: Terriglobales bacterium; assembly: GCA_036489565.1. Classification (GTDB taxonomy): domain Bacteria; phylum Acidobacteriota; class Terriglobia; order Terriglobales; family Acidobacteriaceae; genus JAICKN01. The sequence continues at coordinate 7,547 of DASXFN010000029.1, forward strand.
TATTGCCACGCGTTGAGCGGGGCGAACCTCAGAGCAATTTGAGAGTAACACGCTGTGAATGGAAGGAGTTAGAGGAGGTTTGTTAGTTAGTTTGGTGCAGAGGCGCACTCTAAATCTTAACGTCGTATAGCTTTAAAAGTCATATGCTCGGCGGAACTTTTATGTTCTCGTTTCCATTGCAAAAACAATTCCCCATAACTTTGCGTGATGTAATCGCCGGGCAGGATCCCCAAAAGCCGCGCAGTACCATCAATCCAGCGTGCAGGGCCTTCGATTTCGCCAAAATTTCCAATGGGCGTTTCATCGAGCACGACCGCTCCTTTGCCGTCTGTCCAGGAAGCGCGGAATTTCTCATATCGGAATAAAGGCCGATAACCCAAAGCGAGAAGAATGGCTTCCATCTTTTCGCCATCTTCTATTTTGGTTTGGTTTTCGATGCGGACTTTGTGCTTGCCGATTTTGCCTTTGCTCTTGTGCGTGAGCTCCCACTCAGCGCCATACTTCCGCAAACGCAGAATTTCGCCGCGCCGGCGCAGGGGACTTCCTTCCAGATCGTAGAGAGTATTCTGCTCGTGGGTGCGGCGCGTGCCGAGTTGGAATCCGGCTTTGCGAAGTTTGCGCCCCATGGAGGCAACATCTTCCAAATGGAACTTGATTTCGATTTCCTTGGGATTCGACTGAGCCATTTGCGCCAGTATAAATGGACTGCTCAGGAAAAAGTCGGCAGCTTGACCAAATCCGTGTTCGGTACGCCTTCCATGGGCAATCCGGCCTTACGCCATGCGCCCAGACCGCCAACAATCACAAACGCGTTGAAGCCGTGTTCGCGCAGCAGATGTGCAACCCGGGCGCTGGTAGCGTCACGCGCACAGGTGCAATACAGATAAATTTCCTTGTCCCGCGAGAGATGTTTGATTTCATCGGCGAAATTATTCGGTTCGAGGCGCAGCGATCCCTTGATGCGCTCCGCGCCGGAGTCGTAGTAGCCGTGGCTGCGGACGTCGAGCAACAGGATGTTGGATTTTTCGTCGGAGGCCAGCTTCCGCGCCAATTCCTGCACCTGAATGCGCGGGACTACACGATAGACCGCGTGCTTTTGATAAACCCAGAGACGATAAATCATGTACACAAGAATCGCCGCGACGAGCGAAATTTCCACGGCGCGCCCCGCGACAATAAATCCCCGTGTAATCGCGGCCAGGAAATCGCGGAATACGAAACCCACCGCCAGGAAGGTCGTCGCATAAAGAGTGGCTCCCATGAAGTCGAAGCTGAGAAATTGCAAGGGCCGCATCTTCATGCTTCCCGCCAGCGGGGGAGCTATGGTGTTTACTCCCGGGACAAACTTCGCGAATACCAGCGTGATTTTGCCGCGCTTGTAGAACGATTCCGCCGAACGCAAAATGCAAGTTTCAGGATTCACCGACACGCGGCACAGAATGCCGAGCAGGGCCCAGCCTGTGTACCTGCCCAGCGTGAATAGAAGAAAATCGCCCGACAACAGCGCCAAGAGTGACAATAGCAACGCCAGCGGCAGACTAAGCGCATGTGAAGCAGCGGCCGCTCCGGCCCCAATCATCACCAGGGCAGCGGGAATGGGAAGTCCAATGGCCTCCACGAACACGGCCGCGACAAGCAGAAGATACCCATGGTGCCCAACGCCGATAATAACGCGGTGCATAGTGATTGTCTGGTACTTAGATTACGAAGTGGATGGCGGGATGCGGAACCGACGCGCTATTTTTCGCGCGCAACGACAAATTCCTGCGCCCAGAGCAGAGCGCGCTTGATTTCAGTGTCAGGAAACGTGCAAATGGACTTCCGCGCCTGCTCCGCATACTGAGCGGCACGGGCATGGGCTGCTTCCAGCGAGTGGTGCTTGCTCAAAATGTCCAGAATTTCCGGGTGCGTGACGTGATCGAAACCTCGGTCGTCGAGGACCGCCTTAATGGATTGCCGCTCTCCCGAAGTACAACGCTCCAGCGCATGGATGACCGCCATGGTGACTTTGCCTTCGCGCAAATCGCTGGCCACGGGCTTGCCGAGAACGCTCTCGGAAGCGGTGAGGTCTAGAACGTCGTCAACGATCTGGAAGGCCATGCCGAGATTCCGTCCATATTGCGAAAGAGCGTCTTCCTGCTCCGGAGTGGCCCCGCCCAATATCGCACCCATCCGCATGCAAACCGAAAACAGGCATGCGGTCTTGCGATAAATCAGGTCAAAGTGTTCGTCCAGCGAGATGAGCTTGCCGAGCTTTTCCATCTGCAGCAACTCGCCTTCGACCATTTGCTGCGTGAGTTCGATCAGCGTATCGAGAATGCGGAAGTTGCGCTCCTGCAAGGCGACTTTGAACGCCTGCATATAAAGCCAGTCGCCAGCCAGCACGCATTTCGAATTTCCCCATTGCGTGTTGGCGGCGGGCCGTCCGCGGCGCGTTTGTGCTTCATCAATAATGTCGTCGTGAACAAGCGTTGCCGTGTGGATGATTTCAACAACTGCCCCCAAGCGAACGGCTCCGCGGCCTTCGTAATCGAACATCTTGGAAGAAAGAAGAAGAAGCGCAGGTCGAAGACGCTTGCCGCCGCCGTTGCGAAGGTATTCGCCAATCTCCGTGATGGCTTCGACGTCAGAGACAGTATCGCGCCCGAACTCGCGCTCAATGGCGGCGAGGTCTTCGGCCAGCATGGCGAAGATTTCTTTCCCGTTGATGGCGGTGGATGTGCTCAAGTTGATTCTTTCACCACAGAGCCACGGAGTCACAGAGGAATCAAATGGACTTTCAGATCAAGCCCTGAATATTTTCTCCGTGTCTCGGTGTCTCCGTGGTTATCAGTTGCTTCTGTAATTCGTAAACTGCAAATCAATCCCAAAATCTTTTGCCCGTAACATTGCGATTACTTCCTGCAAAGTGTCGCGGTCCTTGCCGCTGATGCGCACCAAATCTCCCTGGATGGAAGCCTGCGCTTTTTTCTTGGAATCCTTAATCAGCTTTACGATCTCTTTGGCTTTTTCAATCGGCACGCCCTGTTGCATGGTAACGCGCCGCCGGGCCGTCCCGCCCGCGGCCGGTTCAACTTCTCCATACGTCAGGCCTTTCAGGGACACGCCGCGCTTCACCAGCTTCTGCTGGAAAATTTCATTGACCGCTTTCAGCTTGTAATCGTCAATCGAGTGCAGCACGATCGCGTCCTTGCCGTCCATTTCAATGTTCGACTTCGAATCCTTGAGATCAAACCTCGTATGGATTTCCTTCAGCGCCTGCTGCATCGCATTGGAAACCTCTTGCAGATCAATTTTGCTGACGATGTCGAAGGTATTCTCTGGCATGACTTTATGAGTTTATAGGATAAATGGATTTCGCGGGCAAGATGCAGATAACAAACTAAATGGAAGCGCCGCTTTCGGGAAGCGAAAAGAAGCGGTAGAAGTTATGGGAAGTTTGCCAACCGATTTCTTCCGTGGAAAGCCCGCGAAGCTCACCCAACTGGCGGGCCGTTTCCTTTACAAATGCCGGTTCATTTCGCTTGCCCCGATGAGGAACCGGCGCAAGAAACGGGCAATCCGTTTCAATGAATATACGGTCGAGCGGAACTTCTTTCGCCGAATCGCGGATCTGCTGTGCCTTGGGGAAAGTAATGTTCCCGGCAAAGGAAATCATGAAGTTCATATCGAGCGCGCGTTTTGCATGGGTCCATGTGCTGGTGAAACAGTGCAGCACGCCGCCGAGCCCGCTTGAAGACCAGTGCTCTTGAATCAACTGCAGGCAATCTTCCCAGGCATTATCGCTTCCCTCAGAAGGGCGGCAGTGGATAACGATGGGAAGTTTTGCCGCACGCGCTAATTCCATTTGCTTGATGAAAGCTTGCTGCTGCAAATCGCGCGGCGAATGATCGTAAAAATAATCCAGACCGATTTCTCCCCAGGCGATAACTTTGTGATTTTTGGCGAGTGCTTCGAGTTCCTGGAAATCAGATTCCTTCGCCAGCTTTACCTCGTGAGGATGGATGCCGACGGTTGCGTAAATGAAATCGTATTTGTCGGCGATTTTTACTGCGCAGTCGAGCGTGCCCGGGCCATCACCGGTTCCGATGGCAAGAATGTTCGCAATGCCCGCCTCGCGGGCGCGAGTGATGACCTGCTCACGATCAGCATCGAATTTCTCGCCCTCGAGATGAGCGTGGGAATCAACGAAGATCGGGGATTGGTCTGAGGCCGTTGGCATCATCATCTTCAGCGGTCACGCTCTATGGTCACCCTCAAAGAAATGTCATCCCGAGCATCTTCTCGAGGGACCTTACGACGGTAAAAACCATCTCAGCAATACGCGGGAATATTTCGTCCTGCTTGCGCCAGAAATAATTGCTGGATGTCGTTAGGTCCTTCGCAGCCAAAGTTGCTCAGGATGACATGAGGTTCAGGATTTTTTCAGATTTTAAATTCTGCATTCTTCAATCTGCAATCTACATCTATTTCAGCCTGGCCCCCAGCGGCACCTCTTCCAAAAAGCTCGCCAGTACCGGCTTTCCGCCTTCAAGTGAAGCGGCCACAATCATGCCATTCGATTCCAGCCCGCGCATTTTTCGCGGAGCAAGATTGGCCACAATCACGACTTTCCGTCCCACTAAAGTTTCTGGATCGTAAGCCTCGGCAATGCCCGCTAAAATCTGCCGCGTTTCGTAGCCCAGGTCCACTTCCAGCCGCAACAATTTATCAGCGCCCTTTACGCGCTCGGCGACTTTCACCTGCGCCACGCGCAAATCCACTTTCGCAAAATCGTCAATCGTGATCCTGCCATCGGTGACGACGGCTGCAGGTTTTGCCGCCTCATGTGCTGACGTTGAAGAAGGGGTTGCAGGTGCTGCGCTTTTCTCGGGCGAAGCCACTGGCGCATTGGCCACAACTCCTCCCCGTTGCTGATCTTCCATCTCTTGCATCCTTCCAATCGCTTTCTTGTCCGCTCGCGGAAACACCGGCTCGACTTTGCCAAGTTTGCTGCCCAATTGCAGTTGCCCCCACTTCAAAGTTGACAAGTCGAATTTCGCAATGCCTTCCAGTCCCAACTGCGACCAGATCTTTGCCGTGGCCTCGGGAATCACCGGATGCGCCAGCACCGTGACAATCCGCAACGCTTCCGCAGAGGTGTAAAGCACCGTGGCCAGCCGCGAGCGGCTTTCTTCATCCTGCTTTTCGCCCAGCGCCCACGGTTCATTTTCAACGATGTATTTATCGACCGCACCGACCAGACTCCATGCGGCTTCTAACCCGCGGGAAAACTGATACTGCTCGAAGAGTGCCTGACATTCCTTAATCGCTTTGGCCGCTTGCTCAGCGATGGCATCGTCCTCAGCTTTCCGCGCAGCCTTCTGCGACGGATACGGCACCTCGCCCTTGAAGTAGCGATTAATCATCGTCAGCGTGCGGCTGGCAAGATTCCCCAATCCGTTTGCAAGGTCGGCGTTATATCGCTGCACGAGCGCATCGAACGAAAACGATCCATCCTGCCCAAAGACAATTTCCCGCAGCAGAAAGTAACGCAGCGCATCGTTGCCGAGCACATCGAGAATCGTTTCGGCGCGCACAATATTTCCGCGCGACTTCGACATCTTGTTCTCTTCAAACAATAGCCAACCATGCGCGACAATCGCTTTCGGCAAGGGGATCTCCGCCGCCATGAGGAACGCCGGCCAATAGACGCAGTGAAAGCGGACAATTTCTTTGCCAATCATCTGCACTTCGGCGGGCCAATATTTTTCGTATTTCGAGGTATCGCCGGAGCCGTAGCCGAGCGCGGTAATGTAATTGGAAAGCGCGTCCAGCCAGACATAAATCACATGCTTGGGATCATCGGGAACCGGAATGCCCCACTGGAACGTCGAGCGGCTCACGGAAAGATCACGCAGCCCCGACTTCACAAAAGAAATGACTTCATTGCGCCGCGTTTCCGGACGAATAAAATCCGGCTGCGAGTTATACAACTCCAGCAACTTGTCCTGAAACGCCGAAAGCTTGAAAAAGTAATTCTCTTCTTGAACGGTCTCGGTAATTCGTCCGCAAGTCGGGCATGGATCGCCCGGCTTCAGGCCGTCCACATACAACTCTTCGGAAACGCAATACTGGCCCGTGTACGTTCCCTTATAAATAAAGCCCTTGTCGCGGAGGCGCCGAAACAACTCCTGCACACCTTTTTTATGGCGGTCTTCGGTCGTGCGGATGTAATCGTCGTTGGTAATGCCCATCCGCTGCCACAGTCCGCGAAACTGCGCGGAAACTTCATCGGCAAACTGCTGCGGGGGCATCCCCGCCGCCTGCGCGGCACGCTCAATTTTCTGCCCGTGCTCGTCGGTCCCTGTAAGAAAATAGGTGTCAAAACCAAGCATGCGCTGTCGCCGCGCAATCGTGTCGCACGCAATGGTGGTGTAGGCGTGGCCGATGTGGGGCCGCGCGTTGACGTAATAAATAGGAGTCGTAATGTAGAACGGCTTGCTCATAATTAAAGTTGCAATTTTGCAACTACGATTTTCTCACAAGGTCGTGTTCCGTGCGTCAAACTGACGTGCCCGCGCCTCTGTTACAATCACTTTTTCTTCAACAGCTTAGAGGGCCTCTTGTATCGCCATCTGGAACGCCGCCTGACCCAGAAAATCCGCGATTTTTTGCAGCAATCTTATTCGCTCGAACTGCCTCGGATCGTCATCGAGCAGCCTCCAAAGGTGGAGTTTGGCGAGTATGCTTTGCCACTGGCCTTTGAGTTGGCGAAGAAGCTGCGCAAAGCGCCGCGGAAGATTGCCGAAGAAGTGGTCGCGGGACTGGGCGCGCTGGAAGGATTTGAGAAGTTCGAGGTCGCCGGCGCTGGATACATCAATGCGCGGGTGGACAGGGCCTATGTCGCAAAGGCGTTGGCCGGCGATCAAAAAGTGGAGACTGAAATCGTCTCCGGCAAAGTCCTCGTCGAGCACTCCAGCATTAATCCCAATAAGGCCGCGCATATTGGACATCTGCGTAACGCCATCCTCGGCGATACATTCGTACGTTTGCTGAAAAGCGCAGGCCGCGAAGTGGATGTGCAGAACTACATTGACAATACCGGCGTGCAGGTTGCCGATGTGGTGGTTGGCTTCCTGCATATCGAAAAGAAGTCGCGCATTGAAATTGAGCAACTCGCGGAGCGTCCCCGGTTCGACTACTTCTGCTGGGATGTATATGCGCGCGCTTCTCAATGGTACGAACAAAACACCGACAATAAAAGACTTCGCCTGCAGACCCTGCATGAGATAGAGCAGGGCGGCAACGAAACCGCCGCTATCGCTGAATTAATTTCGACCGCCGTCCTCCACCGCCATCTGGAAACGATGGACCGGCTCGATATCGAATACGACTTTCTTCCGCGCGAGAGCGAAATTCTGCATTTGCATTTTTGGGAAGCTGCGTTTACCAAGCTGAAAGAATCCGGCGTACTGACCTTTGAGAGTGAAGGCAAGAACAAAGGATGCTGGGTGATGCGGCGGGCAGGGACTGCCTCCGCCAAAGAACCAACCGCCGAGAACGCTGAGATCGCCGAGGAAGACCAAAAAGTAATTGTTCGATCCAATAACACGGTCGGCTATGTCGGCAAAGACATCGCCTACCACATGTGGAAGTTCGGATTGCTGGGTCGCGATTTCAACTACGAAAAGTTTTATCGCTATCCCAACGGGCACGAGTGCTGGATTTCTTCCGTGGAGGGCGCGCCCGATCATCCGCACTTCGGCGATGTCGCGGAAATTTATAACGTGATTGATGCCCGTCAGTCAGAAGCTCAGAACACAGTGATTGAAGCCCTGCGCGGCCTCGGCCACAATGAAGCCGCCGATCACTACACGCACTTTTCCTACGAGATGGTCGCGCTTACGCCCCGCTGCGCCGCCGAACTCGGCTATACACTGAGCGAAGAAGACAAAAGCCGCGCTTACATTGAAGTTTCCGGACGCAAGGGCTTTGGGGTGAAGGCCGACGACCTGCTCGATAAGCTCATTGCCTCGGCGAAAAATGAAGTGGACTCACGCCATCCGGAGTTGAGCGACGACGAACGAAAAAATATCGCTACTCAAATTGCCGTCGGCGCATTGCGTTACTTCATGCTCAAGTTCACCAAAAATTCCGTAATCGCCTTCGACTTCAAAGAAGCGTTGAGTTTTGAAGGCGAGACCGGCCCGTACGCGCAGTATGCCGTCGTGCGCGCCAGCAATATTTTCCGCAAGGGTGGATTCGATCCCGACAAATTCTCGGCCGGAGAAATTGATTTCTCGAAATACCTGTGCGATCCATCTGCCAATGAAATATGGGAGCTCTGGCTGGCGGCAGCAAAAACTTTGTACGTCATCGGACAGTGCATTGCCACCAGTGAGCCCGCGTATCTCGCCAAGCATATCTTCCAAATGGCCCAGTTGTTCAACACTTTCTATCACCGCTATCCCATCCTTAGCGAAGCGGATGAGTCGCGAAAGCAGTTTTTGCTGACAACGGTATTCGTGGTGCGCCGCGAACTAGTCCGCGCGCTTTCCGTCATGGGAATTGAAGCGCCAGAGGTCATGTAAAGAAGGCAAACAAACTCAGGTCGAAACAAAAGCGATATAGCGAATAGCATGATCGAAAATGTTTCAGATACCGCATTTGGGGTTGCTCATTACCGGGCGCTAGAAAGCCAACGCGCCGATGCACTTTTCCATGATCCTCTCGCTGGCCTTCTTGCAGGAGACCGCGGCAAACAGCTGGCGGCTGCGATGCCCGTGCCCTTCATAGGCAGGCAAATCATTGTGATCCGCACCTGCATTATTGATGACTACATTCGATTTGCCATCGCTCATGGAGTGGACATTGTTTTGAACCTCGGCGCGGGATTAGACACACGCCCCTATCGGATGGATGTTCCATCATCTTTAATCTGGATTGAGGCCGACTATCCTCATGTCATCGAGTTCAAAGAAAAACGGCTTTCGAATGAACGCCCTCGCTGTCAACTGGAGCGTGTGAAACTTGACCTCGGCAATCTGCCCGAACGCCAAAAATTATTTACGAGCATTAACGCGCGAGCAAAGAAGGTGTTGGTGCTTACAGAAGGAGTTATTGCCTACCTGAGCGTTGAGGAGGTTGGTTCTCTGGCCGACGATCTGAAGATGATGGACCGCGCCTGCTACTGGATCGTGGATTACTTTTCCCTGAGTTCATCAAATACCGGCAACGCGGCAAGTTGAAACGAAAGATGCGGAACGCTCCTTTCAAATTCGCTCCCAAAGACTGGTTCGCTTTCTTCACTGAGCACGGTTGGATATCCAGGGATATCCGCTATCTGGCGGAAGAGGCCGACAGGCTCAATCGGCCGATTCAGTTTCCCCTGTTTCTAAAGATCATTGTGACGATTCAAAAGGCTTTCACTTCCAAGGAACGACGGGAAGGTTTCAGGAAGTTCCAGGGCTATGCCCTGCTTGAACGCCCATAAATAACTAACTGGGATGTTGAGAACCCCTCACACATCCTTACAAAACTTCACAACTCGATACACGCGAGGCCGTAACTAATCCAGGCCTCGTTCATCTAATGGAGTATGGATGAAAGACCGTGAGTCAATTTTCACGGCAGAGGTTGAAGACCACGGAGCACGCGAGATTTACAGATCATTCTCATCTCTCCAGATCCTGACTGTGAATCCGCGCGCTTCGTGGTTGTTTTTATTTCCCGGAGATTTCTAGTTTCGACCGCGCCCCGCGATCATTAATCCTGCCCCGGCGACCAGCAAAACGATACTAACCACGGGAGGCACCCGTTCGCTGTGTTGCGTTTGCACTCCAATGTGAACATCCCCCGCTTTGATCCCATGATTTTCAGAGTGCGGAACGGGGACAAAAAACGACGCGATGCCTAGAATCAGCACAATAATCCCAACCGTAAATAGAGGCTTCATCCTGGAAGATCTCCTGTGCTGACCCGAGCACACATTTGCGTCAGCGAGAGTCTGATGCGCCGGGAGCGAGGCTGGCTGCTTGGAGGTGAGGGAACAGGTCAGAAGAAATGGAAAAATATGGAAAATCAGACCGGCCCGAATCAGACTGGCCTGAACAGACCATTCCGAATCAGACCATCCCGAATCAAACTGCCCTAACACTGTCATGCTGAGCGAAACAGGACTGGCTCGACGAGCCAGTCCTGTGCAGTCGAAGCATCCCTATTCCCGGGCATGTGCCAGACAGCTAGGGATTCTTCGACTCGTTGGGCTTGCGCGAGCGCAAGCCCAAATTCGGCTCAGAATGACAGATCCAATCAGGAATTTCCAAAGTTCCGCGCAAATTCAATCAGACTGCGCACAGCAACACCCGACGGACCTTTAGCGATCCAGGGCTTTTGCTCTTCCATCCACGCGGTCCCGGCGATGTCCAGATGCAGCCAGGGTGTCTCTTCGGCGAACTCGCGCAGGAACGCAGCGGCCGTGCTCGCCCCGCCCCAGCGTCCGCCTGTGTTCATGAGATCGGCGATGCTGGAGCGCGTCATGTCGAGATATTCATCGTTCACTGGCAAGCGCCACATGTTCTCGCCAGCTTTGGTTGACGTTTTGGCAAAGCTCTCATAGAAAGCATCGTCATTGGCAAACACTCCCACGTTGGCGTAGCCGAGCGCAACCACTACTGCGCCAGTCAACGTCGCCGCATCAATCAAATGCGTACAGCCAAGCTGTCGCGCGTAGCACAAACCGTCGGCGAGCACTAAGCGTCCTTCCGCGTCAGTGTTGATAATTTCGATCGTCTTGCCGGACATCGCCGTTTGAATGTCGCCTGGCTTCTGCGCTTTTCCCGAAGGCATGTTCTCCGTGGCGCAAACAATTCCAATGACTTTTACTTTCGGCTTGAGCAGCGCGATTGCCCGCATGACCCCAATCATGGTCGCGCCTCCGGCCATGTCGTATTTCATCTTCTCCATGCCGTCGGAGGGTTTAATGGAAATGCCGCCAGTATCAAAAGTAATTCCCTTTCCTACCAGGCCCAGTACAGGCTTCGCGGGCGCGCCCGCCGGCTCATAGGTCATCACGATGAGCGCGGGAGGCTCGTCCGAACCCTGCGCCACGCCCCAGAATGCGCCCATCTTTAATTCTTTGATCTTGTCCGCGCCGTACACTTCGCACTTCAGCCCAACTTCCTGCGACATTTTCTTCGCTTGCTCTGCAAGCACAGTCGGCGTCATCCGGTTCGAAGGCTCATTCACCAGCTGGCGGGTAAAGTTTTGCGACTCGCCGATGATCCGCGCCTCATCCACCGCCTTTTGCAGCGCCGCATGATCTCCCTGCGCCACAATGGTAAGCGCATCAATGCTTTGGTCTTTGCGGTCACTTTTGTAAGTATCGGAATCGAAAATGCCGATGAACGCGCCTTCCACCACGGCCTTCGCCGCCTCAGCCGCACTTAAGCCGCTTTCGGGCAGAAGCACTGCAAAACTGCGCACGCCCTTCGATTTCAGCGACCGCACAGCCGCTCCGGCAATCTTGCGCAGATCCACGGCGGAGAACTTCTTGTCCTTTCCGCCGCCGAGCAGCAGCAAGCGCTTGGCTTTAAGTTTCGCGGGGCGATGCAGCAGCGTGCTCTCCAGGTTTTTTCCCGTCACTTCCCCGCTCGAAATCACGTCAGCCGCGACTTCCTGGACGGTTTTATCGCCAGTGGCGACATAGGCTTGCGGTTTATCTTGTGCGCCACGGGCTTCCGCACGATCTAGCACGACGGCGACCAGGCACTCGGTTTCAATTTCAGCGGCATTGGAGTTTGAAAGATTGATCTTCATAGTAGAAATTCAGTATCCACGGAGAACGCTACGCGTGCAACTCTGCCGTGCGCGGCCATAACGGCTAGACTTCGGCTCTGTTCGTGAAATTGCGCCTAAACTTGAGGCGAAAGACTTCGGGCTTCTCTTTTTTTCTCACTGCTTTCTTCTTCACTGCTTTTCGCCAGGAATGCGCAACCCTTTGGGTAGGTAGGTAGAAACTGTTTCATTCTGAAAATCGCCCGCTTGCGAATCGCTAGGTTCCGGGGTACTTTGCTAGTCACGTATTCTTTCCGAGGAGCCGTTTTGCCGCGTCCAAAACTTTGTATTTCATTCTTCTCTACGTATTTTATTGTCTTTGCCGTTTTGTTCGTTTCCCTTTCCAGTTCCGCTGCTGAAAATGCTTCCCCCTGGCCGCTTCCACGCTTTACCGACGACGTAAAAGCCCTCAGCGCCGCGGTATCCGCGGTCACTCCGCCGGCTGATGCGGACTCGGTGGTGCTGGATGAAGAGGAATCCTATGTCTTCGACGCCGAGGGCAGAAGCGTCCACACCCAATATCTTGTTTATAAAGTGATTACGCAGCGCGGCTCGGAAGGTTGGGCGGATGTCGGCTATAGTTGGGAACCTTGGCACAATGAGCGCCCCACGCTGCGGGCCCGTGTCATTACTCCAGATGGCGTAGTTCACACTCTCGACCCTTCAACCGTCACCGACGCTCCGGCCAAGGAAGATGAGAGCAGCATCTACAGCGACCGCCGCGTCATCCGCGCACCTCTGCCCGCGGTCACTCCGGGTTCCATCATTGAAGAAGAGGAAGTCACTAAAGAGACAGCCAGCTTTTTCGGCGCGGGCACCGTGGCCCGCTTTTATTTTGGTCGTTCCTCACCAGTGGAACATTCCCGCCTGCTTTTGGATGCGCCCTCTTCCCTGCCTGTCCGTTACAGCCAGCAATTGTTGCCGGCGATGACGCCGAAGCGCACGGAAGCCAATGGCCGGGTGCAAATCATCTTTGACGCGGCTTTTATGGATCCCCTGGAAAAGGCAGACGACAATCTGCCCAGCGACGTGCCTGCTTATCCCAGTGTGACATTCTCTACGGGAAGCTCGTGGCATGACATCGCGCAGCAGTATTCCAAGATCGTGGATGAACGCATTGCCTCCTCCTCCGAGGTTCAGTCGCTCGTGGATGGCCTCACGCGCGAGAAAACTTCGCCGCAGGAAAAGGCTTACGCCCTCTTGCAGTATGTGAATATGAACATCCGCTATACGGGAGTCGAATTTGGCGATGCCGCCATCATGCCCAATTCTCCAGCGGAGACCCTTAAGCGCAAGTATGGAGACTGCAAAGACAAAGCCGCATTAGTGGTTGCTATGCTGCGGGCCGCCCATATTCCCGCATATGTGGCCCTGTTAAGCGTTGGCGGAAGGCAAGACGTGGTGCCTGACCTCCCCGGCATGGGGATGTTCGATCACGCGATTGTTTACGTACCGGGCACTCCGGACATGTGGATTGATGCCACCGACGAGTATGCGCGCCTGGGACAATTGCCTTCCATCGATCATGGACGCATGGCGCTGGTCGCCCGCCCCACGACGGAAGCTTTGTTGCGAACGCCAGATGCCACTGCTAAGGAAAATATTCTGTCGGAAGAGCGGGAGTTTTACCTGGCGGAAAACGGGCCGGCGCGCGTGGTTGAAATTTCCAAACCGCAGGGCAGTCTGGAATCCGTATTTCGCAGCGCTTATGCCGACAAAGACAATAAGAACACGAAGGAGAACCTCACCAACTATGTGAAGGCGCAATATCTGGCGGAAAAGCTCGACCGCATTGATCGCTCGGATCCGGGCGACTTGTCCAGCCAGTTTGAATTGACTTTGGAATGCGACAAGGCCCGCCGCGGCTACACGGATTTGACCAATGCCGTCGCTGCAATCCGGCTGGATGGCATCTTCAACCGATTGCCCGGCGAATTGCAGCGGGCAAAGGACAGCGACTCGAACTCCGATAATTCGTCAGGCAAACCGAAGAAGCAAAGGACCACTGACTATCAACTTCCCTCTCCATTCATTACTGAATGGGACTACAAGATCGTTCCTCCGGCTGGCTTTCAGCCCAAGCCTTTGCCGAAAGACACAACAATTTCTCTCGGGCCGGCTGTGTTGACCGAAGAGTATTCGGCGGACAAAGACAACGTAGTCCACGCCGTGCTGCGCTTCGACACCGTCAAGGGCCGGTACACCATGGCCGAGGCCGATGCCCTGCGGGCCAAAGTAGCGGAACTGCGCAACAGCGAAGCCGTCATGATTTATTTCGAGCCTATCGCCGAGGCATTGCTCGGCCAGGGAAAATTTGCGGAGGGCTTCCATGAATACAGGAATCTCATCGCGTTGCATCCCAAAGAAGCCGTGCACCATTTGCAAATCGCCCAGGCCCTGATACTGGCGGGAATGGGAGAGACCGCCCGCGCAGAAGCGGCGACGGCGGTGAAGCTGGAACCAAGTTCGGCGCTGGCGGAAAAAACCCTGGGCGCGATTCTGGAATATGACCTGGTAGGCAGAAAGACGCGTCCGGGCAGCGACTATACAGGCGCGGAGGCCGCCTTGCGCGCCGCTATCCGCCTGGATCCCGATGACAAATCCACGGTGGGCGACCTGGCGATGCTGCTCGAATACAACCACGAAGGCATGCGGTACGGTCCAGGGGCGAACCTGAAAGAGGCCGTTGCCACTTACCGGTCGCTCACGCAGGAAAAGCTGGAAAGCTTCGGTCTGCAAAACAATCTGCCATTTGCCCTGATGTATGCCGGAGAATTTGCCGAGGCCATGAAGAGCGCGCAGATTTTGAATCCCCAGCCAGCTGCCCTCATGATCGCCTGTACAGCGGCCCTCAACGGATCGCAGGCTGGCATTACCGAGGCCCACCAACGCTCGGGAAGCGACGAACTGTTCAAGCAAAACGCAAACGTGGCGGGCCAGATTCTGCTGAACCTGCGCATGTACTCGGCGGCCGCCGACCTGCTCCAGGCGGGCGCCTCGGGCGATGATTCGGCCCGCGTGGTTGCTCTCGCCGCCATGTTGCGCAAGGCGAGAAAACACGAAGACATCCAGTTCAAGAATGATCCTGCGGACGTGGAAACGGAATTCTTTCTGGCATCGGCAGAACCGACTGACACGTTGCAAAAAATCAAAGCTCTTTCCAGCCGCAATGCGCTCGAGGCCATCGCGAAAACCGATCCCGACGAGTTGGAGAAGATGTTGAAATCGGCACAGCAAATGCGCTCCATGCTGGCCCGCAATGGCTCCAATCCCGACGTCAGCCTCGACCTCATGTTGCAAGGCTTTCAACCCAAAGTAGATGGAAATGACGCCACGGGTTATCGCGTGATCATGCAGGTTCCGGGAGGGACAAAGATCACAGGCTTTGTAGTCAAGGAAAACGGACAGTACAAAATGCTCGACACCGCCAAAGACCCGAACGCTTTGGGACTGGAGATCCTTGACCGCGTTGCCGCTCACAATCTTGATGGCGCGCGCGTTTTGCTGGATTGGTTACGCGACGAGCAGCATTTGGAAGGCGGCGACGATCCCCTTGCGGGCCAGCCATTTCCGCGATTCTGGACCAAAGGCCAGGAGGCCGATGCTGAGCAAATGAAGCTGGCCGCCGCCGCGATTCTGGTAGAAACCAAACCAACCGCCGCGCAGGGCGTTGCGATCCTGGAGCCCGCCCGCGCTCTGGCTAAATCAGACACGGATAAAACCAATATTGACCTTGCGCTGCTGAGCGGATACCAGATCCAGGAAAACCTGCAAAAAACGCTTTCCATCTGTCAGGAATTGGCAAAGGAGCACCCCGAATCCAAACACATTTTCCTGTCCGAGGAATTTGCCCTGGCGGCGCTCGGAAAATACGCCGAGGCCGACTCGCTTGCTGCAGAAAGGCTTAAGAGAATGCCCGATGATCTGGACACTCTGCGCGCGGAGTCACTTACCGCCCTGTATCACGGCGACTATGCGGCAGCTCATAGTCTGGCCGCGAAAGTGGTGGATTCGGGAAATGCCACCGCTGGAGACATGAACCAAACCGGCTGGTATGCGCTGTTTACGGACCACATCAGCGATAGCGACGTAGAAGATGCGCTGCACGGAGCGCAAATGTCGCAAAATAATCCCCACATCCTGCACACGCTGGCGTGCCTGTACGCAGCGACGGGAAAAACCAAGGAAGCGCATGAATTGCTGATTCAGGCGATGGACCGCGAGAATTTGGACGAACCCGATCCCGATTACTGGTTTGCCTTCGGCCGCATCGCCGAACAATATGGGGAGACGCAAACCGCCATTGCAGACTATCAGCGGGTCACGAAACCCAAAAAAGCGTTGGAAATTCCCGGCTCATCGTACCGGTTGGCGCAGGATCGTATGAAGGTTTTGCAGTCGGAAACACCGTCCACGCAAGTGGCGATCCTGGGGGCGAAGCCGAATTAGGCCTTGCGGCTGCGGGCGACGGCTTCGCGGGCTTCTTTGTCGGCGGTGCGGCGGCGCTCGGTTTCGCGCTTGTCCCAGAGCTGCTTGCCTTTGGCGAGGGCAAGTTCGACCTTCACGCGGCCGTTTTTGAAATACAACCGCGTGGGGATCAGCGTGAGTCCTTTCTGCTGTGTTTTGCCGATCAACTTCTTGATTTCTTCTTTGTGTATCAGCAGTTTGCGTGTTCGCACCGACTCGTGGTTGGCATAACTGCCGTGCGAGTAAGGGCTGATGTGGGCATTCAGCAGCCAGAGTTCACCGTCTTTCACCAGTCCGTAAGAATCTTTCAAATTGGCCAAGCCGTCGCGGATGGATTTTACCTCGGTGCCAGTAAGAACAACTCCGGCCTCGAATTTTTCCAGCAAGAAGTAGTTGTGTGCAGCGATCCTATTAACAGCGGCATCCTTCTGCCCGGCGGCGGTCGGCTCGCGCTTAGGATGTTTCTCCGGAGAAGGCTTGGTCAGATGTGAGGCTTGTCGCGGCATGTGGGCATCCCTAGGTTACAACAGAGGCCGGGACGAAAGAGGTAGGGATGAGGTTTTCGGGAAGCGGTACAGCTTAAAAACCGCGTCCATTGGGGTAATGCCGATAGCATGAAAAAGGACAGCATGTGCTACTGATTGGCTTAATACCAATGACTGTAACTGTAAGCAGAATCAAGGCTTCGATACTGAGGCCCGATGCTATAATCACGTGGTTCATCTCTCAATTGAACGGTCTGGAACGGTCAAGAAGCGCAGCCTGTTCCCGGCAAAGAATGTCTGTGAGGACTTACTGATGACACGCCTGCTCCGTCCAGCCGCAATTTTTTTGCTAGTTGTAGCTGTGACCCTCCCCGCCGTCGCAGCCAATAAGGCCGGATCGTTTTACGACAAGGGCAAAGACGCTGAAGCCCGCGAAAATTACGAGGAAGCTTACGACCTGTACAAGCAGGCGTACGACCTCAGCCCCAAAGATTTGAAGTATAAGGCGGCCTATGAGCGGCTGCGCTTTCTAGCGGGAGCTTCGCATGTGCATCGCGGCCAGTTATTGCAGGACGTGGGCAAGCTTGATGAAGCCCGGGCGGAGTTCCAGAAGGCAGCCGAGGTTGATCCTTCGAGTCCGATAGCGACGCAGGAAATCCAGCGCACGCAAAAAATGATTGAGCAGGCGAAGTCGCCCAAGCCGCAGTCCACAGCGCACCCGCCAAACGCGATGGAGCGCCGACTGGACGAAGCACAAGGCCCTGTGGAACTTGCCGCTATTTCCAATTTGCCCATCACCCTGAAGCTGGCGCCGGAAGACACCAAAATCATTTACCAGACAATCGGGAAGCTGGCGGGCATCAATGTGCTATTTGATCCGGAGTACACTTCGCGCCGCGTGAGCATTGAGTTGAACAGCGTAACCTTGCAGCAGGCGCTGTCTATTGTGGCTTTAGAGTCGAAGACTTTTTGGCGTCCGGTGACGCCCAACACGATTTTCGTGGCCGCGGACAATCCGGCCAAGCGCAAAGAGTTGGAACAGAGCGTCATCAAGACGTTTTATCTGTCGAACATGTCGCAGCCGACCGAGTTGCAGGACATGGTGAATGCAATGCGGCAAATTCTGGAAATTTCAAAAATCCAGCCGCTGCCCACGCAGAACGCGATTGTGATTCGCGGCACACCTGATCAAGTGGTGCTGGCGCAAAAGCTGGTGGATGACCTCGACAAGGCTAAGCCGGAGGTCGTTGTGGACGTGGCCATCATGCAGGTGAGCCGCGACAAAGTGCACAACCTGGGCATCAGCCCGCCCACCAGCGCGACGGTCGCGCTGCAAAACAATATCAATACCAGCACCGTCACCAACGGGACCACCGACCAAACAGGAACAAGCGGCTCCACGGGCGGCACGCCGAACCAGGTCAACTTTAACCGCCTGGGAAATTTAAACGCCACCGACTTTACCGTTACCATTCCGCAAGCGTCGGCAACAGCGCTTTTCAGCGACAGCACGGTCAAGCTGTTGCAGAACCCGCAGATGCGCTCGGTGAACGGGCAGAAGGCTTCCATCAAGATTGGAGAACGGCTGCCGGTGGCGACCGGTTCATTCCAGCCGGGAATTGGCGGAGTCGGCATCAATCCCCTGGTCAATACTCAGTTTCAATACTATGACGTCGGTGTGAACATTGACATCACGCCCACCATCCATGCCAACCGCGAGGTCACGCTGAAGGTTTCCATGGACATCTCCTCGCAGACTTCGACGGTAAGCATCGGCGGCATTAACCAGCCGGTGATCGGGCAGAAGAAAATTGAAAATGAAATTCGCCTTAAGGAAGGCGAAGCGAGTCTGCTTGGCGGAATGTTTGAAGACCAGAACACGCGCTCATTGAGCGGCATTCCCGGACTTTCGCAGATACCCATCCTGAAATATTTCTTCTCGCAAACCAACACCGAGCACAGCGAAAACGAAGTTGTGTTCGTGCTGATTCCGCACATCGTCCGCGGATTCTACGTGGACGACATCAACGAGAAGGCGATTGATGTAGGCACGGCGACGGCGCTGCAATTGAATCCGGCGAGCGAGTCTTATACCTCGCAGACCACCGCGCCGCAAACCGCAGTCCCGCAGGCAGGTGGCGTAGGCGCGGCACCCGCACCAATGCCAGCCCCGGCGACTGAAGCTCCGGCCACGTCAGCGAATGCGCCCACGGCGGCCAGCTTTGCGTTTGATCCAGCAACGATCAACGCTGCGAAAGGTTCCACATTCGCCGTGAACGTAATGATGAACGGGGCGCAGAACGTGTATTCGGTGCCCATGCAGGTGAGTTATGACCCCAAGCTGCTGCAGGTGGTCAACATCTCGAATGGTGGGTTCCTTTCCCAGGATGGCCAGGCGGTGGCGCTGATGCATCGCGGCGAGGACGACGCGAGCGGGAATTTGCAGATCAATGCCAGCCGTCCGCCCGGGGCCCCCGGCCTTTCCGGACAGGGTTCCGTTGTGACCCTGACATTCATGGCCAAGGCCAGCGGGCAAGGAACGCTGACCATTTCCAAAGGTGGCGCGCGTGATCCGGCCATGCAGGCTATTCCTGTCGCGGGCACAGTGGCCACTGTAAATGTACAGTGATGGAAGTTCGGGAGATGCCTAAGTTCAAGACTGCGATACGCCGGCGAATGCGCGGATTCACGCTCATCGAGTTGATTGTCGCCATCACGATTCTTTTGATCCTTACGGGAATGGCGGTGCCGCTGGCCCGGGTTTCGATCAAGCGGGAGCGGGAGCGGGACCTGCGGCGTGATCTGTGGATGATGCGCGATGCGGTGGACCGCTACAAAGACGCGGCCGACCGGGGAGCGTTCCAGACCAAGGTAGGTTCCGAAGGTTACCCGCCAGACCTGGACACGCTTGTAAACGGCGTGGATGTAGGCGGAAAGAAGCTAAAGTTTCTGCGCCGGATTCCGATAGACCCGATGACCGGAAACGCCGACTGGGGTTTGCGTTCCATGCAGGACGACCCGGACTCCGATTCCTGGGACGGCAACAACATCTTCGATGTGTACACCAAATCTGAAGGCACAGCGCTTGATGGAACGAAGTACAAGGATTGGTAATGGCAAGATTCAAAATGCGGCCTGGTTCGCGCGGCTTTACTCTGATTGAGTTGATGATCGTGATCAGCATTATGCTGATCCTGATCGCGGTTTCCGTGCCCGCCTATAACCGCTCCATCATTCATGCGCGCGAGGCTGTGTTGAAACAGGACCTGTTCCAACTACGCTCCCTGATCTCGCAATACACGCTCGATAAACAGAAAGCTCCCGAGTCACTCGACGACCTGGTTTCCGCCGGATACCTGAAACAGATTCCCAAAGACCCCTTCACCGGCGCGGCTGATTGGACCACGGAACAGGAAGACGACACCATCCTCGACCCCAGCCAGACGGAAACGGGCATTGATGACGTGCATAGCGCCTCCAGCGAGACCTCCAGCGATGGTAGTGCGTATAGCAGTTGGTAGCGCGTAAGCACCCCTCAGCGGTTAAAACCGCGTCATATGCGAGTCTAGCGGCACGACTAAAGTCGTGCCTTCCCCAAAACCAAAGCGTGAGCAGCCTCGGCAGCATGAAATAGGCCTCGCTCCATTGGCGGAATGACGATGCCAAGCACTGTTTGTCAGGTAGTGTCCAATTAAGATGGCTCGTTGTATAAAGTAGTGTGATCGAAATTGCGACTCCATGACTAAGCGAAAATCCAAGGGCGCTTATATGATTTCGGCGGTCGCCGAGATGTATGGCATCCATCCGCAGACGTTGCGCTTGTATGAGCGGGAAGGATTGCTGAAGCCCTCGCGGACCGAAGGCAACACGCGGCTCTACACGGACGAGGATTTGCAGCGGCTTGAGTTCATCCTGAACCTGGCGCGAGACCTGGGCGTGAACATCAGCGGGATGGCCATCATTCTGCAAATGCGCGAACGCATGGAAGAGATGCAGCGGCAGATTCAGGACTTCGTGAAATACATTCAGGAAGAGGTATTGTCGCGCGCCAATGCCGCGAGCGATCCCGCGAAAGGCGCGATTGTGCCGCTGCGGCGTTCATTTGTTGATCCATCACCGCGGAAGAAGTAATTTGCGGAGCTTCGCTCCGCTGGGCCGGTGGGGGCACCCGCCCCTACGTGTTTCGCGATGCTAATAGCAGACATCCCCATGTCGGAGTGTCCGCGCCACACGATATGATTTGGAAAGTCCATGCTGCCTTTCAAGCTCATCTACAGTGATGAATATTTTCTGCCGATTGGGGAGCATGTCTTCCCGGCGGAAAAATACCGGCTGGTACGCGAGCGCTTGCTGGAAACTGGCGTCGCCGGCGCGGAAGATTTTGTTGCGCCGAAGCTGGCGGCCGATGAAGACATCCTGCTGGTGCACACTCCTGAGTACGTACAAAAGCTAAAGACGGGAACGCTCTCCCGGGAGGAGGAGCTTTTGCTCGAGCTTCCCTACTCCGAAGAATTGGTGCGCGCCTTCTGGCTGGCGGCTGGCGGTTCGATTCTGGCGGCAGAGCAGGCGTTGAAAGACGGCGTCGCGCTGAACATTGGCGGGGGATTTCATCACGCCTTCGCGGACCATGGCGAAGGGTTCTGCATGATCCACGACGTGGCGGTTGCGATTCGCCGCATGCAGCGTGAAGGAAAGATCCGCACGGCGATGACCGTGGACTGCGATGTTCACCAGGGCAATGGGACGGCGGCGATTTTTGGCGCAGGGAAAAACGTTGGAGAGCCGCTGCCTTCCTCCGCGCCGGGGATGCTGCATCGCGCGGACTTGGGAAATGACACGGCACGACACAATGATGTCTTCACAATCTCCCTGCATCAGGAGAACAATTATCCGGCCATCAAGCCGCCGTCCTCGATTGACGTCAATCTGCCGGATGGGGCCAGCGATGACGACTACCTGGCATGGCTCGACAACGCTTTGAGTTCAGGACTGCGGCAAATGCAACCTGATTTGATCTGTTACGTCGCGGGCGCTGATCCCTACCGGGATGATCAATTAGGAGGATTGGCATTGAGCATCGAGGGATTGAAAAAGCGCGATGAACTGGTCTTCCGCATGGCACGGGCACGCAAGATCCCGATTATGACCGCGTACGCGGGCGGCTATGCGCGACGAATTGAAGACACAGTGACGATCCATAGCAATACAGTCGTGGCGGCCAAGGAAGTCTTCGGCTGAGGCGACTGAAACGGGCTTGCATGGTTCGTCCCTTCCTCTTCCCCAATAATGTCCTTATATTTTTGGCCCTGCGTTTGGCCTACATTCCGTTCGTAATACTGCCATCCATGTAGAAGATTACTCCGGTAATAAGAGTGAGAACGGTTTGGTACTGACGTTGTATAACGCGAAAACCTAAGATGAATGGACGTTATGAGCAGCGGCAGCGGCACAGGCATACGTGTGGGCAGGTACGAGATCCTCTCGGAAATTGGTCGTGGGGCGATGGGAATCGTGTATCAGGCCCGCGATCCACGCATTGACCGCATAGTCGCGTTGAAAACCATCTCCCTGAGCGGACAGGATTTAGCGGAAGAGAAAGAATATCGTGAAAGGTTTCTGATCGAGGCACAAGCGGTCGGGCGGCTCTCCCATCCTGGTATCGTCACCATCTTTGACGCCGGGGAAGATCCGGAAACGCATGAGCCTTTCATCGCAATGGAATATGTGCAGGGCGAATCGCTGCACACCATTCTGGGACACCGCCAGGAGAAGATGGCGCTGGAAGCATCCCTGCAGATTGCGCAAGAAATTGCCGAAGCTTTGGATTATGCGCACGAGCAAGGCGTCGTGCATCGGGACATCAAGCCTGCGAACATTCTTATGACTCCGGAGGGGCATGCCAAGATCGCTGACTTTGGCATCGCCAAGTTGAACCAGGCACAGACGACGCTTCCCGGCGAAGTGCTGGGCAGCCCGGCCTACATGGCGCCGGAGCAGTTACGGGGAGATGGAGTTGATCCGCGGTCTGATTTGTTTTCAGCGGGCGTGATTTTATACAACATGCTGACCGGCTTCCGTCCCTTCCAGGGCGATAGCGCCACCACAATTTGCTACAAGGTGGTGAACCGCAAACCGATTTTCGTGAGCGCGTTCGATGCGTCTTTTCCTCCAGAACTTGACCGGATCGTGTCCAAAGCGATTGCCAAAAATCCTGAAGAAAGATTTCAGCGTGGACGAGAAATGGCGGAGGCAATTGCCGAACTCCGCGGCAAGCAAGCCGGGAAACTTAATTCAGATTTTCTGCGGGAAGTGATTGAAGAACACAATTTAATTCCAGTTTTTGGCGAACTTTCGCCGCCGGCGGACGATTCGAGGTATGCGACAAAGCAACCGGCCGCGAAAAATTTACTGCACAAAAAAGCATTGTGGGCCGCCGCAGTGGCCGTATTCCTTGTTGTACTCGCGGCGGCGGCGGCAATTGTATGGCGTGGGAAGATGGCTCCGGTGCCCTCGATCGTATTTTCCCAGACGATTCCGGCGCCGAACCTAACGCCGCCTGTTCCAAAGCGGGTGCCAACCCCAGCAGTCGAAAAACCCGCACAAGCGAAACTGGATATTGAAATTCAACATGCATTTTCGAGTGCGAGCATTTCTGTTTGGCTTGACCGCAAGTTAATTTGCCAGCAGGATCTGCACGGTCAGACGAAACGGCGAGCTTTTTTCTTCAAGAAGGTGGAAGGAACTGAATCAGTCGAGTTGGCGGTGCCGGCTGGCGAGCATTGGATCGAGCTCCGAGTGCAGTCGCCTGTGGCTGGTTATGATCAGTCGAAAAAGATCATTGAGAGCTTTAATGCCAAAGGCAAGAACGTGCTTCACGTTCATTGTGACGAAGCAAAGCATTCGCTGGAACTCGCGCTGTAAAAAAGACAGCCTGCCAGAACGGCAAGCTGTCTTTAGTTATTTTGCAAATCCAATTAGAAGCGGAAATGCGGGCCAAACTCCACTTTCAGATTATTAAACGTCCCGTTGTTTAAATAAATTTCGTCTCCTACATCCAGTCGAAGGCCGACGGGCCCCCAGAAACCTTCAATCCCGGCTCCGGGATACATGGCGAAATGCGTCGAAGAACCGCCCACGCTGTTGACGCCGTTAATAAATCCCGTGGAAACGCTTGCACTGGAGGTGCTGAAGTTTACGAATCCCACTTTGCCGGTTACAAATGCGCGGAATGGGCTGGAACCGCCGAACTGAAACTTAGGACCGAACAAGGCAGTCAAGGGCCGGAAGCCAGTACGAACGAAGGTTGAAGTTCCGCCGGTTGAAGTCACGGTTGTGAAGTTACGCTCAAAGTCGTAACTCATCTCCCCTTCCATGGCGACATACGGATTCACATTGATACCGACCCGCCCACCCAGACCGACAAAGTTAATTTCGGGGTTAGTAGGACTGAAGCGAAGATAATCAGCGAACACTCCCACTTCTCCATGGTCGTAGGTTTGTGCCATCAGCCAGGACGGCGCCAGCAGGCAGAAACTTAATACAGCGAACAAACTCATGCGTTTCATCTAATACTTTCTCCTCGGATTAAGTACCAGCCTTGTCAGTGGCCGGAAGCGGTTGGTTTGAACTCTCACACGTATGCTCTCTAAACGGCCATTGGATGCAGCCACTAAGACCTCGGGTTGGGCTGGAGAACATGAGCGATGCTGTAGGTTGACTTAGATTTCGCAAGGGTGAAAGGACGCCAAGACCTAGAGTTGCAGGAAATTTTTAGCAAAATTTCTTTCATTTTTATTGGGCTGGAGAGCAACTGAAGTGAGTGGTCGCGGGTTTAAGAACTATAAGCACCGTCTCGAGCCCTGATGGGGAATCCTGAAATAGAACGCAAAATCTGGGTGTTGACGCGGATAAGCCAACAAAGTAGGCTGCCTTTGTACAGCACGCGGGGGCGGCAGGCGGAGGTAAACTCCAATTGTGACAACATGTTCCGAAGCAGGACTCAAGTTCCCGCAAACGCCTGATTCCAAGCAAACTGTACAACGAAACAAGAGTGGAGCCGCATCAGACTTAGTGCGGCCGGAAAAGTCAAATTTGACTACGGCTCGAAAATCGCAGGGCGACCGACTTACAGAAGCAGAGGCAATTGAGCGCGCCAAGCAGGGAGATGCGGAGGCCTTTGAGGTCCTCTACCACCTGCATAAGCGCCGGGTGTATTCATTATGCTTGCGCATGACCGCCAATGCGGCGGAAGCGGAGGATTTGGCCCAGGAAGCGTTCCTCCAGCTATTCCGCAAAATAGGCACGTTCCGCGGCGAAGCGGCATTTTCGACCTGGCTGCATCGCATGGCGGTGAATGTTGTCCTCATGCGTCTTCGCAAAAAGGGCCTGCCGATTGTCCCCCTCGAAGACACAATGGAAACCGAGGAAGATTCGCCCAGGAAAGAGCCCGGGGCATTGGATATTTCGCTAAGCGGGTCTCTGGATCGCTTACAGCTGAAACGAGCGGTAGATGCCTTGCCTCCAGGGTACCGGACAGTTTTTGTGTTGCACGACGTGGAAGGTTACGAACACAATGAAATTGCCGAATTGGTGGGTTGTTCCATCGGCAATAGTAAGTCGCAGTTGCACAAAGCACGTTTGAAGTTACGGGACCTGCTCAAAAGAAGGAGGCCCGCAAGAAACGTCGCGAGAAGCAAGGGGCGAAGTAGTTTGGGGAGAGAGGATGTATGACGTGCGAGCAATTTCAGGAACTTCTGCCGGAGATCGGCGGAGGTAACCGTAATCCCGAGTATGAGACGCATTTGCGTTCGTGTCAGGAGTGTTGGGGACTGGTTTCTGACCTGAATGCGATTTCGCGGCAGGCGCCTTTGCTGCAAGCGTCGGAAGAACCTGGCCCACAACTCTGGAACGCCATTGAGTCAGCTTTGCGGGACGAGGGATTGATTCACTCCGCGCGGCAACAGCCGGTTTTGGTCCTTAAGCGCGAGCCGCGCTGGAACCTGGCCTGGATGCTTCCCGCAGCCGCTTCGGTGTTGATTGTGTTGGGAGTGTTGAATTACCAGGGAAAGATCCATTCAATTTCTACTGAATCCGCGCCTGCTTTAACGACTCAATCCGCCAGCGTTCAGGGCCCCGTGATGGCGGCGTTTTCGGTTGAAGATCAAAAATTTCTTACTGCGATCGCCTTTCGAAGTCCGACACTTCGCGCAAAATATGAACGTGGGCTTCGAGATGTAAATGCGTACATCCGGGACGCTCAACAATCCGCGCTGAGCGACCCGAACGATGAGGAAGCGCAACGCTATTTAATGAGCGCGTACGATCAGAAAGCCATGTTGTACCAGATGGCTTTAGATCGTTTTCAGTAAGGAATGCGCGAGCGGCCAGGATCGCGCCTGTGCCGTGTACGAGAAGGGGAGAGGGCAGCATTATGGACAGCAAAAGCCGTAACGCCACACTGATAATCGGGTTGACCATTGCCGGAATGATTTGCGCGCAAGCCGAGACGCGCAAAGAAATGCACTTTAAAGTGGGGCGCCACGCCACGGTTTCTATCACCAATCAATATGGGCCCATTTCGGTGCGTCCCGCGGTTGGCCGCGAAGTGGTCGTCACCGCGGTTCTCTCTTCCGATAAAGTTGAAGTGGACCAGAGCCAGCGTGGAAGTCGAGTGGATATTTTCTCTCACCTGCTCGCCAATGCCGATGCGACTTCCGGACAAGTGAGCTACGAAGTTGCGGTGCCAGCAGACGCCAGTATCGTGCTGCACGCCTCTTCCGGCCAGTTGCGCGCGGAAAAGATGCGTGGCGATGTGGATTTTGAAGAAGCCACGGGCGACGTGGATCTGCGAGATTTTAACGGCGCCCATGTTCACATTAAGACGCTGGACGGGCCGGTGACGTTGACCAACATTCAGGATGGATATGTGGAAGTCACTTCCATGGGCGGCGACGTTATGATGAATGCGGTGAATGGACCCATGGTGCAGGTGAATTCAGTCAGCGGAAAAATTATGTATGACGGCGATTTCGGCGCTGGCGGTGAATATGTTCTTACCAGCCACACCGGGGACATTGAAGCCCAGGCTCCCGCCTACGCTTCCATTGACGTATTTGCCCGCTCCGTTACCGGGCTGGTGGTGAATGATTTCACCCTGGAACCGGAGCACACACCCTTTGCCATCAAGGCCGGGAGTGCCTTCGCAGGTACGGTGAATAAGGCGGCATCGAAGGTCAAGCTGCTTTCCTTCAGTGGTAAAATCCACCTCAAGAAGCGCTAATTTCAATCTTTACAGAATAGGGCGGAACAAGCCTTTTGCTGGCCTCCATGCATGACAGCGAACCGGGGCTACAGAATCCGGCGTCCTCACGCGACGGCG
Organism: Terriglobales bacterium; assembly: GCA_036489565.1. Classification (GTDB taxonomy): domain Bacteria; phylum Acidobacteriota; class Terriglobia; order Terriglobales; family Acidobacteriaceae; genus JAICKN01. Next base: position 34,694 of record DASXFN010000029.1, read on the forward strand.
TGAAGACGATTCGTGCGGCGGTGCTCGTCGGCTTTATGGGCGCCGGTAAAAGCACAGTCGGACGGGAATTAGGACGCCAATTAAGCTGGCCCTTTGAAGATCTGGACGACCGCATTGAAGCGCAAGAGGGCCGGAGCGTTGAGCGAATTTTTCGCGAATCCGGAGAAGTGGCTTTTCGCGTCGCCGAGCACCGGGCATTGCAGCAATTGATTTCCGAATTGAAATCTGAACCGCGCATTGTTGCGCTTGGCGGAGGGGCTTTTGTGCAGGCGGACAATGCCGCGCTGCTTCAGTCTTCCGGAATACCCATTGTTTTTTTAAATGCTTCCCCGGAGGAGTTATTCCGGCGCTGTGAGGAACAAGGGACAAACCGGCCTTTACAGCGCGATCGGGCGGAGTTTCTTAAGCTGTATGAAGCAAGATACCCGCACTATCGAAAAGCTCAATTTCAGGTTGATACGACGAAAAAAAATGTGCCAGCGGTGGCTGCAGAGATTGGCCGTCTGCTGGGATTGACTGCTTAGTTTTGACGAAATCATTTTTTGCACGACTTTTTTGGCACGACCTTAAGGAGCAATCGGTGAAATTATCAGTGCTTCGGTTCGCGGTTTTGATTTGCCTGCTGACAATCGCGGCGAGCAGTTTTGCCAAGGACAAGCAGAACGCCAAAGCAAAAGAAGATTCTTCCAGCAAAACCGTGGACTCAGGATCATTCGGCATTTTTCAGAATGAAAAGCGCGTGGCAACGGAAACCTTCTCGATCATGCAGAACAGCCATGGGAGCGTTGCCAAATCAGAATTCAAGACAGAATCAACGGCTGGAGATGCGGCGCAATCTTCGGAATTGGATCTGGCCCCAAACGGCGAAATATTGCGATATGAGTGGAAGGAAATTAGTCCGGGGAGTGCAGAAGCCACGGTTGCTCCCAGTAATGACTTCCTGACGGAGCATTATCGCGATACCGGTGACACTAAAGAACAAGAGAAACCGTTTTTGCTTCCCGCATCCACCAGCATTCTGGACGACTATTTTTTCATACAGCGGGAAATTCTTGTGTGGAAATACCTGGCGACCTCCTGCAAGACGCAAAAGGGAATATTGCAATGCCCGCTGAAGCAAGAGATGAAATTCGGGGCATTGAATGCCCATTCCCGGATTTCTATACCGGTCAGCCTGACCTTCCTGGGGCCGGACGAGGTCACCATTCATGGCGTCCAGGAAAAGCTCAGCAAAATTGACTTGAAGAGTGACAGCGGAGACTGGTCCATGTGGGTCAATGAACAATTTAAGCTAATCCGGATACTAGACGTCGAAACTGGCACTGAAATCGTGAGGGATTGAAAGCCGCGCTGCGCCAGCGGCGTTCGCGTTCCTGAGAATGGAGATCCATGTCTCTTGTTGATGCACGGACAACGCGGGTGTTGTTTACGGTGCTGTTGTTCGCCCTGGTATTTGGCTTCTTCTACGTCGCGCACAATACCCTGATCGCTTTTCTCTTCGCGATCTTTTTTGCTTATCTGATTGATCCCGCGGTTTCTCATCTGGAAAAGTGGACGCGAGGACGCGGCAGCGCGATTGCAATTATCTATTTCCTGCTGGTTATTCTTCTGGGGACGTTTTTCTTCTTCGTAGGCCCCCGGATTGGACGCGAGACGCAACGTCTGGCCCAGTCAGTACCCGGCTTGATTGAAAAGGGCGGATCGACGGACATCGGACAGATCGCGGTCAAAATCGGGCAGGGACACGGCTGGAGCACGCAGACCCAGCAAAGACTGCATGATTTTCTTCAGAATCACCAGCGTACTTTCACGAAGATCGCGCAACGCGTGGGCGTGCGCGCCGCACAAGCGGCAAGCGACGTATGGTTATTGGTCCTCATTCCGATTCTCGCGGCATTTTTTCTGAAAGATGGGCGCGGGTTTGGCGAATCACTGCTGGCATTTTTCCACACCCGCGCGCAACGCGAATTTGTTCAGGGCGTCCTCGATGACATGAATCAAATGCTGGCACAGTTCATTCGCGCTCAGTTGACGCTGGCGGCCCTCTCGATGCTTGCCTACACCGCATTCATGGGGAGCTTAAAAGTTCCGTATGCGCTGGTGCTGGGAACAGCTGGAGGCATCATGGAATTCATTCCCGTGATCGGGCCGCTTCTCGCTGCCTCCGTCATTCTGGTGGTGGCGCTTGTGCTTGGGTACCAGCACTGGCTACTGCTGCTGCTGTTTTTAGTCGCGTGGCGGCTGACGCAGGACTACGTAATCTCTCCGCGCATTATGGGAAAAAGCGTCGAGTTGCATCCCCTCGCGGCGATTTTCGGAGTGCTCGCTGGAGGTGAAATTGCCGGCATTCTGGGCATTTATCTTTCCATCCCAGTGATGGCAAGCTTGCGGATTGTATGGCGGCGCTGGCGGCTCTATGCGGAAAAGCGGCGCTTCGGGCCGCTCAATGAATACTCATTTGGGGCCGAAGCTCCCCCGCGGCAATAACTGGGCTCCGCCCTTCTTCGGGACGTTCGTGCAAATATTGTAGAATCCAACCGGACGGAACCAACCATCAGTGCCACAACTTCTTCGACTCCGCGCCGTTGACTCTTCCTTCCCCTCCTTCGCTTCATTTCATTCTTTCACTTCATTGCCGGAGAGTCTTTCCCGATGATCGTAATGAAGTTTGGAGGAACGTCGGTGGAAGACGCCACGGCGATTTCCCGGGCGGCGGCGATTGTAAAGGGTCGACTTAGGCAAAGTCCTGTGGTCGTGGTCAGTGCCATGGCGAAGGTCACCGATCAATTGCTGGCCATGGCCAAAGCCGCGGGAGCGGGAGATAAAGACACCGCCCAGCGATTGTGCCGGTCGCTCCAGGAGCGGCACTACAACACAGCGGGAGAATTGCTGGGCACCGCGCGATTTACGGAATTCCATGCTCAGCTTGAAGAATCCTTCCAGGCGCTCAATGAATTGCTGCGCGGCATTGCGGCCGTTGGAGAACTTACTCCGCGGACTACTGACAATGTTGCGGCTTACGGTGAAATGCTATCGAGCGTTCTGGTTACGGAAGCTTTCGTGGCGATGGGACTGGACGCGGCTTTCGTGGATTCACGCGATGTGATTGTGACGGACAGCACCTTCATGCGGGCGACTCCACAATTTGAAGAAACGAACGAGCGGCTGCTCTCCAGCGTAAAACCGTTGCTGGATGCAGGCCGTGTGCCGGTTATGGGCGGGTTTATTGGCGCGAACAAAGCGGGCGTGACCACAACGATTGGCCGGGGCGGATCCGATTTTTCCGCGGCGATTGTGGGTGCTGCGCTTGGCGCGGAGCGGATTGAAATTTGGACCGATGTGGATGGAATGATGACCACCGACCCGAATCTGTGTCCGGATGCGCGGCGCATCAAGGTCATCAGTTTCGATGAGGCTGCGGAGTTGGCATACTTTGGCGCGAAGGTGCTGCACCCGGCGACGGTTCTGCCCGCGATCCAGAAAAATATCCCAGTCTATGTCTTGAATTCCCGCAATCCGTCAGGCGAAGGAACGCGGATTACTACCCGCGCGCCGAAGTGCCGCAATTTCTTCAAGGCGATTGCAGCCAAAAAGCGCATTACCATTGTGGACGTGGCCGCGCCGCGCATGTTGCTCGCCCATGGCTTTCTTAAGGCGATTTTTGACGCCTTTGATCGGCACCGGATTCCGGTGGATGTCGTTTCCACCTCGGAAGTTAGTGTGTCATTGACCCTCGACTCCAATGAGTCCATCCCCGCGCTGGCGGCGGATTTGGCCAGCTTAGCCGACGTGAAGTACGAAGGGCGAAAAGCGATTGTTTGCCTGGTGGGAGAAAATTTGCGGGAAATCCCTGGCATCGCCGCGCACGTGTTTGGCGAGTTGAAGGACATCAAGATTAGAATGATTTCGCAGGGCGCATCGGAAATTAATTTGACCTTTGTGGTCGAGGAAGAAAACGTTCCGGAAATCGTGCGCAGGCTGCACAAGAAGTTTTTTTCTGAGCTTGATCCGGAAATTTTTGCTTAGCGCCTTTATTCTTATGCCTGGAGAGCTATGAGATTTTTACTGTTGGGCCATGGCAAAACTGGTTCGCTGGTGGAGGAGGTCGCGCATGAACGCGGCCACAAGATCCGAGTGCTTCGCTCTGGTGAGAACCAGCACGGAAAAGCTCTGAGCGCAGAAACCTTGCGTGACGAAGATGTCGTAATTGACTTCACCAACCCTGAGGCCGCAATCCACAACATGGAAGCATGCGCGCGATCCGGGAAAAGCATGGTGGTAGGCACAACAGGCTGGTACGGCGAAGTTCCGCGCATAAAAGCGCTGGCGGAGAAAAGCGGCATTGGCGTTCTTTATGGCGGAAATTTTTCGATTGGAGTAAATCTTTTTTTTGAAGCCGCGCGAACAGCCGCAGCAGCGCTGAAGCACAATTATTCAGGCCAGATTTTCGAGCGCCATCATGCCCACAAAAAAGACGCCCCTTCCGGCACCGCAATGGTGCTGCGGGACGCTGTCCGTGAGGTGTCAGGAACCGAACTGGAAATCACATCATTTCGCGAGGGAGATGTTGTAGGCCTGCATGAACTGGTGCTGAACTCCAGCGTGGACAAAATTTACCTTTGCCATGATGCCAAGTCGCGCCGGGGATTCGCCGAAGGCGCTGTCCGCGGGGCCGAGTGGCTCACCGGCAAAAAAGGCTTCTTCAATTTCAAGGACATCTGGCGGGAGCTATAACGGACCGCCCTCTGTTCCACCACTGCCCATTCGCGTTATCCTAGACAAATGCAACTTCGCGGCTGTGGTACAGCTCTCGTCACTCCGTTTCATCAAGATGGTTCCATAGACGAAACGGCTTTGCAAAATCTCGTCTCCTGGCAAATTGAATCCGGAATCAATTTTCTGGTTCCCTGTGGCACGACCGGGGAAACCCCGACGCTCAGCCATGATGAATGGCTGCGAGTGATTGACATTACCATTGAAGTGGCCGCAGGGCGCGTTCCGATTGTTGCCGGCGCTACTTCGAACTCCACTTCCGACGCGGTGGCCAAAGCCAGGGAGCTTTCCTCGCGGCCGGGCGTGGATGCGATCCTCACCGCCTCGCCTTACTACAACAAGCCGACGCAGGAAGGACAGTATCGGCACTTCCGCGCCATCGCAGAGGCCGTGGACAAGCCGGTCATCCTATACAACATTCAGGGGCGCACCGCCGTGAACATTGAGTCGGCTACGATCGTGCGTCTGGCCGAGGTGCCAAATATTATCGGAGTGAAAGAGGCCAGTGGGAACATGACGCAGATTGCTGAAATCTGCAATTCCACGCCCGAGCACTTCGTGGTTTTATCGGGTGATGACGCGGTAACTCTTCCGGTGATCGCGCTCGGTGGTGTGGGCCTGATCTCGGTGGCGTCCAATGAAATTCCGCATGAGATGACTACCATTACCACGGCCGCGCTGAACAATGACTGGCAAACCGCGCGTCGGCTGAATAAGAAATATCTTCCGCTGATGCAGGCGAACTTCATCGAATCCAGCCCACTTCCGGTGAAGGCGGTGCTCGCCATGATGGGCAAGGTTGAGGAAGTGTACCGCCTGCCGCTGCTGCCCATGCGCCGCGACACGCGCTCCAAGCTGCAACGGGTCGTCACCGAGGCTGGGCTAATTACGAAGCCAACCGCGAGCACTCCGGAGGCCGTCGAGTTCTATATTTACGAGAATTGGGCTGCGGGGCCGCACAAGGTCGTTCTGCACCGCTCGAATTGCGGCCAATGCAACCGCGGCAAGGGACGCCCCGCTGGCCACGATGCCAACCACGCCAAATGGCATGGCCCCTACGCGACGCTGCACGAAGCGCGAGACTCCGCACAGGGGATGACGGGCGTTCTGATTCGCAGCGAATGCAAATGTGTTTAAGAATGCAGAAGGTAGAAGTCAGAATGCAGAATTAATGACGATGTATTAGAAGTTCATTCTGCATTCTTACTTCTTCATTCTGCATTCTTGTTTCTTTCTTTCCTTTATACTTTTCTTCTCATGCAAACTCTTCAATCATCCATTGAGCGGCTGGTGTCGCTTGGCGAGATTGCGCAACATCCCGAGGCCCGTACAACATTTCTCGAATTTCGTGATGCGCTGACCTCCGGCAAAATTCGCGCGGCGGAAAAAGTGAATGGCCAGTGGACGGTTAATCCCTGGGTGAAACAGGGGATCCTGCTGGGATTCCGATTGGGCGAGCTTACGGAGATGAACGACGGCGTGGGGCTCTCCTTTGTGGATAAAGACACCTTCCCTGCCCGGCACTTCACGGTCGCGGACCGCGTGCGCGTGGTGCCCGGAGGGTCTTCCGCTCGGCTGGGAGCCTATGTGGCGCCGTCGGTGATCTGCATGCCTCCGATGTTCATCAACGTAGGCGCTTACATTGATGAAGGCACCATGGTGGACTCGCACGCGCTGGTTGGCTCATGCGCGCAGATTGGAAAACGCGTGCACCTGAGCGCTGCGGCGCAGATTGGCGGCGTGCTGGAACCGATCAATGCCGCGCCCGTAATTATTGAAGATGACGTTTTAGTCGGCGGAAACTGCGGCGTGTATGAAGGCACGCTGGTTCGGACAAAAGCCGTGCTGGGCGCAGGAACGATTTTGACGCGATCCACTCCACTTTATGATTTAGTAAATGGCGAAGTTTACCGGGCCACGCCGGAAAAGCCTTTGGAAGTCCCGGAAAATGCGGTGGTGGTTCCCGGATCGCGGGCCGTGAAAAAGGGAAAAGGCGCGGAGTGGAATCTTTCCCTTTACACTCCGGTCATTGTGAAGTATCGCGATGAGAAAACTGACCGGGGAATCGAGCTTGAGGACTGGTTACGCTAGCGACAACAGCCTAATAGGCGCTAATCCCGGCTTCAATCGTTTTTGGCTCCCGGTCGCCCAGAAATTTTTGCCGTCGCTCTACATGCTTCTGGCGGAAGTGCGCTCGAGCTCGGGTGCCCCAGGCGCGAACGAAGAAGTAGTTTAAGCCTGCCCCAATTGCTGAGCTGGCGAGCGGGATAAGCCTCGCCGACCATTTCTCAACAAACTCTCCACTTGCCTGCACGGCGATTCGCCGGATTACGCGGGGCACAAAGCGGGTAATCACTTCTTTTTCCAGCAACTCGCGGCTTACATCCACTCCGGCGGCGCTGGCGGCGGCAATCCAAAGCTCGGTGGTTTCTTCGTCGGTGTTGTATTCGAAGCCGTAAAGCAGGCTTAACTTTTGCACCGTGCGCAAGGTAATGCTGGCGAGAATGCTGAGGTCAGGAACGACGGTAAGGATTCCTCCAAAACCTAGTCCTGCGCCTTCGATTGCCGCCGCGCGCATCCCGCCGCGAATGACTCTTTCGGCCACGTCATCGAGCACGTTTACATTCACCGAGTAAACGCCCTGAAAGCTATTAATGGGCAAATCATAGGCGGTGCGCAGCTGCAACAGAAAATGCTCAGGATCAACTTTGACGGTTCGATAAGCCCGGTTCATGCCATGCACCAGGGCTGTTTCAACCCTTCGACGGACCCAGGAATGTGCTGGCTTGGCCATGAGGAATTTCCGCTCCGAACATTACGTTACTCCCCTATCAGATGCGCAAGCAATGGCATAAGTCCGTAAAGATTTGTAGGCGACTTGGGCGGCGTAGCTCACGGAATCCGCAACAGGTACTGTGCTAGCATCAAGTGTTCATGCCCACAGGAAAATTGCATCTGGTACCGCTCGGCGGCCTTGGCGAGTTCGGAATGAACTGCATGGCGGTTCGCTGGGGCGACGACATTATCGTGATTGACGCTGGACTTATGTTCCCCGAGTCGGAACTTCTCGGCGTGGACATCGTCGTTCCCGACATTTCCTATCTCACCGAAAACCGCGATAAGGTCAGGGGCATTTTGCTCACCCATGGCCATGAGGACCACATCGGCGGATTGCCCTGGATTCTTTCTGAATTGAATGTACCCGTCTTCGGAACTGAATTTACACTCGCTTACGTTGAGGACAAATTAGAAGAGCACGGGCTTCTGGAAGACGCTGAACTCAATGAATTGACGCCGGGCGAAAGCGTCAAAATCGGGCCTTTTACCGTCACCCCCATCCGCGTGACGCACAGTCTGGTGGATTGCGTGGCGTTCGCCATTCACACGCCGCTGGGCGTGATCATTCATACCGGCGACTTCAAGGTTGATGCCACGCCGACTGACAACAAGCTCTTTGATCTGCACGCCTTCGCGGAATACGGAAAGGCCGGCGTACTGGCACTGCTGCAAGACTCCACGAACGTGGAGCGCAAGGGCTACACGCCAAGCGAGCGCTCCGTGCGGCGCAAGCTGGATGAAGTGTTTGCGCGCACCGAGCAGCGATTATTCATCTCCTGCTTCTCTTCATCCATTCACCGCATAAAGCTGGCAGTGGACCTTGCCTGGGAGCACGGCCGGAAAATCGCTTTTGTAGGCCGCTCCATGAACAACTCCGCGGAGATCGCGGAAGACCTGGGCTACATTGATATTCCCGAAGGATTGCTCATTCATCCCGGCGAGATGAAAAATTTCCCCGCGAGTAAAGTTTGCGTTCTCATCAGCGGGACGCAGGGCGAGCCCATGTCCGCGCTATCGCGCGCGGCGGTGGACAATCACAAGCATGCCAAGATCGAAAAAGGTGACACCGTTGTGCTTTCTTCCCGCATTATCCCGGGGAATGAGAAGCCGATCTACCGCGTGATCGATCATCTGTTCCGGCGCGAAGCCCATGTGATTTATGACGACGGCTCTTATCCTCCCGTCCATGTAAGCGGCCACGCCAGCCAGGAGGAGTTGCGGCTCATCATCAATCTGGTCAAGCCGCAATATTTTATTCCCGTCCATGGCGAGTACCGGCAACTGAAGCTGCATGCGGAACTTGCGGCTACCATGCATGGCGCCGTGGGAAATATTATTTTGATCGAAAGCGGAGACGTGCTCGAGTTCGACGAGCTCGGCGCGCGCAAAGTGGGGAAAGTGACGGTAGGCCGCGTCTGCATTGATTCCGGCTCGCGCACGGACGTGGTTGAAGATTTAATTATTAAAGACCGGCGTCACCTGAGCGCCGACGGTATCGTTCTGCCGATTATCGCCATTAATAAATTGTCAGGCCGTGTAGAGATTTCCCCGGAGATCGTGACTCGCGGCTTTAATGCCGGGGACGATGGCTTGATGGAAGGCGCGCGGCAGGTCGTGGTGCAAACGCTGGAGCAGTCCAATAACGAAGAGAAAGCCGACTACGGCGTGATTAAAGAGAAAATTCGCGCAGACCTAAAGCGGTATATCTCCAAGGAGACGCAGAAGCGTCCGCTGATTATGCCGGTGATTTTGGAAATATAATGGAAGAAGTGCGCGGCTGGAGCAGCCTTCGCGGTGCCCTTCCATTATGTGCTGACGATTCTGGCGGGAGTCCAGCCTACTTTTCTGCAAGAAGCGAGGAATGGAACCAGATGGTCACCCTTGCCGACATTCACGAGGCCCAGAACCGTATCCAAGGAATCGCCGTTCGTACCCGGCTGCTTGAATCACGCATTCATCAGGGCGGATCCGGAAGCGACAACCGCAAACTCTACCTCAAGCCGGAAAATCAGCAGCCCATCGGCGCCTTCAAACTTCGTGGCGCTTACAACAACATCGCTTCACTTTCAAAAGAAGACAGGCAACGCGGCGTTATTACCTATTCCAGCGGGAACCATGCGCAGGGTGTAGCCTACGCGGCGCGGGCATTGGGCATGAAAGCCGTGATTACGATGCCAACTACCGCGCCTTCCGTTAAATTGCAGGCAACCGCGGCGCTGGGTGCAGAGATCGTATTAGCTGGGACCACAGGGGTAGAACGGCAACTCAAAGCCGAAGAGTTAGCGGCGCAGCACGGCTATGTAATCATTCCGCCCTTCAACGATGAAAAAATTATTGCCGGTCAGGGAACGATCGGGATCGAGATTCTGGAAGACCTGCCCGATGTGGAAACGGTCCTGGTGCCCGTGGGTGGTGGAGGATTGATCAGCGGCGTTGCCACGGCAATCAAACTCACGAACCCGGCGGTGAAAGTCATCGGCGTGGAGCCCGAGTTGGGGGCCGACGCTCAAGCCAGTTTGCGGGCGGGAAAAATCGTCGAATTCCCCAGTGAGCAGGTAACACGAACGATCGCTGATGGATTGCGCGCCCAGTACCTTGGAGAAATTAACTTTGAGCATATCCGCCGTTACGTGGACGACATTGTGTCGGTGAGTGAGCAGGAAATAGAGGACGCCACAAGAAGCCTGGCCGCGGATCCCAAAACGATCGCCGAACCCAGCGGCGCGGTAACGGTGGCCGCGTTCCTGTTCCACAAAGATCAGTTGCCGAAGACACGGATAAATGTCGCCGTCATCAGCGGTGGCAATATTGATCCAGCGTTGCTTGCGAGATTGAGGAGTTAGACAAGAATGAAATGGCTATGGGCTTTTCTGGTTGGTTCTTTGCTGTTCAGCACATTAGCTCTTGCTTCCGAGCACGGCAGGATGGTGCGTGAAGCGACCATTTACATTTCTCCAGACGCGCAATCGGCGAAGCTCGCAAAAATTGAGCGCGGCCGCGAAGTTGTAGTCCTCGACACAACGCCGCAGTGGGTGCACATTGAGGGTTTTCTCACCGAACCGCGTCAACAGGACAGCGATGACGACACGGACGATCCAGAGCGGCAACGAATTGTCAGCGGATGGATCGAGGACAAAGGGATTGTCCGGCAATCCACGCCTGATGGCGACAAAATTCTTTTTGGCGAGGCGCTCGACTCTGAAGACGAAGCCAGCCAGCGCAACGGAAGAAAGGGTTCCGCGCAGGACGCGTTGCATCTCTACTATGGCGTGTACGATCTTTTTCCGCAGTCCCCACTAGCAGGCGAGGGGTTGTTCCGCGCCGCTGACATACGCTGGCAACTGGACCGCGCCGATGTGATGTCCTTGCCCTCGGCGAAGGAGCAGGATCCGCGCCTGCGCAATCAAATGAACGAAGACATGATGCGGCAGGTCGTCAAAAAATTTCCAGGCACCAAGTGGGCGGACCTGGCAGCCTTCCGCCTGATTGACAACAAATTGTGCGGCGACTGGCAGGGGCAAGCGAAATGTCCTACCAAAGAGGCGGAGATTTATGAGAAGTACGTCAATGAGCATCCGCAATCGCCGCGGGCCGCGGAAGCGCTCTATGACGCCGCCTGGCGGCAGGCCGCGCTGATCGGTATATATAAAGGGGACGAGGACGCGAAAAAATCGGACGAAGCAAAAGCCAAAGCCGCCGATCTTGCACAAAAAGTTGCCAGCCAATATCCGCAGAGCGACTGGGCGGCGCGGGCCAAGACGCTGCTTTTTTTAATCCAACATGATGTCGCAACCTGGGGGAGCGACCCAGGTTAAGTTTCCGTCGATGTCCCGGCCAGTACCAAACGAGGCAGTCGCAGACACTAAAATCTCTGCCATACTTTCTTCAGTCGTTCAGGAGGAAGCTTGCACGATTTTCTGCTTTCCATTGTGCTGGGAATTATTGAAGGTCTGACGGAGTTTCTGCCGGTCAGTTCGACCGCGCATTTGCGGATCGCCGAGTCGCTCTTTCATATCAGCCTGACAGACGGCTACTGGAAGATGTACACCATCGTCATCCAGTTGGGCGCCATTCTCTGCCTGCCCGTGTACTTTCGCGGTCGGATTGCAAAATTTCTCTCCACCTTCCCCCAAGGCGAAAATGGTGATCGTACCGCGCTGACGCATCCCCTGGTCCTTACTGCAATCGCCTTTGTGGTCACCGCGATTCCCGCATTTCTGCTCACCAAGGTCATTGGGAAACATCTTGAGAACCTCTCCATCATGGGCTATTCGCTGCTGATTGGTGGCGTTGTGATGTGGGTCGTGGATGCAATGAATGCACGCTCGGAAATGGCGGGCCCCGGAGTTGCCGACAGCCGGATTCATACCTGGAAGATGGAAGCGATGAGCCTGGCTCAGGCTGTGTGGATAGGCGCCTGCCAGATTCTCTCCGCTGTGTTTCCCGGGACGTCACGTTCAATGTCCACAATCGCAGCGGGACAGTTAGCAGGCATGTCGCGTGCTTCAGCGTTGGAATTTTCATTCTTCCTGTCTATCCCCACAATGGTTGCGGCAACTGGCTATGATCTGCTGAAGTCTTTACGGGGCGGCAAACACGTAAACCCCATTGGCGTCTCACAAATTAGTCCCCATGGCTGGGCGGTCTTGGCGATAGGTTTCGTGGTTTCCTACATCGTGGCTTACGCCGCCGTGGCGTGGTTCATGGCGTGGGTGCGCAAACGGGGATTCACGCCCTTCGCGATATATCGGATCGTCATTGGCACCTTGGTTCTATTGTTTGCCGCCAAAATCGTGAGCTAGTGCTTGAATACTCTTTCATGGGAAGCCAACTCGATACTCTCCCCGATTGATGAGACCCTCCGTTCTTGTCATAATTACTAGGCTCTGGCGTAGTTCGGACGCCGCAGGTGAGGTACGATTTTGCGGCGGCAAAGACGCCCCATGAAGTTTTTCTCAAAGATTTTTGTCCCGACCAACAACCGTCGGCTCAATGAGCTGATCGGGTTCCTGTTGTGCGTCTCCGCGCTCCTCCTTTTTCTCGCCATAGCTTCTTATTCTCCGCTCGATCCCTCGTTCAACAGCGCCTCCGTGCTGACTGGGACGCATGCGGCCCGGAACTGGATTGGCATTGTCGGCGCTCTTACTTCAGACCTTGTGCTGCAGGGCCTTGGCATTGGCGCTTTTCTGTTACCGCTGTTTCTGGGCGCGCTTGGTACCCGCTGGTTCCGTTCGCGGAAAGTTACCTCCCCGGTCGCTAAGTCTTTGGGCGCATTGTGGCTGATAATGTTCGTGCCTGCGCTGCTCTCGCTCTTGCCCGGTCACGCGCGCTGGATGCGCGCGGTCCCCATCGAAGGACTGCTGGGACGCATTCTCGGGGACGTGCTCATTCACTACTTCAACCTGGCTGGCGCCTACATTGTCTGCGCATCCGTACTGGCCGTCGCGCTGTACTTTACGACCGCATTTTCGTTTAATTCGTTGCGGTTATGGGCACCCACGCGATTTGCATTCGTAATCGCTCTTTGGGACCGCTACCAGGATTGGAAGCACGAGCGGGCGCGCAAGAAAGCCCAAAAGGAATTGGAGAAGCGCCGCGCGGCCAAGCCTGTGGTCACAACCCAAATGGTTCCTGCCCGCGTCGCCCCAGATGAACCGATGACGCGCATAGCGACAGTGCCGCGTCGTACGGGCATTGAAAAGATGACGCAGCCGGAAGACGAGGCGCGGCGAGGCGATTCTTCACCTTTAGAAGTTTCTCCCCAAGAGCTTTCCGACGCTGCCAATTCTTCTGAAATTGAGGTCACCGAGCGCGCCGACACGGGACAAAAAGCCAAGACAACCATGCCGCGAATTGCCGGCGGTTACAAACTACCGCCCAGCAGCTTGCTGCACCGTTCTGACGAGCAGCAGGTCATTGATGCCGATGAACTCAAGTTACTGGCCCAAGTACTCGTGGACAAATACGCCGAGTTTGATGTGAACGGTCAGGTAACGCAGATCAATCCAGGACCGGTAGTCACAACTTTTGAATTCAAGCCTGAGGCCGGAGTGAAGTACAGCCGCATTACCGGCCTGACCGACGATTTATGTTTGGCCATGAAAGCGGAAAGCATTCTGGTAGAGCGGATGGCGGGGAAATCGACGGTTGGAATTCAGGTGCCGAACCGCGAGCGTGAAATTATCTGGCTGCGGGAGAACATTGAAGCGCATGAGTTCATGGGATCGAAGTCGCGCCTTACCCTGGCCCTGGGCAAGGACATTAACGGCCGCATTTCCACCGCGGATCTCGCTGGAATGCCACACCTTCTGATTGCAGGATCCACCGGCGCTGGAAAGAGCGTGGCGATCAATGCCATGATCATGTCCATTCTGTATAAGGCGACGCCCGATCAGGTACGGCTCATTCTGGTTGATCCTAAACGCCTGGAGTTGGGAAATTATGAAGGCGTGCCGCATCTTTACACGCCGATCATTACTGAGCCAAAGCTCGCCGCCAACGCTTTGCGCAATGCCGTGCGGGAGATGGAGCGGCGTCTGAAAGTGCTCGCGGAAAAAGGCGTTCGCAATATTGACCAGTACAACAAACTCTTCGATGAGGGCGGCACACCTAGCCTGTTCGGCGATAGCACGGAAGAAAAACCTTTGCCTTACATCGTCATCATCATCGACGAACTGGCTGACTTGATGATGCTGGACTCCAGCAACGTGGAAGAATCCATCACGCGGCTGGCGCAGATGGCTCGCGCTGTGGGCATTCATCTTGTATTGGCGACGCAGCGCCCCTCGGTGGACGTCATTACCGGATTGATCAAGGCCAACTTCCCTGCCCGCGTCTCCTTCCGGGTGGCCACAAAAGTGGACTCGCGCACCATTCTCGACGCAAACGGTGCGGAAGCCTTGTTAGGCAAGGGCGATATGCTTTATCTGCCCTCGGGTTCCGCCCGCGTGCATCGTCTGCACGCTCCTTTTGTCACGGAAAAAGAGATTGCCGCGGTCGTCGAGTTTTGGCGCGCACAGGGTCTTGCTGAATATGAACAGAAATTTCTGGAGGCTCCTCAGGAAGAACGCGCCGCGGGCGAAGAAGGCGCTGGGGGACTCAGTGCTGACGACAATGACCCGCTCTTCAATGATGCTGTCCGGCTGGTGATCGAGTTCGGCAAGGCTTCTACGTCCCTGCTGCAACGCCGGCTTCGCATCGGCTATGGCCGCGCCGCTCACCTGATTGATCTGATGGAGCGCGACGGCATTGTCGGCGCAGCCGACGGCCCGAAACCGCGCGAAGTCCTGAAGCGCCCGGATTGGGTTACCGAAGTGGAAGCATCTCTGCGATAATCCTCGCGAATCGCTGTATTTTTCTTCGGATACTACAGTAACTGGCGTAACTCAAGAAATTCTGCAATATTTCCGACATATTCAAGAAGCCCATGCCCCCTCACTGACATCAAAAAACTGGAGGCTATTTGAAGATGTCGCAACGAAAACTGGATGGACTGCTAAAAGGCCTGCTGCTCATTTGGGTATTTCTCACGCTCTTGTTGATTACCACGCTCACCGCGGCCCAGCCTGAAAATTCTCCGGGCAAATCAGGCAGTCAGCACTTTCGGGTGACATTTCGATCCGTACAGCTTTCCCTCTCCAACGCTACCCCAAAAGCCTGATACTTCTTCCTGCCCTGATCCGCAAACCGACATTGCATCCGTCCCCCGCTGCTCCGCTAGAATTATTTGCGTAGTGGTACTTTTTCAACTGTCAAATTTGTTATCGGAGTTCCAACGATGAAAGTCGTTACTGAATACCTGAAATTTCATACCAAAAAACATCGTGAGTATATTCACATCACCCCGCAGGTGGACGCGATCGTCAAAAAGAGCGGCGTAAAAGAAGGCATGGTGCTGGTTTCGGCCATGCACATTACCGCAGGCGTGTATGTGAACGACAATGAATCGGGCCTGATCGAAGATATTGATGAATGGCTGGAGAAGCTTGCGCCCTTCCGCAAGGATTACCAGCACCATGAAACCGGCGAAAGCAATGGCGACTCTCACCTCAAGGCTCTGCTGATTCATCACGAGGTCATTGTCCCTATCACAGGCGGAAAGCTGGATCTGGGCACATGGCAGCGTATCTTTTACGCGGAATTTGACGGCCAACGGGAAAAGAGACTGATCGTAAAAGTTATGGGAGAATAGTGATCTTTATCCGGAGGCACGATGAGCGACGAACTTCAGGAATTACAAGAGCATGCGGAACATGCGCGGCACAATCCGAACCTCGCCCCTGTTTCGCTCACCATGGCCATTCTGGCGGTCGTAGTGGCGGCGGTCACGCTCATGGGGCATCGCACCCACACTGAGGAAATAGTCCTTCAGAATAAAGTGGCCGACCAATGGGCGTTCTATCAGGCCAAGAACATTCGCCGCCATACTGATCAAGCACTGGCCGAGATGACCACATTTCTTGCCACGCAAAATGCTGGAGCAAGCGCAAAGTTTGAGCAGAAATATCAGGCTGAAGCGGACCGCTACGCCGGCGACCAGAAAG
Source organism: Terriglobales bacterium (assembly GCA_036489565.1). Classification (GTDB taxonomy): domain Bacteria; phylum Acidobacteriota; class Terriglobia; order Terriglobales; family Acidobacteriaceae; genus JAICKN01. Next base: position 50,848 of record DASXFN010000029.1, read on the forward strand.
AGGCCGAAGCGACAGCCCATGAACTTGAGCAGGAGACAGACCACCAACGTCGCCGTGCGGACCGCTTCGATCTGGCGGAGGTGTTCCTTGAAATTGGACTGGTCATCACTTCCATCACCCTGTTATCGGGCCGCATGAGCTTTTGGTACGCAGGCATTGTTTTGGGCATTGTCGGCATTGTTGTCGGTTGCAGCGGCCTTTTGATCCACTAACGTTTGGAGGCGAATGGTACGGGAAATTTCCGCGGGTGGCCTGGTCATTCGCCGCTCCGATGGCGAATGGATGCTGGCGGTAATCGAGCCTCAACGCGAACCGGGCGCTACACCCAAAACAGTACTCGCGTTGCCTAAAGGCATTGTGGACGTGGGCGAAGCGCCCGAACAAACCGCGCTGCGCGAAGTCCAGGAAGAGACAGGCCTGCTCGCAACTCCAATCACCAAACTCTCCGACATAAAATATGTTTACGTGCGTAGCTGGGGCGACAAGGAACGGGTCTTCAAAATTGTTTCGTTCTATTTGTTGCGCTATGAATCGGGGGGAATCGATCAGATCGCGCCGGAAATGCGGATCGAAGTGAAAAAGGCGCTTTGGATTCCGCTGAAAGAAGCAGCGCGAAAGCTCAGCTATCGCGGCGAAAAAGATATGGTCCGCCGTGCTCAGGAATATTTGCAGTCTCATCCGGAGGTCCAAGCTTGACGAGAATTCTGCATTCGGAAACACACTTCACCGCCAGCAATACGGTGCGAGACATCGTGATCGGCATGGCCGACGGACTTACTGTTCCTTTTGCCCTGGCCGCCGGACTTTCGGGCGCGGTGCAGAGCACGCGCCTCATCGTGGTCGGAGGGCTGGCTGAAATTGCCGCCGGATCCATTGCCATGGGATTGGGCGGCTATTTAGCCGCACGCGGCGATGCCGAGCACTATGAGCAGGAACGCGCCCGCGAAGAGCGCGAGATCAAGGAAATCCCCCAGGAGGAGATGGCGGAAGTCAGCCGTGTTTTCCAGAACTATGGGCTCACCGCGCATCAGAGTACGCCCATCGTGGAAGCTCTTAGCCATCATCCCAAAGCCTGGGTGGATTTCATGATGCGTTTCGAACTCGGTCTGGAAGAACCTGATCCGCGCCGCGCAATCACCAGCGCGGCCACCATTGCGTGTTCCTATATTGCGGGCGGCTTGATCCCGCTGATGCCTTATATCCTGCTGTCGAATGTTTCCAAGGGACTGGTTCTCTCGGCAGTCGTCACGCTGATTGCACTCACTGCTTTTGGATACGTGAAAGGCCGCTATACGGGAATCCACGCACTGAGGAGCGCTCTGCAGACGTCGGTGATCGGAGGCTTGGCAGCGGGGGCCGCATTTTTGCTGGCGAAAGCAATCTCATAATTATTTATGGTCAAAGTTCTGCTATCTGCCAGCGCTTTTCGTGCGTCTAAGTATTTGCTCACTGTGAATTTTGAGATTAATGTGGTTGCAGCTAATAGACTGAAATTAAGGAGACTTTATGCAGAAGCGGGTCGCCCTGTTAACGTCGTGTATTTTTCTTCTGGCCATCGCTGCGTGCGCTCAAACGGATAAAAGCAAACGCCCCAGCCCGCCGGCAAATACTCAGTGCAAATTTACTGACGGCAAAACCATCACCGTGGACTATTCCAGCCCGCGCATGAAAGGCCGCAAGATTTACGGTGGTCTGGTTCCTTACGGACAAGTCTGGCGCGCCGGCGCTAACGAAGCGACTACATTCGTGACCGATACCGACGTGATGGTCGGCGATAAACAAGTTCCCGCGGGAAGTTACACGCTCTTCACCATCCCTAACCAGGACAAATGGACGCTGATCGTCAGCAAAAAAACCGGCGAATGGGGCATCCCCTATCCCGGGGAGGCGAACGATTTTACGCGCACCGATATGAAAGCTTCCGCGACGCCATCCGCCGTGGAAAATTTCGCCATTGGTTTCGACCAGAATGGCAGCACCTGCACACTGCATATGGATTGGGAGAACACTCGCGCGTCCGTGAATATCTCAGAAAAGAAATAGCGTTACCGCTAGTGTTGAATTTCTATTTGGGACTGCTCTGGATTGAGCAGTCCCAGATTTATTTAGGCGCCGCTTGCAGCAGAACATCAACCGCCGCCTCAAGTTCCTCAAACGGTTCGTCCGGGCCTGATGCAGGCTGCAGACGCCCCTGGCGGTTCAATCAGAAAAATCGCCGGATAGCGCGCGATGTCGCGATAGATACTGGGAGCTTTCCCTTTGAGCGAGTAGCGGAGAACGCACCGGGACCTGCCGCACAAATTTCTGTTGTACGTCCTTGGCTTCGTCTGATGGCGAAAGGTATAAATTTATTTCCTCATGGAGGAAAACGGGACGCGTCCTCCCCCGAAGCCACGTCCCTTTGGTTGCCCTTGGATCGAATGAATATTGCGTGAACCTTCATTGCGGCGCAACCGGTAAAAGTACCAGAACAATCACTTTTTCGATTGGCCCTCTTCAATCTTCGGCCGCCGTCTAAGCGATTGCGAACCAATACGCCCCTATGTGCTGCTGGACTGGCAAGGGCGATGCCCTTACAATCAAGATGCGGATTACGTGTTCGCTTCGTCGGACCAAAAAGGCTTGCACCAATTGTGGCCTAGTTCGGCGATGTCAAAACACATCCGGCCCGCCGCAATGCGAGCAGGAATCCGCAAGCACGTTCGCTGGCACGTATTCCGTCACTCATTTGCGGCATTGTTGAAGGGCAACGGTGAAGACGTGAACAGCCGCTAGTGCTTGATTCTAAAGGCGGGCGCGTAGCTCAGTTGGCAGAGCAATGCCCTTTTAAGGCATGGGTCGATGGTTCGAGTCCATCCGCGCTCACCATATTTCAATCACTTGCGAATAGATCATCCATCGGTCGATGTACGTTAATGTAATTTAAGGATCATTGGATTTTTCTGTAAACGGCCGCTTCCAGTTGAACCATCGCATCTGTCACTGTCTCGCATCGTCTTGATGTGCGCCCTCTGCGTAACTACTACGCTTGCATGGGAACCATGCCCAAGGCGGGTGCGAGTTCTCGCTCACAGAGTCGGGAAATGTCCGCAAAAATCAAACGAAATGATCAATTCACTAAATATCCAGCTCTGATGCAGCGAATGATTCAATGCGAGTTTTTGGTTCGCCGAAATTACGAAGCGGCGTGATTCAAAGTAGCCCACTACCCAATACCTGCGGGAATGCTTAAAGGCCGAAGCCGCGTGGTAAAATATGAGCTTGCCCTCATATTCAACAACTGCCCTGCGGCGAATCCCTCAACAGGAGCGTGGACAACTCCGCGTGGCTGGATTCTTGAACGCTGCCGCTCTTGTGATTGCTGAAGTGGGATATGAGCGCGCGACCATGAGCGCCATCGCCGAACGCGCGCATTCTTGTATAGGTTCGCTCTACCAGTTTTTCCCCAACAAGCGGTCCGTGGCCGAGGCCCTGCGCGCCTCTTACATCAATGACGTTGAGCAATCCTGGGCGGGCTTGGGCCGCCAGGCAGCGGATTTGACCGCTGAGGATCTTGCAGGCCGCTTAGTGACCGTGCAGCTTGAGATCGTTAAAAAACATCCCGCACTGCTGGCTCTGTTGGATGTTTCTCCAACGGCACATACGCCAACCCGGCGCGAACTGATTCGTACGCGAATTGCCGCCGTGTTGCTCGCACACAAGCCGCGAATGCCAAAAACTACCGCGTTGCGTGTTGCCTCCGTAGTGCAGCAAGTCAGCCGAGGATTATTAACGCTCTATGGACAAACCCCCGCGGACGAAAAACCCGCGATGGTTGAAGAATTTAAGTTTGTTCTTACTGGATATCTTGTGCCTAAGCTGAAGTGAAGTTTTGCTTCTTCGAAGCAAATCAGAATCTTCGCGCATCAGTAGAGACGTAAGAAGGGATCAAACATTATGCATCTTGGTCTTCGGAGAGCGAGCGCTCTCCTCCCTATTGTCGCCAGTTTTTTCTTCTGCGCAGGATGTGCGCAGAAAGCATCGTCGGCGCCGCCATCTCACCCGCCGGAGATTGAAGTTGCGAGCGTCGTCCAGCAGAATGTCCGTGTCTCCAGCGAATGGGTTGCCACCCTCGACGGATACGTAAACGCCCAGATTCAGCCACAGGTCACGGGATATCTGATCAAGCAGGATTATCGCGAAGGCTCATTCGTACACAAAGATGATGTGCTCTTTGAGATTGATCCTCGCCCGTTCCAGGCGCTATTGGACCAGGCAAAGGCGCAACTGGCGCAAGCAGAAGCGCAACTCGGCAATGCCGCGCTCAACGTAAAACGCGATATTCCTGAAGCTCAAGCCGGCGCGATTCCGCAAAGCCAGCTCGATAGCGACACGCAAACACAACTTGCAGGAAAAGCGGCCGTCGCAGCGGGTCAGGCGGCCGTTGAGCAAGCCACCCTGAATTTAGGGTTCACAAAAGTGCGTTCGTTAATCGGTGGAATTGCCGGCATCGCACAAGTTCAGGTCGGCAACTTTGTTATTCCCTCCACTGTGCTCACAGGCGTTTCGCAGTTGAATCCCATTAAGGCGTACTTCCCGATCAGCGGAGACGATTATCTGCGCATTGCCGGTAAAATCAACTCGGGCACAGTCAACCTGCTATCGAATACCGCGCCAATTCCGCTGCAGTTAATTATGTCGGACGGCAGCATATATCCCCACAACGGAAAAATTCTTTTTGCCGACCGGCAGGTGGATCAACAAACCGGAACAATCCGCATCGCTGGAGAATTCCCGAATCCCGGCAATATTCTGCGGCCAGGGCAATACGGCAAGGTGCGCGCCGTAACGCAGATCCGGAAAGATGCATTGCTCATTCCGCAACGCGCGGTAACCGAGTTGCAAGGGTCGAACCAGGTTGCAGTGCTTGACCCCGGCAACAAGATCAGCATTCGCAACGTTGAGCTCGGAGATCGTGTGGGCACACTGTGGGTCATTAACAAGGGATTGAATGCGGGTGACCGCGTTGTGGCTGAAGGTGTACTGAAAGTAAAAGAAGGCAGCACGGTCACGCCTATTCCATTCAACGCAGGTTCAGGGGGGAACTGAACCAATGTCTAAATTTTTCATCAATCGTCCAATCGTTGCAATGGTAATTGCGATCCTCACGGTCATCATTGGAGCAATTACGATTGCGCAACTGCCTGTCGCCCAGTTCCCCAACATCGTCCCGCCGGAAGCCAAAATTCAAGCCACATTTGTCGGCGCCGACGCGCAGACTCTCGCCCAATCCGTCGCCACTCCCATCGAAGAACAAATGAGCGGCGTGGACAACATGAACTATATGTATTCGGTGAACGCCACAGCCAATGGCCAGATGACTATGGTTGTGGATTTCGGAGTCCAGACCGATCCCAATACCGACCTAATCCTCACCCAAATGCGGGAAACCCAGTCGGCAGCCCAACTTCCCTCGACTGTGGCGCAATATGGCGTGACCGTGCAGAAATCTACCTCGGCGCCGCTCATGCTCGTGGCGCTCTATTCGCCTCACGGCACTTACGATGGAAAATTTCTCGCAAACTACGGATACATCAATCTCGCGGACCAGGTCACTCGCGTTCCGGGAATTGCCAATGTTCAGATTTTTGGCGCGGGACAATATGCAATGCGAATCTGGCTGAAGCCTGATTTGCTGACAAAGCTCGGCCTCACAGTTTCCGATGTAGTCAGCGCCGTGCAATCGCAAAACACAGTCAACCCGGCCGGACAGATCGGCAGCGAACCCGTCCCCCAGGGACAGGAATTCACCTACTCAGTCCGCGCGCAGGGCCGCCTGACTACGCCGGAACAATTTGGCAACATCATCGTTCGCGAGAATCCTGATGGTGGCGTAGTGCGAGTCAAGGACATCGCCCGCATCGAACTCGGCACTCAGAATTACACGCTTATGGGTCGCCTGAATGGACAGCCCAGCGCCATTCTTGCCATCTATCAACTCCCTGGTTCGAATGCGGTGGATGACGCACAGGCGATCCGCACATTAATGTCGCAGTTGAAGAGCCGCTTCCCTGCGGACATGGATTATGCAATTTCACTCGACCAGACCCAGGCCATCACTGAAGGAATCCGGGAAATCCTCATTACCCTAGTCATCGCCCTCGTTCTGGTGATTTTTGTGGTCTACATTTTTCTTCAGGGCTGGCGCGCCACATTAATTCCACTGCTTGCGGTGCCAGTCTCCCTGGTCGGCACATTTGCATTCTTTCCTTTATTTGGGTTCTCCATTAATACGCTTTCCATGTTCGGCCTGGTGCTAGCCATTGGTCTTGTAGTGGACGATGCAATCGTTGTGGTCGAATCGGTCGAGCGACATATTGAAGAGGGCACTCCACCGAAAGAAGCCGCCCTGAAGTCCATGGAGGAAATTTCAGGGCCGGTAATTGGAATTGCGCTGGTGCTCTCGGCAGTCTTCATTCCCACGGCATTCATTCCAGGAATTACCGGGCGCCTCTATCAGCAATTTGCGGTCACCATCGCGATTTCCGTTATCATTTCCGCATTTAATGCACTCAGCCTGAGTCCTGCTCTGGCGGCATTACTGCTTCGCCCTAAAAAGCCCAGCAGCGGACCATTAAGAAAGTTCTTCGACTGGTTCAATCGCATGTTTGGGCGCGCTACCAACGGATATATTCGCGCCAGCGCCGCGCTCATTCGTAAGAGTGGTGTCGCGGTCGTGGCCCTGCTGCTTTTTGGAGTTGTCGCGGTTTTCTTTGGCAGGGAGTTGCCCTCCGGCTTTCTTCCTGACGAAGATCAGGGATATGCCTATGTGAATCTCCAGCTTCCCATGGCGGCATCTCTCCAGCGTACAGACCAGGCTGCCAGACAGGTGGAAGGCATTCTGCGAAAAATGCCCGGTGTTCGATACACAACCAGCGTAATCGGATTCAGTCTGTTGAGTTATGTGCAGACCAGCTACAACGCGTTCTTTTTCGTTACCTTGAAACCTTGGACGGACCGCAAAGAGCAGGCCGAACAATTCCAGGCAATTAAAAATCGCTTAAACCATGAACTTGGCAATATGCCCCAGGGGACTGCGTTTAGTTTTTCGCCCCCAGCCATTCCCGGCGTTGGCACCTCCGGTGGCTTCACGTTTGTTCTTGAAGATCGCGGCGGAAATGATATTCCGTATCTCGCGGCCAATGTGGACAAGTTCATGGCGGCCGCCCGCAAGCGTCCCGAGATCGCAGGTATTACTTCCTCGCTCCTGCCAAGCGTGCCGCAAGAGTACGTTGACGTGGACCGCGACAAAGTGCTGAAGCAGGGCGTGCCAATTTCCGACGTCTACACAACGCTGCAAACTTACATGGGCGGTCTCTTCGTAAATTATTTCAATCGCTTCGGTCGACAGTGGCAGGTTTACCTGGAAGGTGAAGGCAACTATCGGACCAGTGCTCTTGATGCCGGACAGTTTTACGTGCGCAACAAGGCTGGCGCAATGGTTCCGTTGTCGGCACTAACGAAATTTGAGCCGCGCTTTGGACCTGAGTTCATCATGCACTATAACGAATATCCCTCGGCCCAGATCAACGGCAGCGCCGCGCCGGGATACAGTTCTGATCAAGCCAACGAAGCCCTGGAACAAGTATTTGCGCAAACCATGCCTCACGATATGGGCTATGACTACATGGGAATGTCCTTCCAGCAAAAGCTGGCGGAAAAGGGCGTCTCCTCCACCGCAATTTTTGGAATTTCTCTCTTATTCGTCTTTCTAATTCTGGCGGCTCTCTACGAAAGCTGGTCGTTGCCCTTCAGTGTGTTGTTGAGCACACCGGTAGCTGTCTTCGGTGCATTTGGAGTGTTGCTCTTGCGTCGCTACTTTACGCACGCATTCTATCCGCCTTACATGGTCCAGATAGAAAATGATGTGTACTCGCAGATTGGGCTGGTCATGCTGATTGGCCTGGCCGCGAAAAACGCAATCCTGATCGTCGAATTCGCCAAGGACGAATATGAGAAAGGCATACCTCTGGTTGAAGCAGCCCTCGGAGGAGCGCGGCTCCGCCTGCGCCCTATTCTCATGACATCGCTGGCGTTCATTTTAGGGTGCGCTCCCTTGTGGTTTGCATCTGGTGCCGGCTCCGTGGCCCGGCAAATCATGGGCACGACGGTGATTGGCGGCATGGTGGCTGCCAGCGCAATCGCCATCTTTTTCATCCCGGCAATTTTCTATTTTGTGGAGAAGCTTTCCGGCGGCAAGCCGCACGCCTTATCAGAATCTCATTCCAATACCGTGCTGCAGGAGGACGATTAACATGAAGAAGCTCGCGCCCCTGCTGTTTGCGTCTATTTTTCT
>DASXFN010000028.1:0-16013 GCA_036489565.1 Terriglobales bacterium
AATTGATTATGTGCATCGTCTGTGAGCATCAACTGTGGGAGGAGCATCACGTCCTAGAACGCGAGTTCTCAAAACCATGCACGGAATGTAACAAGTTTCCCGGCACAAGTTCGGATGGAACTTGCTATCACTGCTTTGCTATTGGCAACACGATAGACGAATGTCCCGAGTGTGCGGGCAAACCATGGAGTGAAGAATTTCTGGAAACTAAAAACGAAATTGAAGGCCCGGACAAGGTACTGATGCCTTTTTAGAGAATAAAAGTCCAAGTGGTGCTGAAAGAGTTCTCAAATAGTCATCGAGATCACTTTGCTGATTGAGGAACACAAGGTCCCTCGACTTCGCGCGCAGAGCGCGCTTCGCTCGGGATGACAGAGTTGTTTGGACTTTTTGGTTTCGGAGTCTTACTTTACGGATTCGGTGCCGGGTTCAGCAGGTCGCAATGATCCACGCACTTCACCGTGTTGACCTCGAAGTTAGCTTTTTTATGTCCGGAGAAATCAATGTCGGGAAGGATGAGTAGTGTTTGCGTGCCGTTGGCGATGTTGAAGCTGCAATTGAAACTCATGGACTGCACGCCGCGTTCTTTGCATCCGGTCTGGTCGAGCGCCGCGGTTAGGCTGACGGTCTTGTCGTAAACCTGGTCGGCTAGATGCGAAGGCAGCAACCGACTGTCAGCGGAATGGGCGATTTGATCTTCACGCTGAGTTTCTGGTCGTCGTGGTCGGGCGTCATTAGGCCGTAAACCTTGGGCGTCGGCGTCACATCATATTTTTCGTTCAGGATGCGGCGCCACTCGAAACAAGGCAGAACGTAATTATTCACACAACTCCAGCTGTAGTACTGGATACGGAAATGTGCTTCATACTAAAAAGTATTCGCGAGATTCAAGACAGGTTCAGGACCAGAGGATTACGAAAATACTTGAGGTTCGGGGGTACCTTCTTACGTCAGTAGCGCGACATTTTTTCCAAATCACGGCGGATTTTCGAGAGGTAGAGATGTGCGAATTTCTAAATCAAAACCCCCACCCTGTCTTGCAAAGAACGCAAGACAAGGGTGGGGCGCCCTTAAGATTTTTTAGGGGAACTGTGCAAAGGTGGTGACGCTTTGCGCAGGCAGAGAGTAAGTGAAGGTATTGTTAGTGACCGTCACTGCACCCAGTTGGGACAGGTGTTGGCTGGAACTGGTTCGAATCGGCGTCAGTGAAGTGATGCCGGAGGCATTTTGAAAGGTAAACGTCTGGTTGACGGCAGAGGTGCCGGTATTCAGCGCGACGACCACGACTCCATTGTTGTGGTAGGCGGTGACGTAGATGTTGGAGTGAGGATTGTAAGTGGCGCTGCATCTCACTTTGCCGGGGCGCACCCAGTGGGCGAACTGTCCCAGCATGTAGCCGCGCAAGTCAACCGTGGTGCCTTCGATGAAGGAAGCCGCGTCGTTGGGCATGATCCACCACCAGAAGTAAGCGCTGAATTGATTGTTCATGGCATCGCTGACTTCCTTGGCGACGGTCATGGCGGTGCCAATGTCGGTGCCGTTGATGTAATGCTCAGTTTCCCAGACATGCTTGCCGTGGTTCAGGGCATTCGTTTGGACCGTATTGCCGCCGCCGTAAAAATGGCCGGCAACGTAGGTGACGTGACTGGCAGCCGTGGCGTTGTTTAAGGTGGGATCGGAATAGGAATCGTTGAAGTTGACGGCTTCCGGCATAACGATGGGCTTGCCGACTGTTGGAGCATCGTTGGCCATCCAGGTTTCGATCTCCGCCGGTGTGGGATTGGACGATTCATAGCCCGGATTCGGACAAAAGTCGGGTTCGTTTTGAAAGGAAACGAAATCCAGATTGATGGCGGTGACGGCACGATTCAAATGGAATGCATAGGCGCTATATTGGCTGGACAGCAAGTCGCCGCAAATGACGCTGTTGTTGTTTTTCATCGAAGCAGGCGGCGTCCATGCTGACCCTAAGACCTTGGCACCATGAGAATGCGCGGTCGCGGAATTGGACGGTTCATTGCCCCAGCTTTCATTGGGGTCAATGCGTATACGCAAGAGCGAAAAACCGAGCTGGCCGCTGCCTGTGCCAAAAAGAACATTGCCTTGAGCGCTGGTCATAGCGGGAGTCCAGGCAGTGGAGAATCCGAATCCATCAATTGTCTGTTGGTTGGACGCGAGGTTGATTGTCGCGGTTTGGGCTTGTGCGGTGCTGGCCAGCAGAACGGCCACCGCTAATACGCACATCGCACAGATGTGCTGGGGGAGATGCTTCTTCATAATATTGCCTCCTGAATAGTCGAACGTGTATCGCCTTGCAAGGAATTCAGCGTCCCCCCTCGGTCGCTGTCATCCTGCAAAAGTCGAAGCATATTGGCTATACTCTTGTGCGGCGAGGGGTGCAATACATTGAATTCTGCAAACTGTAGTAGGAGGTGTTAAGAATTTCTCAACTTCGGATTTTTGTAGGGTGCCGCAGCCCTTTGCGTTCGGACGCTGCGAATTTTTGGATAAGCATATTTTTCCTTCGCATTGTGTGAAGGATCTCGATTGGCTGGCGCAGGTAACCAATCACAAGCGTGGTCGTGGATCGAATGCTGTTCGCGCGCGCAGAAGCTTTCTAATTTCGATGTAGATATCAGGCTTTGGCCGTGAGTCTAATTAATAATGTCTTTAGCATTTGAGATCCGAGCGGAAGGCAACTCCGCGATGAATAGGGACCCTGCGCCGAGGGTGCTCTCCACGCTGATGGAGCCATGATGTTGTTCAACGATCCACTCGGCGATGGCTAGCCCCAGTCCTGCTCCTCCTGATTCGCGTGTCCGAGCTTTGTCTACCCTATAAAAGCGATCGAAGATCTTGGCACAGTCCTCACGGGAAATTCCGATTCCAGTGTCGCGAACGCTCAATATGGCTTTGTCGTCTCCAATTTCCAGGGATAACTGAACGCTACCTCTCGCGGGCGTGTACTTCACCGCATTGTCGAGCAAAATGTTGATCAGGCGATGCAATGCAGTGCTGTCTCCCTGGACGCAAATTTCGTGGTCACTGATGTTCTGAGCGAATTGGAGATTATGTTCCGAGATGATTTGCCGCCAATCTTCGGCAGCCTGCAGCACAATGTCCCGTAAATTAACGTCGCGGATGTCTAAGGTCGCCTGGCCCGCATCGGCTCGCGCGAGCGACAATAATTTTTCGATGAGTGTGGATGTCCTTTCCGATTCAGACAGAATATGTGCAAGAGCTTCGCGATACTCCGGGATATCTCTGGATTTACGCAAGGCAATTTCAGACTCGGTGCGTATGAGAGAGATGGGGGTACGCAATTCGTGGGAAGCGTCGGCGGTAAACTGAGTCACGCGTAGAAAAGCGTTTTCAATGCGGCCCAGCATTTCATTCAAAGTATCGGACAACCGCTGCAGTTCGTCACCAGTGTTTAACTTTTCGAGGCGGTTGCCCATCGTCGTGCCAGTGATATCGCGCGCTGTCCTAGCAAGTGCGTCCACCGGAGCAAGCGCTCTTTTACTAAGCCAATAGCCAACCCAGGCTGAGATAACAAGCAAGAAAGGAGCAAACAGCAGAAGATAACGACGGAATAAAACAAGCGTTGCAAGAGTATCGTCCTCTGGCAGGCCTGTTTGGACGATAAACAGCCTTCCATCTACTTCAATTGCTTCGCTCATAAAGCGAAAGGGTTTGTGATTCAAACGAAGGTCTTCATATAAAGGCTTTTGCAAGCGGGGCGAGTCAATTGCAGGCAGGTCGATTGTTGCTAAAAACGGGGCACGATAGATCCAGTCCCCTTCCTGGTCACGGATTTGGAGATAGTCCCCGGAGTGCTCAAGAACGTAAGCCTCGGTCAATTCTTCCTGCAATCTGGGAATGGAAGCATTCTTCTTTTTTTGCGCCTCGATCAGGTTGCGGACATCGTCAATTTGATTTTCCAATGCATCGTCGGCAATGTCATACAAGTTGCTCCGCAAAATCGCCCACATTCCAATCCCAAAGATCAGTTGTGCCGCGGCAAAGATGAGCACATACCAAAGTGTCAGCCGCACCCCGATGGAAAGTTTTCTAGCCATTGGTGTTATTCCGCGCTTATTCCAACCGAAGCATGTACCCGACGCCGCGAACTGTATGTATGAGCTTTTTGCGGCCGTCGCTATCAACTTTGTTGCGCAGCAAACGCACGAAAGCATCGAGCGTATTCTCTTCAATTTCGCGGTCGAAGCCCCAAACGGATTCGATTAAGGATTGACGCGGCACAACTCTGCCCGCGCGATCCATGAGTTGCTCAAGCAGACCGTATTCCGTGCGGGTCAAAAAGATCGCAGCGCCTGCGCGCCGTACTTCGTGCGTGGCGGGATCCAACTCCAAATCGGCTACGTGCAGCTTGGCAGGTTGAGGTGTGAACGCTCGCCTTTTTAGAGCTCGTAGGCGCGCTACCAACTCATCAAAGGAGAATGGTTTCGTCATGTAGTCGTCAGCACCCAGATCAAGGCCATGCACGATTTCCTGGACAGTATCTTTGGCAGTAAGCATGAGTATAGGTGCAGGGAATTTCTCGTTGCGCAACCTTTTGGCTACCTCATATCCGTCCAATTTGGGCAACATGATGTCGAGAATAATTGCATCGAATTCATAGTTTTTCGCAAGAGACAATCCTTCCAATCCGTCCTGCGCGCAAACGACCGTGTGGCCTTCTTCCTGAAGTCCCTTCCTGAGCAACTCCAGCATTCGTGTTTCATCTTCAACGACAAGAAGTTTCATAAACGATGGTTCGGTCTGCGGCCAAGCCATTATTTCAGGCTATGCTTCGGAGTGCTGCAACTCGACTTCCTGTCTTATTTGTTCGGTGAAACTACCAACACATGAAAACTGCCCGGCACAATCTTCGGCCGCGGCCGGGGATTGTCTGCACTGGCTTCTGGCGCCGGCCCAAACTGCGCGGCTGAGAAATAAAGATTGTGAGTCTTGGCATCCAATGCCATCGTACGAGCGCTCTTCTCCGTTGAAACTGTATCTACAACCGAATATTTATCGGGAGAGTCTTCTTTCACAATTGTTAGCGTGCCGTCACGTCCGTTGGGAGAAAAAACCAACTTCTTCTCAGCATCGAAACGAGTGGCGTCCGGGCCATTGCCTATGGGAACAGTCGCGACGATTTTTCCCGAGTCAGCATCCACGACCATCATCTTTTGGTTTGAGCACACAGAGAACAATCTTCGTGAGGAAGTATCTATTGCCAAACCCGATGGCTCTTCGCAGGGAGCAAGTGACCAGCGGTTTTCTACTTTGAGGGTTGATGGATTGATCTGAACGAGTTCACCTTTGTCCTCGATGTTGGCGTAAATCTTGCCCTTGCCATCGCTGACAGGAAATTCGGGCTTTCCGCCGAGATCGGTTGTGCCAACGACATTCCCAGAAGCCGCGTCAATCGCCGTCATATTCTGGCTTCTGCCATTGAACGCAAAGACGCGCTTGGTAGCAGGATCAAAGAGGATTCCATCCGGATTCGTGCCTGCTTTTACCTTTTGCAACACAGCGTGGGACTTAAGGTCAAACATAACCACTACATTGTCAGCTCCATCGCTGATAAATCCATGATTCAGATCATCCGCTACGGTAATTCCATGGATGCGGTTTAGGCCGGTAATCGTGGCGATTGGTTTTTGGGAATCGAGGTCAACCACTTCTACTTCGCTTCCATGAGAAACATACAGTTGGCGGTTTGGAGAATCCGCAAACAAATAATCCCAGCCTGAATCGCCAGGAAATGGAATGCGGTTGGTTATTTTGTAAGACTGTGCATAGAGCGAGGCGGACAATCCGATAAAGCAAAGACACAAAACCATTCGTAAATTACGCATACAAAACCTTCCTCTCATTACGAGCGTCTGTTCTCAGCGCTCGAATTCTTTGCCTATCCCGAAGCTCTACTCGCTAACCGAAAGTAAATCGCCGGGGTTATGACTAGTGACAAAACCATGGAAATTAAAATGCCGCCAATCACTGCAATCGCAAGCGGCTGCAACATTTGTGATCCTTCGCCCAATGCCAGAGCTAAGGGCAGCATTCCGGCAACGGTAGCCAGGGCTGTCATGACGATGGGACGGAGCCGCCGTCGCCCTGCTTGAATCATCGCTTCTTTTGGCTGCAAGCCCCCGCCTCGAAACTTCTGATCAGCATCAAGCAGCAGAATTCCGTTTTTCGCTACGATCCCAATCACCATAATAACGCCCATGAATGAAGAGATATTGAAGGTCGTTCTTGTGATCAGGAGGGCAAAAACCACGCCGGTAGTGGAAAGCAATGCAGCCGCGAGAACGGCGATGGGCGCGGATAAATTGCGGAACTCGAACAGCAACACGAGAAATACGAGCATGATGGCGAGGACCAGGACGAAGATCAGGTCCTTGAAGGATTTCTGTTGTTCTTCAAACGCCCCGCCATATTGCACTCGTATAGACGAAGGAAGCTTGAGGCTTGCGACCGCCTGCTGTACATCAGCCATGCCACTACCTAGATCTCGACCTTCAAGGCGAGACGTAATGGTAATGTCGCGTTGCAGGTTTTCGCGGCGTATTTCTGTTTGACCTGGTATTTCCTGGATGGCGGCCAAAGAACCAAGCGTAGCGGTATGGCCACTGCTGCTATTCAGCAGCGTATTGCTCATGGCCTCAAGTGATGCTCTGCTTCGTTCGGGATACCGCACACGGATAGTGTAAGCACGGTCATTGGAAACAACCGGCACAGCTGCGGGCTCCCCTTCAAGCAATGCGGCCGCATCGGTAGCAACTTCTTCGAGACTAAATCCCGCGCGGGCCGCAATGGTTGGGTTTACGTTGTACACGAGTGCCGGACCGCTGATCGTATTATCAATTCCGTTAAGTACGTCCACGACACCGGGAATTTTTGCGATCCTGTCTCCAACCCGCGGGCCCCATTCGTGCAATAACGCCGGATCGTTCGAAAATAATTTGATTTGCACCGGTTCCGGCGCGTTGCTGAGATCCCCGATCATATCTTGGAGGAGTTGCGCAAATTCAATGTCGAGAGCAGGCTCGGATTGTGTGATTTTATTTCTGGCCTTATCAATCACTTCCTCCACCGACCGGCTGCGGTTTTGCTTCAGCTTGACGGTAAAGTCTCCGGAGTTGGCCTCTGTTACTGCTGCAAGTCCAAGCTGCAAGCCGGTGCGGCGCGAAGTGGTTTCAACTTCCGGAATGGAATGGAGAATCTGTTCCACGTGTTGAAGCACACGGTTGGTTTCCTGCAACGAAGTGCCAGCGGGCATGAGATAGTCGAGGACAAAACCGCCCTCGTCCATTTCCGGTAAGAGGTCCGTACCCAGTCCGCGATAAGAGAGATATCCGCAGGCGATCAATACAAGGCTCGCAAGCGCAACCCATAAAGGACGTTCCAGAGCAACGCGCAGAACACGTTCATAAAACTTTACGATCCGGCCAAAGATACCTTGAAGCGAGGCTTCTTCCGCTGTCGCAATCTGATCCGCAGAAATTTCATCATCAGTAACTGGCCTTGGTTGAACATTCCGTTTTGAGGAAATGAAATATTGGCTTAGATTTGGCGTCCACGTAAGCGCCAAGGCCAGTGACGTGAGGAGCGCGGCGGCCACGGTGACTGCAAGTGCCCGAAAAAAAGTTCCCGTTACACCAGTGATTGAAATTAACGGAAGAAAAACAACAATAGGCGTGATCGTTGAGCCGATGAGCGGAATTGTAATTTCCTGCAAAGCGCTATGGATGGCCTGAAGGCGAGGTTGTCCGGTATCAAGATGCAAGACAATATTTTCTACAACGACAATTGCGTCATCAATTACCAATCCCACTGCGGCGGCAAGGCCGCCCAGGGTCATCAAATTAAAACTCTCGCCCAGCACCCGTAAGATGACCAGGGTGATGAGAATTGTGACGGGAATCACCAAGCCGGCGACGATTGAAGTTCCCCAATCGCGCAGAAAGAGCACCATGATGGCAGAGGCCAGCAGCAGCCCGAGCAGAATTGCGTCCCGTACGCTTTTGATGGATTCGCTGACGATCTGCGATTGATCGTAAAACGGAGTCAGCGTAATACCCGGCGGCAGAGTTTTTCGGACCTGTTCGATTTCGTTGTGTACTTCGTCGGCGACGGCAAGGGTATTGCTGTCTGGCTGCCGGTTGATGTTCAGGAGCACCGCCGGCGAGCCATTGGATGTCACAATTGTGTAAACAGGCTTCACGCCGCTCTCGACACTGGCCACATCACCAATGCGAACCGGAACCCCCGCCGGAGTGGTCTTGATGACGATCTGTCCAATTTGATCTGGCGTTTGTGCCTGGCCATTGACCAGAGTCAAATACAATTCGTGTCCCTGCGGAAGCAAGCCGGGAGAGTCAATCAGGTTCGTACGCCGAATCGCATCCAGAATATCGGTGATGGTCACCGATGCAGTAAGAAGTTTTGCGGGATCGGGAACCACATGAAACTCAGGCTCTTGCCCTCCTTGGACAATTACCGTTGCTACGCCATCAAGCCGATTCAGGCGTGGCTTGATTTCGTACGTGGCCATCTCCCAAAGACGTGTTTGCGGCACGGTCTGTGAATTCAGGCTGTAGCCGAGAATGGGAAAACTTGCGAACGTCAAACGATGTGTGTCGATCGTCGCTGTCGGAGGTAGTGACGATTGCACGCGGGCCAACGCGGAATCGACGCGCTGCAACGTCTGAAACATGTCAACTTTCCAATCGAAGAACAGATCCACCTCGGCGGAGCCGCGGCTGGTGATGGAGCGGACCTGTTGTAGGCCCTGAACGCTATTGACAGCCTCTTCAATTGGACGCGTGATAGTCACCAACATTTGGTCGATTGGCATGACGCCGTTGTCCACGCCCACCACAACGCGAGGAAAATCAGTGGAGGGGAAAACTGAGATGGGAATATCGAATGCCAAATATATTCCCGCCACGGAAAGCACCAGGATCAAAAAAATGATGGGACTGGAAAAGCGGCCAAACCAATATTGGGAACGATCAGCCGAATCATTCCGCGCTTTTTGGAACAATTGGGGCAGCTTCATGTTAGTCGCTCGCTGTTTTTTCGTCCGGGGTAGTCAAGCTTTCGATATTGACTCTTGTATTCTCGGGCAGGCCGTAATTGCCATTTGTAATGACGCGCTGGCCGGGACTAAGCCCAGAAGTGATTTGAGTCTGATCGCCGGACTGGATGCCCACTTGGACGACTTGCAAATGGGCTCGATTGTCTGGACTTACCACCATCACGGCCCTGCTGCTATCTGGCTGATTGAAGAGTGCGCCTGCGGGAATTACGAGCGCGTTGTCTAGTTTTTGCGCAACAATCGTCAGTTGGACTGTCGTACCAAGACGCAAAATATCTTTTGGATTATCGGCCTCGGCCCATACTTCGACCGTGGTGCTATTCGGATCGGTGGCCGGACTTACCATCGTAATATGCGCCAAAACTTTTTGCGCCTCGGAAGGCGACGTAATTTCTGCGCGATCTCCAACCTTGAGATAGGCCGCATCACGCGCGGGAATGTGTGCCTTTGCAATCACCTTGGACGCATCCACGACCACAAGTAAGGGAGTTCCAGTCGCCGCCGTTTCTCCGGGATAAAGCTGGCGCTCGGCGATCACTCCGCGAATAGGGCTGCGAATCTCCGAGTAATTGAGTTGTGCCTGAGCACCCAGATATTTTCCCTGCGCGGATTGCAGTTGTCCTTCAGCAGCTTTTAATTCCTGTTCTTTCCCGACAGCTTGCAATGTGGCGAGGTGTTTTTCGGCGATGTCGTATTGGTTGCGCGCCTGAGTAAGCGTCACCCTCGATTGATCCAGATCTTTGCGTGGCAGAGCGCCTTGTTTGTAGAGGTTTTCACGGCTTTCATACAATTTTTGTTCGGCGTCCAATGACTGCTTCGCTCCCTGGACGTCAAGTTCTGCCTTCTGCACTTCTTCTGGAACACCCGCAGTGGTTGCACTAGCGTAAGCAGCTTCCGCTTGATTGAGCGCGCCTTTGCTTTCGACTTCCGATGCGGCTAGATCGCGACTCTCTAGCGTCGCTAAAAGCTGACCGGCTTTGACCGGGCTTCCTCGATTGACATAGAAGCGCTTTACTGGCGCGGTAATTTTGGGAGTGATTGATACCTGTTGGATGGGATATAACACGGCGTCAGTGCTGATAATTCTTTCAATGGGGCGATTTGTTGCGGTCGCAACCTGGACAGTCACAACAGACGCGGTTTGTTTTTCTTGACTCGCGCAAGCAGACATCCCGGAGATAAGCATGATGGCGCAAACACTTCCGAGGAGTCTTTTTTGGGGTCGGGGCATTATTTAAAATGCTCCCGTGAGTGTTTGCAATTGAGCTATGGCGAGGCGAAATCGCAACTGGACTTCATCGTAGGCATTGTGTGCCTGCGCCAGAGTATTTTGAGCATCCACAACTTCAAGAATCGTCGCTTCGCCCGATCGGTATCTTAAAGACACCAACCGGTCGCTTTCGCTTGCCAGATCAAACGATTGACGAAGCAGATCGAGCTGCGCGCGTTGTGTCTCGGCCTCCCGGTAAAACGATTGCAAGTTCGCCAGAAGTTGCCGCTGAGTAAAACTGAGTTCGAGCTTGGTTCGATCGCGATTCAACTCCGCTTGTTTTACTTTGCTTTGGGTTGCTCCCCAGCTCCAGATTGGAACATTTAATGTTGCAGCCGCGGCATATCCTAGATTCCGCACGCCGCCGGGGTTGTTAACGGCGAAGTGGGTTGAATCAATGCCATACCAGTAGTCGAATGCTAGCGAGGGGAAATGGGCGCTTCGCGCCATTCCTACTTCTGCATTTGCTGCGATCAACTCGGACTTTGCCGCCGCGAACTCCGGATTATTTTTCGCCGCCAGAGTTTGAACATCTGAATAGGAAGGCAATTCAGTGGGCGAATCCAAATCGTCGGCAACGCTAAAATTCTGATCAAAATTTGGAAATACAGAGACCGCCAGCATCAGCCGGGCGTTTTCCATCTCCAACTGCGCGTCTTGCAGTTGACGTTGGCGATCGTTCAGTTCAATTTGAGCTTTCACCACATCCGAGTGCGCTACCTCTCCTCCCCGTTCTAAATCCTGAGTGATTTTGAATAGCTTCTGCGATTCGCTGAAGCTATTCTGCGCTGTTACATACTTTCTCTGACCTACGACAAGGCTGTAATAATTTTGCGTCATTGTCACGACCAGCCCGCGGCTTGCAATCTCTAGTTTTGCGCGGGCGGCATCTTCCAGGGCTTGTGCGCGCCGTAAGTCATGGATTTGTCCGCCCGCCAGGTTGATGGATTCATGGGCATTACCCTGACTAACATATTCGTGGACGGCATTGTTCGCGATGAAAACCCCTGCGGGCGTGCCATTCCCTTGCGTGTATAGAAATTGATTCTCGTAGTTGATGGAGGGCAGAATTGCGGCTCGTGCCTGAACTTTATCTTGATGAGCTAGTCCGGCATCCGTTTTGGCGGCTAGAAATTGAGGCAAATTTTGTTTGGCGCGAGCAATCGCGTCCTGCAACGTGAGCATGAGTGGCGCGTGGGTAGGATCGTCATTCGTATGGATCTCTGCCGAGATCTGGGCCCACAACGACCCGCTCAAGCAAAAGATTGCGAGAATGACGATATTCAGGCGCAAAAACTCCACATGCTTTCTCCGGACTTACCATAGTGCCAGCCTAACCTTAAGGAATCCTGAAAAACGAGAAAGAAGTGTTCGACAAAACTTTTATCAGAGCCGCCATCGACGTCCATGGGCACTGCCACCACTCCAAGGAGTGAAACGCGCTTAAGTTTTGGTCGGATTGTACTCAATGGGATTGCGAAGGGAGCGGGTTTGTGCGCGGAGCCAAAGTTTAATTCTGCGGTGATCGGTCGGACTCTGATTGATTAGCGCGGCGGGTGCGAAGGGCGTGTTCTTTGGCTTCGAGCAGGTCATTAATCTCCTTGATGAGGAGCATAAACTTCTCCGGATCTTGCTCACTGGCGGCTTGCTCGGTCAACTCAAGCCAGCGTTCTTTCTGGGTACCCTTCATGACGGAGACCTTCCTTAGGCATCACAGGCTATCATCAGAAGGAAATTAGGGAATGTACTGTATCGAACAATGCCTTGTTTTTGTGGCATCTTCATTGCCGGGCAGGCATGAACAGCAAGATAACGTTCGAGCAAAATGGATTCAGTTTTGAATGTCCACGTTGCGGGAAGAAGAACTTTTTTGTGACGCCGCTGGGCCACATATTTATCGTGAAAGCGACATGCACGCATTGCGGCGCGAAGGTCACGATTCAAGACGACGGGACGCGGCCGCCAAAGAGGTGAGTTTTTCCAGAAGCCGGGACACTTAGCCGCCCAAAACACTTTGTGATGGCGGTAACCCTAAGCGGCGATTAGGAAGACTCGCGTTATGGCATCTCAGCCTTGGTTGACTTGTCCACGCGTCGTGCCTAATATTGCGCGATCAACGAGGAGCCTCCCAAATTGCAGCAACCATCAATTTCAATGACCGAAACTGAACCCATCGTCATTCGCCGCGCCGTCCCGTCCGAAGCCGAAGTTTGCGGGCGAATCTGTTTCGAGGCCTTTGGGGCACTTGCGTCGCACCACAATTTTCCGCCGGATTTTCCGGCTCCCGAGATCCCCATCGCTGTTCTCTCCGCGATGTTTTCGCACCCGTCGTTTTTCTGCGTGGTGGCGGAACGGGGCGGAAGGATAATCGGGAGCAATTGCCTGGACGAGAGGAGCCCGGTTGCGGGCGTTGGACCGATTACGATTGACCCTGTGGTGCAAAATCGGAGCGCAGGCCGCCAATTGATGCAAGCCGTTATGTCCCGGGCTGCGGAGCAAAAGTTCGCGGGTGTCCGCCTGGTGCAGGCGGCCTATCACGGTCGCTCGCTTTCACTGTATGCAAAGCTCGGATTTGTGGTGCGTGAGCCGCTGGCTTGTATGCAGGGGCCAGCCATTCAGAAGACCCCACCGGGCTATCGCGTCCGTCCGGCGCAGCCTGCCGACCTCGCGGCCTGCAATGATCTCTGTGTGCGAGTCCACGGTCATGATCGTGGCGGCGAGTTGAAAGATGCGATCCAGCAAGGGACTGCCGTAGTGGCCGAGCGCGATGGCCGGATCATGGCCTACGCTTCTTCGGTCGCCTTCTCCGGTCATGCGGTGGGCGAGGCCAACGAGGACTTGCAGGCACTGCTTTCCAGTGCTACCGAGTTTCAGGGGCCGGGGATTCTTGTTCCAACCCGCAACGCCGCACTGTTTCGCTGGTGCCTTGCGAATGGCCTTCGCGTGACGCAGATGACGACATTGATGACGGTGGGACTCTACAACGAACCAGCGGGTGCGTACTTACCTTCCATTCTGTTCTGATCGCAACGCTATTTTGAAGGATCAACCAGCGCCTGATAGACCGTAGCGTGGCTGCGGTACTTAGAACGCCATACATGATTACCCCTTGTACTCTAAGGTGTATGCCTTATATGCGCTTTTTAGCTTGATGAATGCGTGCGCACTTCGGTTATACTCACTCGCCAATCCGGTACGAACGGAGCGGCTCCCCCAAATATTTTGATCGCTCACTGTGTGCTCCGACGCGAATAAATTGCGCGCCGCATGCGTGCTTTGTGGGAGAAGAGAAATTTGATGTCACTTCGTGCAAGACTTCTGGCCGGGGTCTCAGTTGCTTCTATCGTTTTGGTGTTGGGTGCATGCCAACAGGCAATCACCGGAAGCTCGCCTACTCCTTCCCCTTCACCGTCAACTCATACGAAACAATTTCAATTGACGGTGGCGGATGCTGGTGTTGGCTCGGGCAGCGTGACCAGTTCACCTGCTGGCATCAATTGTCCACAAACGTGCACGGCTAATTTCGACTCTGGAGATCAGGTCGCTCTCACAGCCGCTGCGGCGACTGGATCTTCTTTTACCGGATGGGCCGGGAGTTGTGCTGGAGCAACCGCAACGTGCACGACTAGCATGAATGCGAATAGTTCCGTGACGGCTTCGTTCGCGATGATTTCTACCCCGCCGCAGCAAGTCCAACTGACCGTGAATGAAACCGGCACGGGCGCGGTGACGAGTGCGCCTGCGGGCGTTAATTGTCCACAGACCTGTGCTGCAAACTTCGATTCGGGAACACAAATCACGCTGACTGCAACCCCTGCAAGTGGTTTTAGTTTTTCGGGATGGGGAGGAAACTGCGCAGGAAGCACAACTACCTGCATGATGACGGCCAGTGCTAATGGTTCTGTGACGGCGACATTCTCCTCAGTTCAATCGCCGCCACCACAACAAGTGCAACTCACCGTAATTCCCGCCGGTGCCGGCTCGGGCGTAGTGTCAAGTGTCCCCGCAGGCATTAATTGCCCACAGACCTGCACCGCTAGTTTTACTTCCGGGACGCAAATCACCCTTACCGCTGCTGCGGGAAATACATTTGCTTTTAATGGGTGGAGTGGATTTTGCAGCGGCACGGGCCCCTGCACGGCGACACTGAATGCCAATAGTTCCGTAACGGCCACATTTGCGGCTACGTTGCAATCCATCAATCACATCATCTTTATGGCGCAGGAGAATCGATCCTTCGATGAATACTTTGGCGCCCTGCGAGACTACTGGAGAAAAAACGGATACCCCGATCAGTTGGTTGATGGTCTGGCGCAGTTTAACAATCCAGCCGGCGCTGCCGGATCGATTATCGGATGTGATCCGGCATATCCCTTCAGCCCATCTCCAAGTCCTGAAGTGGATTGCAAGGTTGACGCCAGCAGTCCCCAGGTACCGACCTTCCATGCCATTTCTCAATGCACGGAGAATCCAAGCCCCTCGTGGAACGAGTCGCATGTGGACTGGAACGTGAACGATCCGGTTTCTCCTACCGCGACCATGGACGGTTTCGTACGAACCGCGGCGAACGATGCTCGCCGCGACTCTCCGCCGCTGAACGACACCAACGGCGCTCGCGTTATGGGTTATTACACCGGCGATGATTTGCCCTACTACTACTTCATGGCTTCGAACTTCGCAACGTCGGACCGGTGGTTTTCTCCTGTTATGTCGCGCACGCAACTCAATCGTAGTTTCCTGATGGCTGGGACATCAAACGGACATGCTTATGCCCCAACGAAGGCCGCGGGGCAAATGAAGATCAAAACTATCTTCGAACTGTTGCAGGATGCAAGTGTTTCGTGGCGCGTGTATGTGACAGACGATGAGCAGAGCCCCATCCAGGATGGCGCCGAAGAGAGCATGTTTCTGTTCACCAATAGCCACGTGGCAAATTTTGTTTCCGCCACCAAGTTTTTCACCGATCTGCAAACCAATAACTTGCCTGCGGTGGCTGAAATTGAGCCCGGTTTTTCCAGGGGTACTGATGAACATTCAGGCCAAGATCCAACTGCTCCATCCGGAAAAATTCAGGCCGGCGCCGCCTACGTTTCCACGCTCATCAATGCGCTTATGAAAAGCCCCTACTGGAAGGATTCCGTTTTTATTCTTACCTGGGACGAAATAGGAGGCTTTTACGATCACGTGCCGCCGCAATCCATGCCCAGCCCGGATGGCCTAACGCCCTCGGACCTTCTGCCTAACGATATCTGCACACAATCAACCGGGCCGAATTGTGATTTCGTATTCACCGGATTCCGCGTGCCGCTTATTGTTATTTCCCCATTCACGAAGAAGAATTATGTTTCGCATACGACCGCGGACTACACAGCGATCTTAAAATTGATCGAGACGCGCTTTGCGCTGCCGAACCTGACGCGCCGTGACGCAGCGCAGATGGACATGACTGAGTTCTTTGATTTTGTGAACGAGCCCTGGCTCGTGCCGCCTACGCCTCCCGTACAACCGACAAATATGGCTTGCGAGTACACGAAGTTGCAGTAGAGGTGCGCTGATTTGAAGCAATTGTCATTGTCCCAGATTTAGACTCGTCACCTCTCGCGCAATAAGGCAAATACCATATGGACG
>DASXFN010000054.1:0-17281 GCA_036489565.1 Terriglobales bacterium
GCTGGGATGTTTTCACCATCTCAATTGCGGTGGTGGTTGGATGTATAGCCCTGGCAATTATTATTTACCTGGTTAGTTTGATCTCCGTGCCGGTAATCGTCTTTTTCCCAGCCTATTCGATTTATTTTTTTGCTGCCCGATATCCGCTTCTCAACAACCTGCTTAATCCTTCGTCGTCGGTACTGCCACTACCGGGGCTTCCTCCATTCCCTTCGCCTCCGCAGCCGATTGTCTAACGATTGCTATTGATTGCGGAACTTATGTCGCGTATGTAATTGATCAAGCCAAGGGCGCTGGCGTTTCTCGCGTCGGATTGATGCCGAAACAATAAGCTTTATTCGCTGGCGCGGTTCTTGATCCAGATCGGCGTGCCCACGAAGCCGAAAGCGCGACGAATTTGGTTTTCCAAAAATCGCTGGTAGGAGAAATGCAATTTCACCTTCCGGTCGGTAAACAGAATAAACGTGGGAGGAGCAACGGACGCCTGCGTCATGTAATAGATCCTCACCGCCTGACGAACAGGAACGCCTGCGCGCTCGAAGTCAACATACTTGAGGAACCGATTCATCTCTGAAGTTGAAATTCTCTTGCGGCGTTCCCTGGCGACTAGTTCTAAGGTCGGGAAAATCTTTTCCGTGCCTTTGCCGGTGGCGGCTGAAATGAATACTAGCGGAGCATAGCTCAGAAATTTCAATCCGTGGCGAAGCCTCTCCTCGTAGGCCACGCGCTCGGCGGGGCGTTTGCTTTCGCGGATTCGCGCCGCCTTCGACCGGCTGACGGACTTTTTCTCGCCGCTCATCACCAGGTCCCATTTATTAATGACGATAATGACGGAGCGGCCGCTTTCATGGGCGTATCCGGCGATGGCCGCGTCGAGCTGGCTCACGCCTTCGGTGGCGTCAATTACCAGCAGCGCAATGTCGGCGGCTTCGAGATGTTTGCGCGCCATCACCACCGACAACTTTTCCGCCATCAAATTTGTTTTGCCTTTGCGGCGAATGCCGGCGGTATCAATAAAACGGAACTTCCACCCGTCATGCTCAACGACTTCATCCACGGCGTCGCGGGTGGTGCCGGGAATGGGCGAGACGATGGAACGGTCCATTCCGGTAAGCTGGTTCAGCAGCGTGGACTTGCCCACGTTGGGATGGCCGATGATGGCGACTTTTACTTCTCTTCTCTTCGGATCGGTCTTGGGATTAGCTTCCGGTGACTGTTGATCCGCATTCTCCGGGATTTCTGTTTTCTCGTCTGCGATCTTCTCGTCCGTGTTCTTGTCATCAGCGCTTTGCGGAACTTCGGGAGCGGCGTCTTCCGGGAGCGCAACGTCCGTAACGGGAAGTTGCAACTTTTCAATGATGGCGTCGAGCAGGTCGTCAAGACCGCGTCCGTGTTCGGCGGAGATGGGGAAAATATTTCTAATTCCCAGTCCGTGAAATTCATCCGCCAGCCCTTCCTGCTTATCGGAATCCACTTTGTTGACTGCCAAAAATAAAGGCTTGCCGGTTTTCTGAAGCAATCGCGCGAGTTCGTGGTCGGGTCCAGTGAGTTCGCTGCGCCCATCCACAACCATGACGATAGCTGCCGCTTCCTGGAAGGCAACGCGCGCCTGGCGAAAAATCTCTGCAGGGATGAAGTTCTTCTCGTCGGGAATAATGCCGCCGGTATCCACAAGGCGCATATGCCGCCCACGCCATTCAGTTTCCCCGTATAAACGGTCGCGAGTGATGCCGGGTTCGTCGCCTACGATGGCGCGGCGCGAGCCCACGATCTTATTGAAAAGCGTGGACTTACCGACGTTGGGGCGGCCCACGATGGCGAGAAGGGGAGTCGAATCTATGGATTTCGTATTTGACAAGGTATATTATTAGTATTAATTTGTATCTAAATTAGAACATGAGACAGGCAATGAACATACGAGTCTCGGACGAAGCATGGATTGCTACCGCACTGCTCCAGCGTGAATCCCCCGACGCTGAGGATTTCAGTCTGGAAGAAATTCGCGAAAAGTCCCTGGTGGAATTTCATGATAATAGACCCGGAGTTTGGCAGCATATCGTCAGCCACTGCGTCGCCTCCAATCCGCCCAACCCAGCCCAGTATCGCATGCTTCACAGCAGCAGGCGTGGGCGAAGACGTTTGTATCGCAGCGGAGATCCGGCGCATCCGGGCCGTCACGGGAAAATCTATCCAGAAAAAAGAAACATTCCTGAGAAATACCATTCGCTAGTTGACTGGTATGTCGCGGAATATAACCGAAAAAGCACGCTTCCGGCGGGCTCGAGTAATCCGGAAACCCTACTGAAATTTGTGGGATTGATTCCTGCTTACGACTTACAGAAGATGACCGAAGCGATTTCCTCCGCATGTGAACGGATAGATTCCAGTGAGTGGTAAGGCGCTGGTGGATACCAATGTGGTCATCGCGCTATTCGCCGGAGAGCCGGCGATTGTCGAACAACTGCAGCGTCTAACAGCCGTTTTCCTGTGTGTTCCTGTCCTGGGAGAGCTTCGTTATGGTGCGTGTGCTTCGGCGCGGGTAGAGAATAACCTAGCGCGGCTTGATCAATTTGCCAAGGCGCTTATTGTATTGCCGTGCGATACGGGAACTGCAAAGGCATACGCGGATGTAAAATTCGATTTGCGGAAAAAAGGACGCCCAATTCCCGAGAACGACGTTTGGATCGCCTCGATTGCCCGCCAGCATGACCTGACTTTGCTCACGCGCGATGTCCACTTCCGGGAGATTGAAAATTTGAATGTGGAACTCGTGTGACGTTCACGCTGACTTCTGGCCGCAGTCAAATGGCGGGCGTAATATCAAGTCTGATGTCTGCTCCTCTGCAAACTCAAAATCACGCTTCGTATTCGCTCTATCAGTTCTTTTCACCCGGCGGAGTCCTCTCGCGCACGCACCCAGCCTATGAGTTCCGGCGAGGTCAGTTGCAGATGGCGCAGGCCGTGGAAGAGGCCTTGGAGAAGCGTCGGCACCTGATTATTGAAGCCGGGACCGGCACCGGGAAAACCCTGGCCTATCTTGTTCCCGCGATCCGTTCAGGAAAGCGCGTGATTATTTCCACCGGGACTAAGAACCTGCAAGAGCAGCTTTTTTACAAAGATGTTCCTTTTCTTGAGCAGGCGTTGTTTCCCAATGGCGAAGCCAAGCTGAAGGTTTGCTATATGAAGGGTCGCGGCAACTATTTGTGCCGCAAAAAACTCTACGACCTGACCGGCCAGCCCGTACTCAGCGGCCTGGAAGAGATTGAGCAGTACCGTGCAATAGCCGCCTGGGAGAAGACCACCGACACCGGAGATCGCGCGGAGTTGACCGACCTGCCGGAGGCCAGCGCGTTATGGCACAAGCTGGATGCGCGCGCCGATGCCTGCCTCGGCCAGAAGTGCAGTTCGTGGGAGAAATGTTTTATTACCGAGATGCACCGGAAAGCGGCCGAGAGCGACATCATCATCGTGAATCACCATCTATTTTTTGCCGACCTCGCGATCAAGCAGCAATCGGAAAACGCGCCTGATGCGGGGATTCTGCCGGAAGCCGGCGCGGTGATTTTTGACGAAGCGCACGAACTGGAAGATGTGGCGGGAAGTTATTTTGGCGTCTCCGTGAGCAATGGGCGCTTTGAGGAATTGTGCCGCGACGTGGAAACGTCGCTACAGCGCAACCATATGTACACGCCGCAACTTTCTGGCGCCATCAAAAGCGTGCGCGAGCGGGCCACATTCTTTTTTGCCTTGCTGCCGGCAGGGGACAATCGCTTTGCCTTCGAAAATCGGCGCGAATTTCTGGAGGAGAACGGCGACGAATTTCTGGGGCTGCAACAGTCTGTGACGCGGCTGAGTTCGGAGTTGGAGAATATTCCCTCCAAGCCGGAAGAGGTTTTTAATTTCTGCCGCCGCGCGCAGGAGTTGCAGGTGCAGCTTAGTTTCTTGATGGAATCGGAAGATCGCAATACCGTCTTTTGGATTGAGCGGCGGCGCGGCGGGCGGGAAAAAATGAATGTTTTTCTGCAGGCTACGCCGATTGATGTGGCGCCTATTCTAAAGAGCTGCCTTTTTGATCAATTGGAATGTGCCGTGTTGACGTCGGCGACCTTGGCGGTCGGCGGGGAGTTTGGATACATCCGGCGGCGATTGGGCCTGGAGCATGCGCGCGATTCCGTGCTGCCCTCGCACTTTGACTATCAAAGTCAGGCGATGCTGTATGTGCCTCCGGACTTGCCCGATCCGCGCACGCCGCAATTCGCCGCGAAAGCCGCTGAGCGGATCCGGAAGCTGCTGGAAATCACCCGCGGACGCGCCTTCGTGCTTTTCACCAGCTACGCGCAGATGAATGATATTTATCAGCGCTTGCTGGGAGAGTTGGAATTTCCTTTGCTTTTGCAGGGCAGTGCTCCGAAGACCGCGTTGCTGGAGGAGTTCCGGCTCACGCCGAATGCGGTGCTCTTCGCCACGTCATCTTTTTGGCAGGGAGTAGACGTGCAGGGCGACCAACTGAGCTGTGTGATTATTGACCGCCTGCCGTTTGCCGTTCCCAGCGATCCCGTGGTTGCCGCGCGCTTGCGGGCCATTGACGCCGAGGGCGGAAACGCATTCTTTCAATATCAGGTTCCCGCGGCGGTGATTACGCTGAAGCAGGGTTTCGGCCGGCTTATTCGTTCACTGCACGATCGCGGTTTGCTGGTGCTTCTGGATAACCGCATTCTCAAGAAAGCCTATGGCCGAGTCTTCGTGGAGAGCCTGCCCAATTACAGGCGCACTACGGATTTGAATCAGGTCGGAGAATTTTTTGGCGTTCAAGAGTGTAAATAGTCCCGCCCAAATTTATACTGGTTAGACTTTGCCGTACTCACGAGGCCCGATGAAAACCCCACATTTGTCCTGGAAGATTGCTTCAATCGGTGGACTTGTTTTTCTTCTCGCAATTATCGTATTGAGCATTCGACCCAGCTACGCGCAGGAACCAGCGAAGCAGTCCGGTCCCGATACATCCAAACCGGCTGAGGAAGTTTTTAAAAACATCAAGATACTCAAAGGTGTTCCCTCGGATGAAGTGCTTCCTGCCATGCAATTCATCACGGCGGCGCTGGGCGTGCAGTGCCAGTTCTGCCATGTGGACGGACACTTCGATCAGGATGACAAGCCGCCAAAAGAAGCCGCACGCCACATGATGCAGATGATGTTCGCCATCAATAAGGACAACTTCCGGGGGCATCGTGAAGTTACCTGTAATACCTGCCATCGCGGCAGCGTGCATCCCATGTCAGTGCCTGAAATCAGTGAAGCTGCCATGATTATGCCGCGCGGCGAAGCGCCGCCGGAAACGGCAAATGGCCCCTCGGCAGACCAACTGCTGGCGAAATACGTTGCTGCTCTGGGCGGCGCGAGCGCGATTGACAAGGTCTCCAGCCGGGTGCAGACGGGCACGGCAACTTTCCTGGGACACGACACCCCGATTGAGATTTATTCCAAGGCCCCGGAGAAGCGCGTTTCCATTATGAAGACGGGCAACGCGGAGAGCATCACTGCCTACGACGGCACAAACGGCTGGATGTATTCGACCGGACGCCCCGTGCGTGAAATGAACACAGGGGACCTTGAAGCGTCAAAAATGGATGCCGATCTTCATTTTGCGACCGATGTGAAAGACGAATTTTCCGACTGGCGCGTTCTGCCGGCGGAAAAAGTTGGAGATCATGAAACGCAGGTGGTCCGCGGCAGAATGGCCGGCAAGCCTCCGCTGAAGTTGTACTTTGATGAGCAATCAGGATTACTCGTGCGGCTGGTGCGCTATGCCGAAACCCCGCTGGGGAATAATCCCACGCAGATCGATTACTCTGATTACCGCGATGTGAACGGCGTGAAGGTCCCCTTCAAATGGACCGTATCGCGGCCTGGAAACAGTTTTACGGTCCAAATCGCCAAGACCGAGCAGAATGTCCCCGTGGACGATGCCAAGTTCGCAAAACCAAGCGCTCCCGCACAGCCTTAGCGGTTTTGCAGGGAGACTGAAAATTGACGACTTGAGCGGGAAGGGCTAGCCTTAGCATCGTTCGTACGGAGGACTGTATGCTTCGTGGATTCAGACAGTTTATTCTTCGCGGCAATGTCGTGGATATGGCGGTCGGCGTGGTTATTGGCGCCGCTTTCGCTACGGTCGTTTCGGCTTTCACCAAAGACCTTCTTACCCCGTTGCTGGCGGCGTTGGTCGGTAAGCCGGATTTTTCCTACATCGGATTCACGATCCGCGGCACGCCGTTTCCCGTAGGAGATTTCATTAACGCGGCCATTTCGTTTTTGCTGGTGGCTGCAGCGGTCTATTTCTTTGTCGTGGTCCCGGTGAACGCGCTGGTTGCGCGGATGAGAACGGCTCCAGTTACTCCCGATCCTACGACCAAGAAGTGCCAGGAATGCCTGAGCGAAATTCCCATCGATGCGCGGCGGTGCGCTCACTGTGCGCAGCCGGTGGCGGCATAGTCGCAATAGCCAGATGAAGCTGATCTCATTCCTGAAATCTTTGTTGATTTGCTGCGCCGCGATTGTCCTCGTGCAATTCGCCGCTGTACAGACACTTTCCGCCCAAGCGAAAAAATCAAGTACCGGGCGCATCGAAAACGATGTCTATCAAAACTCCACTCTGGGATTTTCGTGCAGAATTCCCTTCGGCTGGGTTGATCGCACGCAAGCGATGCAAACTCCTGACAGCGGTTCCACCTCGCAGGTATTGCTGGCAGTATTCGAGCGTCCACCTGAGGCCACCGGGGAGACCATTAACTCGGGAATCGTGATTGCTTCGGAAAATGCCTCGTCCTATCCCAAAGTCAAAACGGCGTTGGAATACTTTGAGCCGTTCACGGAAGCCGCGACCTCGCATGGTTTTACAGCGGTGAGTGAGCCGCGTCCATTCGCCATTGGAGCAGCGCAATTGGTTCGCGGAGATTTCAGCAAGCCGCGCGGAGAGCTGACCATGTATCAGTCGTCGTTGGTCATGATCAGGAAGGGTTCGATCATCTCATTTACATTTATTGGAGGAGATTCGGATGAGGTCGAAGAACTCATTCGCAACTTAGAAATAACTGCGGTTTCTACTCCAAGACATCCAAAATCCGTTCCCGCACACAAATAGAATCCAGGTCGTTGGAAGTGCCTTCTGTGCCATCATTTAGGGCTTGATTCCGGCCAATAAAAGAGCTCTTTTCATGCTATAATCGTAGTCAGATTCTGGGGCAATAAGTATTTTTAAATTCAATAGTTTGGGCCGATTTCCAGGGTTCGTTTTCGCCTGGGATGCACGGCTCAACCACGCTGTTCCAACGGAGCTGAATGGCCACCAAAGAAATCGATTCACCGATTACAGAACCCAAAGCAAAAAGCGCGAAAACAAACGGCGCGAATGGGGATTACACTGCCGACTCAATCAAAGTTCTCGGCGGCATGGAAGCGGTGCGCAAACGCCCCGCCATGTATATCGGCTCAACCGGCGAGATGGGATTGCATCATCTGGTGTATGAAGTCGTGGACAACTCCGTGGACGAGGCGCTCGCCGGCCACGCCGACAAAATTGAAGCCACCATTCATCTCGACAATTCCATAACCGTCGTGGACAACGGCCGCGGCATTCCCGTAGACACAATGGACATTGACGGCGAAAAAATTCCCGCCGCGCAAGTCGTCATGACCAAGCTGCACGCAGGCGGAAAGTTCGACTCCTCCACCTACAAAGTTTCCGGCGGTCTGCACGGCGTCGGCGTTTCCTGCGTGAATGCGCTGAGCGAAGAGTTGGATTTGGAAATCTGGCGTGATGGCTTTACCTGGGAGCAGACGTATTCCAAGGGCGAACCGACCAGTAAGTTGAAGAAAGCGGGAGCGACTAAGAAGCGAGGGACCAAGGTCCACTTCGTTCCTGACAAAACTATTTTTACCGCCACCGAGTACAACTACGACACGCTGGCGCAGCGCTTGCGCGAGCTGGCCTTCCTGAACAAAGGTCTGCTGATTACGCTTACCGACGAGCGCAATACCGATTCCAAGACCGGCGAGGCAAAGAGCGCGGAGTTCAAATATAACGGCGGCATCGCGGAATTCATTAAGCACTTGAATCGCGGAAAACAAGTGCTGCACGACAAGCCGATTTACATGGAAGCCGAGCGCGATGGCGTGGCCATGGAAATCGGGCTGCAATACAATGATGCCTATTCGGAATCTCTTTTCACATTCGCGAACAACATCAATACCGTGGATGGAGGAACGCACCTCTCCGGCTTCCGCACTGCGCTGACTCGCACCATCAACTATGCGGGGCAGCAGATGGGCCTTTTCAAGGACGTAAAAGAAAACCTGACCGGCGACGATGTGCGCGAAGGTCTGGTCGCCGTCATCAGCGTAAAGCTTTCGCAACCTCAGTTTGAAGGGCAGACTAAAGGCAAACTAAATTCCGACATTGCCGGCACGGTGCAGGCGCTGGTCAACGAAAAGCTGGGCGCGTTCTTCGAGCAGAACACGACGGTCGCCCGCAAAATCATCAATAAAGCAATTGACGCGGCCCGTGCGCGTGAAGCCGCGCGCAAAGCACGCGACCTGACGCGGCGCAAAGGCGCGCTCGATGGCGGAGGACTGCCCGGCAAGCTGGCCGACTGCTCGGAAAAGCAGCCGGAGCGCTGCGAATTGTTCCTGGTGGAAGGCGAGTCCGCCGGAGGAACCGCGAAGCAAGGGCGCGACCGCCGTTTTCAGGCGATCCTTCCGCTCAAAGGAAAAATTCTTAACGTCGAGAAAGCCCGCTACGACAAGATGCTGGGCCATGAAGAAATTCGCGCCATGATTACGGCGCTCGGCACGGGCATTGCGAAAGACGACTTCGATCCGGCGAAGCTGCGTTACGGGAAAATTATTTTGATGACTGACGCCGACGTGGATGGAAGCCACATTCGCACGCTGCTGCTCACGTTCTTCTTCCGTCACATGCAGGAGTTGATCAAGCGCGGCAATGTGTTCATCGCACAGCCGCCGCTGTTTTCCATCAAAAAAGGGAAGTCGCAGCAGTACATCAAGAACGAAGACGAGTTCGATAAAGTCATGCTCAAGCGCGCGGCGGAAGGGCTGATTGTCCGCTACGGCGACGGCGCGGCCAAGCTGGAAGGCGCGAACCTTTCACGCTTTATGAGCGTGCTGAAGGAATATCTGGGATTTTTCGACAAGGTCAACAAGCGCATGCGGGATGAAAGTGTCACGGAGATTTTACCGAAGATTGATCTTTCCAGGCGCGCGGATTTTGAAGGCGACAAGAAGACGCCCTCAAAAAAGATCGAAAAGCTAGAAAAGGAACTGAAGAAATTACAGAAAGAGCGGCAATTCAAAGAAGTGGAAAGCCGCTTCGACGAAGAGCACAACCTGTGGGAAGTGCGTTATGTGAATTCGCAGGGCGCGGAGCACCTCATCAACTGGGAGCTTGCATCGACGCCTGAATACCGCCAACTGCTCTCCAAATTCAAGCAGATCGAGCCCTACATGGAGCCGCCGTTCGTGATCGAGACAATTGTGAAGGCCTCCCCGGCAAATTCCAAAAAGGCCGATGGCGACGAAGATGCGACCGATGCAGAAGACGCTGAGAAGCCGCAGAGCAAGACTGGCAAAGCCGCAGCCAGAAAGAAATTAGCGGAAACAGAAGTCGTGGAAAAATCCTCCGCTCGCGATTTGTTCGAATACGTGAAAAAAGAAGGCAGCAAGGACTACATGATCCAACGCTACAAAGGTCTGGGAGAAATGACCTCGCCGCAACTTTGGGAGACGACCATGGACCCGGAGCGGCGCACGCTGCTTTCGGTCAGGCTTGAAGATCTTGCTGAGTGCGAAACCATCTTCACCACGCTCATGGGTGAGGATGTGGAAGCGCGGCGCAAGTTTATTGAAGAAAATGCGCTGGATGTGAAGAATTTGGATATTTAAGCGATAATTCGTTGTAGAGAGAAGCGGCTCAAATCGAGCCGCTTTTTGTTTTTGTAATGTTGGGAACTCGTATTGCTCTGAACCATCCCCCTCATCAGCCTCTCCATTCTTTCCGTGTAAAATCGCGATGAATGACGGACTCCGTTCCCGCGCAAAATAAGCAAAGCGCCGCCAGCAAGCTTCTTCGCCTGTTTCGGCCCAGCCATGAGCACAGCGCGTTTTCCGCGACGCTCTTGCTGATGTCCGCCATTATGATGTCGCGGCTGCTGGGGTTCGTGCGCGAGCAATATATCGCGTGGGCCTTCGGCGTTACTCCCATGACGGACGCCTATGTGGCGGGCTTTACCATTCCTGAATTCCTTAATTATTTGATCGCCGGTGGCGCTGCGTCCATCACCTTTATCGCCATTTACACGCGCTTCCTGGCCGAAAACAAGGAAGGGGAGGCCAAGAAAACATTCTCCGTGATCATTACGGTAATGACCTCGGTGCTTATTCTTGGCGTGGTCCTGGCGGAAATTTTTGCGCCGCCGATTTGCCGCTGGCTGTTCAAGGGATTCGCGCCCGCGGAGATGGACCTTTGCATTCATCTCACTCGGCTGGTTCTTCCCTCGCAGCTTTTCTTTTACGTGGGCGGAGTGATTTCCGCGGTGCTGGTGTCGCGAAAGTTGTTTCTATTGCCGGCCTTCGGCCCCCTGCTCTACAACGTGTTCATCATTCTGGGTGGGCTATTGCTCTCGCACCGGTTGGGGATTGCCTCGTTGGCGTATGGCGTTCTGGCGGGGAGCTTTGCCGGGCCGTTTCTGGTGAACGCAATTGGCGCGCGGCGCATTGGCATCGGATACCGGTTTTCTTTTGAGATCAGCAATGCGGGCTTCCGCGAATGGGTGAAGTTGTCCATCCCGCTGATGCTGGGATTTTCCCTGGTCACCGCCGACGATTGGATTTTGCGGCATTATGCCTCCGGAAGCACGGGCGCTATTTCGCGGCTGAATTATGCCAAGCGGCTTTTCGGTGTACCGATCGCCATACTCGGACAGGCGGCGGGGCAGGCTTCGCTGCCGTTTTTCGCGCGCCTGTTCAGCGAAAAAAAGCTGCAGGAATTTGGCGACACCGTAAACGGTTCGGTGTACCGCATTGTTGCCAGTTCGCTGCTGGTTTCCAGCCTGCTGATGGTCACGGTGCTGCCGCTGGTTGATCTTTTATACCGGCATGGCCACTTCCGCTTTACTGACTCAAGGGAAACGGCGACTTACCTGTTCTGGTTTGCCATATCGCTGGCATTCTGGGCGGCGCAGGCATTGTATGCGCGCGCCTTCTATGCGGCGGGGGATACGCTGACCCCTATGATTGCCAGCTCACTCATCGTCCTCGGCTCGCTGCCGGTTTATTCGGTATTGCATCAGCTTTACGGCACCATCGGACTCGCCATTGCTTCCGACGTAGGCATTGCCGCCAATACGTTAGTGACCGCAATGCTGCTGCATCGTCGCAAACTTGTTTTGGGCTATGAACTTCCCTGGAAGGAGCTGGGGAAGGTCCTGCTTACGGCAAGCGTCGCCATGGCGCTGGGTTATCACATCGCGAAATTAACAACGGTATCGGGCAGCCGAATGGCTGATCTTAAAGCTCTGCTGTTTGTCGGCATCACCTGGGCGGGAGCTGTTGCCGCCGGGCTGTGGCTGACCAGGTCTCAGTTGCTGAATGATTTGCGGCGCAGAAAAGCGACTTCGTATCCGAGGGTGGCCGAGCAGCAGGCGCGGTTGAATTCTGAAGTTGAGCCTTAAAAAAGTTGAGAGCAAAAAAAGAAATTAGGAGTATTCCCGCTGCAGGACGCGAAGATTTTGCAGCGCATCACGCAATGCTTGCCGTTCGACATCGCTGATCTCGCCCTCGTCGGACTCGTGAAGTTTCCTCTGGACGGCTTCTGTCGCCTCTGCCACCGCATTTGGCAACTTGGCCCGATCTACTTCCAGCAAAGCCGCACGATATAAATCTCTCCAACTGTGGTTAGAAACGTTCATGCACCTGGATTAGAAGAAATGTGCCGCGGAACGAAGAATATACGTGATGGCCAAGATCGATGTCGGTTCTGCAGCGAACGCAAAAGCGGCCTTCAAGTGTCTTGGCAGGTTGCGGCAAGGCTTGTGTTCCTGGAAGGCCATTTTTTCCGGCGCTGTCCTTTTAGAGTGAAGAAATGCGGCCGTGAAAGCAGGTTTTACTCCACTATCACTCCACTATCACTCCACTATTACTCATCTGATTCTTGACGAATAAGTTTCGCTGGAACTTGAAGAGGCTTTCCCCCTTGGACATTCAGACATTCTTAAGGCGGTATCTGCATGACGCTCCAGACTTGTTTCTACCTCTCCTTGATAAACCTGTAATTGGTTGTTTTTATGGACTTTAGAGGATATTTAAGTAATATTTATGGCTATTTTCTGGAATTTCAGGGTAAAATAATGCTGCGTTTGACTTTGCGGTTATTTTGCACCACAGCAGTAATCTTCGCTCAACCCAGCGTGACCTGCCTGCAGAAGCCCTGCCGAGTTTCAGCGCGATATCAATCAAAGGAAATAAGCAACACATGGAAACAGGAACAGTGAAGTGGTTTAACGATGCTAAGGGCTATGGCTTTATCAGCCGTCAGAATGGCGAGGATGTATTCGTGCATTTCTCAGCTATCCAGGCGAACGGATTCCGCAGCCTTCAAGAAGGACAGCAAGTGCAGTTTGACGTTGTGAAGGGCCCCAAAGGCTGGCAAGCAGAGAACGTCAAATCTGCCTAACCACTTCCACAAAAAACTCGGTAAGGGCGGCCTCAACAGGCCGCCTTTAGTGTTTTAGGGATGACTTCTCTCCATTGCACTCATCCGCAAATTTCAAGCTTCTCAGCCATCTCCAGCAATTTGAGCACGCTGTTCCAATTTCTTCCCGTGCCGGTTATCTTCAGCGATTTTATGACCGACATCCACGCAACGTTGGGACGCGCCATGCCATTCGGATAATAGATATAAAGTTCGCGGCCGTTAAGGTACAACTCCTCAGGGTCCGCTTTGATATCCTTTAACTTTTTTGCCGCTGCCGCTTCGGGCTCTTCGGCAAGGAAGCTTACCAGCAGCTTGCTGGGTTCGATGTCATGCCTTTTCGCGAAGGGATTTCTGGCGACGGCGGCCCGCATTTCAGACGTGGTGCGAAGAATAATGTCAGGACGAAATCCAGCTTTCTGTTCGATTGCGCTTTCCATGCGTCGGGCGAGCTTGGCCAGATTTTTTTCTTTCGTGCGGAAGACAACATTGCCGCTTTGCACGTAAGTTTGCACGTCCTGCAAACCGAGCGATTCACAAATTGCGCGAAGCGCATCCATCTTGATGCGGTTGTGCGCTCCCACGTTGACGCCGCGAAGCATGGAGATGATCACAGCCATTTGTAGGACAGTATATCCAAATGGAATGGCTTGAATAATCTGCGCGGACAGTGCTTCGCGCGACACAACCGAAAACTAACCCGCACGGGCCTCTTTGCGATTGGTGAATGATGCGATGAGTGATAACAGCGTCATCAGCGAAATAATTCCCAGTGAGCAGACGCAGTAAATGCACCAGACGCCCAGAATATCTTTCTCGATGTGAGCGAGGTAGAGCGAAAATGCGAGGCCAGCGACTCCACCGGCCAGCATGACGCGGTAGGACTTGCACCACGCGAGGATTCCCAGCAGCAAATATCCGGCAATCCCAATATCAGCGACTGGAATTCCATGAATCATCGCGAAGCGGCTTTTGTTGACGATGCCGCAATCCCAGTGGGCGTTGATGCTGCACGGAGAATCTCCCTCCGCGCGGTAGTGCTCCCGCAAGGCGAGTGAAGCTACCACGATGCCGGCCAGTGCAAGCAGAATCAAAACGTATCGCATAAACACCTCTTCAGGGTTTTGGCATCGCGGCGGGAGCGACAGTCACGTTCTCCAGCCAGTACTTTTCTACGTCCCCGCTATTATCTACCAGAAGGTCAGCGCTGATCGAATCGCCGGGATGAAGCTTTTGCAAATCGGAGATGGGCCGGATTTCATACTGCATGGTCATCGCCCCCATGAACCCGGGAATATCGTCTCCATCGATGTTCGCGTTGCCTGACTTCGTATCGATCGCAACAATTTTTCCCTTAAAGGAGTAATGCTTGATCGCCGAAGCAGTTTGCGTGGATGAAGATGAAGACGGCGATGAGGAATTGTTGGATGTCGGAGCGCTGTGATTGCAGGCGGCGTAGAACACCGTCAGTAAACAGAGTAACAATGCGCTTTGATACGGACGCAGTCGAAAATTAAATATACGAGTCATAGGGTCTCCATTCTATTTTGTTCCGTGCCCATAGTGAAAGCGGTAGCGAAGTTCGACATAGAGTTCGCGCGGATCATTCCAGTGAAAACCTCCGAAGGTGACGCTGTTGTCGAGTTCCAGCCGGCGGTTCGCTACGTTCAAAGCATTCAACGACGCGGAGAATTTCTCCCCGAAGTCTTTGCCCACCGCGAGATCGAATGAGGTGTGGCCGGGCAGGTAATCTCCGGGATAAGGCTGCCCGGGAAATCCATTCACGAATCCCGAGCCGTAGTACACGTTGGTGGAGGCATAGCTGCGCCAGGGAAGTGAGAGGTCTCCGCCGATGTTCAGCGTGTTGCGCTGGTCATGGTCCAGCGGCTCGAGATCCGGATCCAAAGTGAAATCGGTAAGGCCGCCGGTAATTGTGCCATTGCCTTCCGCGATCTGGTTGGAGTAGGTCAGGTGAACCTGCGCGCGATTGGCGATGCGCGGCGAGCGGAGCGTGAGTTCCCAACCGCGAATGACCGCCCGGTCAATGGAAAGCGGAAAGAAGATATTAGAGGCGCCAATATTGTTGTGGTCGAAGAAATTGGTGGCATTGGTGCGGAAGGTGTCGGCGTCAAGCAACCATCCGCGGAAGGGGATGGTCACGCCGAACTGGTGTTCCTCGTCAAATTCGCCATGCAGGGGAATGAAGTCCAGACCCTGGCCCTGCGCAAAATTAATGAGCGCCGGACCACTCACCGTTAGCAGCGGCGGCGCCTGGTAGTAATGGCCATAGAATGCGCGGAAGGTCCAGTGCAGATGCGGGACCGTGACTGTGGCGCCAAAACGTGGACTGATGGCGCTTTCGTCAACGCCGCCGGAAAAGCGCGTAGGGCGCATGCCGGCAATCAGCGTGAGCCACGAAACCGGGGTGAATTTGTCGTCCACGAAAAATGTTTCCTGATTGCCGGTAGGCCGTTCAATGCTGTTGATGGGAACATTGCCGCTGCCATCGTTGAAAATGGCGCCGAACGTCTGATTATCGCTCTGATAAAAGCTGAAGTAGCCTGCCTGCAAATTATTTTTAGCGAAGGTAGCCGCGACGCTGGCTTGGCCGCCCGCGTAGGTTGATCCGCGATTTTCCGTAGTGGCGATCGGAGTGTCCGAAGCCAGGCTGTTGTAGTCGCCGCTGTTGTAATGGAAGAGCGGTGAAAGCGTCATCACGACTTTCGGGCTGAACGTGTGCACCCAGGAAAAATTCACCACTCCATCCAATTCATGTTCGCTGTCGCGCAGGCCAATGCTGGGATACTGCGCCGCAAATCCATTTTCAGGGATGTCGGCATTCTCAATGTCGTTGGGGTTGGGATCATACGGGACCTGATAGTAGTCGCGCCGCACGGAACTGACCAGCCGGAGTTGATTTGTCGGATTGACGTTAAAGATAAGAGTCCCAAATCCGCCGACGCCGTTGGCGGCGTCGTGGACTACCTCAGGCACGGGCGACTGCAATCCAAGATCACTGCGGTTGCCATTGACGCTGGCATAGTAAGCAAAACGCTCGGTGTGGCTGCCAAAACTGAGCGAGTCATTGGTCTGGCCGAAATTTCCCGCGCTTAGCACCAGTTCGGCTTCGTTGTTGCGCTCAAAT
This sequence comes from Terriglobales bacterium, assembly GCA_036489565.1. Classification (GTDB taxonomy): domain Bacteria; phylum Acidobacteriota; class Terriglobia; order Terriglobales; family Acidobacteriaceae; genus JAICKN01. Next base: position 15,906 of record DASXFN010000054.1, read on the forward strand.
CCAGTGCGCGGGACAACGTTGAATACGCCATACGTGCGATCTCCGTACTCCGCGCCGTAACTGCCGCGGTCCACTTCCAGATAGTCAATGTCCTTGGGGTCGAATTGCGGCCCGATGTTGGCGGCGATGTTGGTGTTGGGGATAGGGACGCCATCCACCAGCCACGTGGTTTGGTGGCCACCGCGAATGTGCAGCATATCGTGCGTGACGTAAGAGCCGGGCACGTAGTTCGTGATCATGGCCATGCTGTTGGTGCGATCAGCGCCGGGTGTGCGCTGTATGTCCTCGCGGTTGATCAAAGTAGTGGGCGTAGCGGAGTCTGTGGCAACAACTTCCTGCTGGCTTGAAACAGTTACGGTTTGTTTGGCGGTTGCGATGTTCAAGACAAAGTGAAGACGAAGCTCGGTGCCCGAGGTGAGTTCGATGTCCTGCTGCTCTTTTGTGAAGTCCGGCGCGGAAACCGTGATGGTGTAGTCGCCGAGCGGAACGGATTGAATTAGGAAGTGACCGTCGTCGTCGCTGGTAAGGGTCTTGCTCAAGTCGGAGGTTTTGGACTTAAGGAAAATTTGCGCGCCGCTGATTGGGCGATGCTGAGGATCGTGGACAAGCCCCTGAACCGAACCGAAAATAGAAGCTAAGGCCGTAAGGGCGGTAAGAAAAATGAATGATAGAAAAACAAGCGACGGCAAAATCCGAATACGCATGATCTCTCCACAAAATTATGGGTGGGTGCACATATAGAATCCGGAAACTTTCATGCAGCGGCCAACATACGCTGGGATGAAAGTGCGATTGCGCACCCGAATTCGCAGTTGTGTCAGGAGAGAAAGATTGCGGGAGGAGCGCGTCCGGAATACGTGGTAGCAACTTTGAAACTTGTCCCAGATCCATCCCGACTGCATTGCAGAGCGTACGAGGATGGCGCGAAGCGCGCACGAGTTGGTGAAGCCGCGCTAGTCCAGTGTCCGGTTACCGCAATGTCGCAACCGCAATGCGAAAGGCAGGAAGGGGCCTGCAATGACGGCTGCCGGGAGGTCTCGGCATGCATCCTCCCTTTGCGCATGCAACAGGCGTGAGAACCTGTGGTTCGGGCACAACAAGAATTGGAAGAATTGGTTGCAGATGCCAGCGCCGCCGGAGCCATTACGCTCACGAGGACAACAACGATCAGGAACCTGGCAGTGAAGCGTTGCATAAGATCTAGAACTTAGATCTGCGGGACAAGCATAGGTTACAACATGGAAAAGATGCAAGCGAGTGTTTGCTGCGCAGATAGGTCATAAAACTAGCCACGAGCGGTTCATGTGCTCCTGACTATAATGTTCTCGAATGAAAACATTCATCCGCTACGTGCTGATGGCGCTGGTGCTTCTAGC
>DASXFN010000079.1:0-71863 GCA_036489565.1 Terriglobales bacterium
CCATCGGAGAAATCATGCTTTCGGTCAATGATCTGGCGGAGCAGTCCAACTTGTTGGCGGTGAACGCCTCCATTGAGGCTGCGAAGGCCGGCGAGCAAGGCAAGGGATTTTCCGTCGTGGCCCAGGAGGTACGCAACCTGGCGGAGCAGTCGAAACAGGCGACTGTGCAGGTGCGCGGCATTCTCAACGACATTCAGAAGGCCACAAACGCGGCCGTCATGGTCACCGAGCAGGGCAGCAAGGTGGTTGAAGCAGGGGTCAAGCAATCGGAGCAGGCGGGAGAGTCCGTGCAGCAACTGGCGGAGAGCATTACCGAGGCCGCGCAGGCTGCCACGCAGATCGCGGCCTCCAGCCAGCAGCAGATGGTGGGCATGGACCAGGTTGCACAGGCGATGGAGAGCATCAAGACGGCCAGCGCCCAGAATGTGGCCAGCACGCGGCAGACTGAAACCGCGGCCAAAAATATCGGAGAGCTGGGACGGCGGTTGTCTGATCTGGTGGCGCTTTACAAAATCTAAAAGGCAAAACCCCTAAGACTTTAGATGACGTCTCAAGACGAAAAAAAAGACAAGCTCCGCGGCCGGCTCCGCGACAAAGACCGCGAAGATGAGCTGCTTAAAAAGCTGCTGGTGACTTTTCGGGCCGAGGCCGGCGAGCACGTTCAGGCGCTCTCGACTGGCTTGATTGAGTTGGAACGCGCCTCTTTGGATGAGCGCGGAGAAATCGTTGAAAAAGTATTCCGCGAAGCGCACAGCTTGAAAGGAGCGGCCCGCGCCGTCAACGCGGCTGCGATTGAAGCAGAGTGTCAAGAACTGGAAAGCATTCTGGCGCGCCTGAAAGCAGGCGACATTACGGTTTCCACGGAATTGCTCGATCAACTTCATCATCGCGTGGATTCGGTGGAAGCGCGGCTCGCCGCGGGGAGCGCGGCGGCGGTAGAATCTACGGTTGCTGATGACAAATCTCGTACCGGTCAGCTTCCAGTCTCGTCCGCAACAGCTCCGGAAAGTCCTCCGTCATTTCGGGCATCGAACTCCGTGGAGAGCGTCGTCGCGCCAAGAGTCTCTACCGACCAGAAGCAGGCGCTCTCCGAGACTCTGCGGATTTCGGCGGAGAAGCTGGATTCGCTGCTTCGCCAGAGCGAGGAACTGCTTCCCCTAAAGACCTCCGCGCAACTGCGCGCAAGAGAACTGCGCGAGATCTGCAACGCGTTATCGTTATGGGAGGGGCAGTGGCGAAAGTTGTGCTCCTCTGGCCCGTTCTCCGTTTCTGCAATCGCAGCTCGAGAAGGAGAAGCTCCAGCCGCGTCCAAGCCTGCCGACTTCATGGAAAGAAATAAGACCACGCTTGCGCTGCTGAATCAGCGATTGGCCGGCTTCGTGAAACTTCTTGAAAGCGACCGCCGCGCTCTTGAGCGGCGCGTAGACGATCTGGTGGAAGATGCCAAGCAACTTTCCATGATCCCGGTCTCCACCCTGCTGGAGTCGTTTCCCAAACTCGTGCGCGATCTTTGCCGTGATTGCCGCAAAGAGGCTGACCTGGTCATCACCGGAGGCGAACTCGAAACCGATCGCAAAATATTGGAAGAGGTCAAGGACGCCCTTCTGCACCTTCTCCGCAATTGCATTGACCACGGAGTGGAAACTCCGGAAAAGCGCGAGCAAATCGGCAAGCCGCGACGCGCGACAATTCGCATCACCGTCTCCCCGCGGAATGCCGACAAAGTTGAGATCGTAATTTCCGACGACGGTGCGGGCATTGACCTGGAAAAGGCCTGCGCTGCGGCTGTTCGCCTGGGGCTAGTTACCGCTGAAGAAGCTGAAAAAATGGACGAGCAGCAATCCGCTGCGCTTATCTTTAAATCCGGGATCTCCACCAGCCCCACGATCACCGAAGTCTCGGGACGAGGCCTGGGACTGGCGATCGTGCGCGAGAAAGCGGAAAAAGTCGGCGGCTCGGTTGCAGTCACCACGCGCCGCGGCGAAGGAACGTCCTTCCGACTGCTTCTCCCCCTCACCTTCGCCCGCTTTCGGGGCATCGTGGTTCGCGTCGGTGATGCTCATTTCGTGCTGCCCACGCGCCACGTGGAACGCGTCCTTCGCGTCCCCGAAGCGGACATCAAAAGCGTGGAGAACCGCAAGACCATTCAATTGCCGGAAGGCCCGCTTTCCGCCGTGCATCTTGGCGATGTCCTTCGGCTGCCTTCCTCGGGCAATCATTGCAGCGCGCAAGGCAAGTATTCCGTCGCGGTTCTTACCTGGTCTGGAGTGCAAATTGGTTTTTTCGTGGACGAAATTCTTGAAGAGCAGGAAGTTCTGGTAAAGAGCATGGGGAAGCAGCTTTCCCATGTCCGTAATATCGCGGGGGCCACGGTGCTCGGCGATGGAAAAGTTCTTCCTGTCCTCAATATTCAGGAGTTGATGAGTTCCGCCGTCATTATGGCGCCCGCTTCCGATCCGCAACACGAGGAGGAAGCTGCGAAATCCGTTCTGGTGGCGGAAGATTCCATTACCGCGCGCACCCTGGTGAAAAATATTCTGGAGTTTGCCGGCTACCGGGTGAAGACTGCGGTGGATGGCGCCGATGCCTGGAACACGCTGGCCCAGGAAGGGTTTGACTTGGTGGTTTCCGACGTGGAAATGCCCCGCATGAGCGGCTTTGATCTGACAGCAAAAATACGCGCGAACCAGCGGACTGCGCGGCTGCCTGTCATCCTGGTCACCGCGCTTGACTCCCGCTACGATCGCGAGCGCGGCGTGGACGTGGGAGCGAATGCTTACGTCGTCAAAAGCAGCTTTGATCAGGGCAACCTGCTCGAAGTGGTCCGCCGGTTGATCTGAATGTGGAAATCCGGATACAGCCAATACCGTTTCATGAGCAAAGGCTCACTATGATCCGCGTCCTGGTCGTCGAAGACTCACCCACGGTACGCGAGTTTCTGCTGCAGGTCCTTCGTGCCGACCCGGCCATCGAGGTGATCGGCGTGGCGGAAAGCGGAGAAGCGGCGCTGGCCGCGGTCGAGCGTACCCGTCCGGACGTGGTCACTATGGACGTCCACATGCCCCGGATGAATGGATACGACGCCACTCGGCGGATCATGGAATCTCATCCTACGCCGATAGTGATCGTAAGCGGCACGACCGACGTTACGGACACGGCCCGGGCCTTCCACGCCATTGAGGCTGGAGCACTCGCGGTCTTGCCTCGGCCAGCAGGTTTTGGTCACGCAGAACATCAAAGGAGCGCGTCGGAGTTGCTGCGTACGGTCAAACTCATGTCGGAAGTAAAGGTCGTAAAACGCTGGCCACGCGTGCGGGCACCGGAAATGGCCTCTTCGCTTTCCGCGTACCCGCAAGACCTCGCTCCACTTCCCGAACACTCGCAAATCCGGCTGGTCGCGATCGGGGCCTCCACGGGCGGCCCGCCCGCAATCCAAAAAATTCTTTCGCAGCTTCCTCGCGATTTTCCCGCACCTGTGTTGATCGTCCAGCACATTGCCGCTGGCTTCACGCAGGGCTTTGTGGACTGGCTCGCGCAATCCTCCAACCTGCCCATGCAGCCTCCAGTGCAGGGAGCCGTGCCTCTCATGGGCCATGTGTATGTGGCGCCCGATGGAATGCACATGGGACTGGGGCCTCGAGGACGCCTGGAGTTGAGCGACGCTGCTCCGGAGAACGGCCAGCGCCCGGCGGTCTCTTATCTATTTCGGTCGGTGGCGAAAATTTATGGTTCGAGCACCGCCGGGGTGCTCCTTACCGGCATGGGCAAGGACGGATCTCGCGAACTGCTGGAGATGCGCGAGCATGGCGCCGTCACCATTGCGCAGGACCGCGACTCCTCTGTCGTTTTCGGCATGCCTGGCGAGGCCATCAAGATGGGCGGCGCGGTGTACGTACTTCCACCGCAGAAAATCGGCCCCGCGCTCACGGGACTGGTACTAGGTCCTGTCCCGGCTATGGTCAATGAAAATCCGAAGGCCCACCTTCCGGCCGTCGAGAACAGACATGATATCGCTCCCGAAATCACTCACGGACCTCGCCGTGGAAATCTTGTCGGGGGTGAGTAGTAAACAGAGTGGTCAACGAAGAGCCGGTGCGCCAAATCATGCGCGAAAGACGCAATCTCGACAAGGTCTCGGTGCTCATCGCCGAAGACAGCAAAACGCAGGCACAACAGTTGCACCACTATCTAAGCGCGCGGGGTTATGCCGTCACGGTGGCCACCGATGGCAAACAAGCCCTTGAGTGCGTGGCGCGAGAATGTCCAGCGCTGGTGATTACTGATATCGTCATGCCTGAGATGGATGGCTACACGCTCTGCAAGCAAATCAAAGACCTTCCTGAGCTTAAGGATGTTCCGGTGGTGCTGCTCACCTCTCTCTCCCGCCCGCAGGACATCGTGAAGGGCCTGGAATGCGGCGCGGACAGTTTTATTCGCAAACCGTATGACGAAAAATATCTTCTATCGCGCGTCGAATATATTCTGACCAACCGCGAGTTGCGCAAGACGGAAAAATTGCAGGTGGGAGCGCAACTGCAATTCGGCGGCAAGTCCCATTTCATCACCGCTGAAAAACAGCAAATTCTCGATCTGCTCATCTCCACGTACGAAGGCGCTGTCCAAATCAACGGTGAGCTGGAAATCAAACAGCGCGAGCTGCAGCAGGCCAAAGAAACTTTGGAAGCCCGAGTGAAAGAGCGTACGGGCGAACTGGCCCGCGCCAATCAGCAACTGCAAATCGAACTCGCAGAGCGCAAGCGCGCGGAAGAAAAAATCAAACACCTGAACGAAGACTTGGAGCATCGCGTGGCAGAGCGCACCGCGCAACTGGCAGACGCCAACAAAGAGCTGGAAGCGTTTTCCTATTACATCTCCCATGATTTGCGTGCGCCTTTGCGCCGCATCAACGGCTTCGCTCAAATTCTTATGGAAGACTTCAGCGCGCAATTGCCGGCGAAGGCACAAGGCCACTTGAACCTGATCACCTCAAACACAGGAAACATGGGTCGCATGATTGACGATTTGCTAAATTTATCGCGCCTTGATCGCCGCGAAATTATTTTTCAGGAAACTGCGCTTAACGCACTGGTCGAGAATATCGTTCAGGAGCTTAAGCCGGAAACAGCAGGCCGCTCCGTCGAATGGCGCATCGGGCCGCTGTTTTCTTCGTACTGCGATCCGGGACTGGTACGACAGATTTTCGTAAACCTGCTCTCGAACGCGGTCAAATACTCGCGCCATCGGGAGCGGACGGTCATCGAAGTGGACCAGCTCACTATTGACGGGCGTCGCACATTGTTCGTTCGGGACAATGGCGCGGGTTTTGACCCAAAATATAAAGACAAACTGTTTAGCCCCTTTCAGCGGTTGCACAGCGATTCGGAGTTTGAGGGCACGGGCGTGGGTCTTGCCATCGTGCAACGCATCGTTCGGCGGCATGGCGGACGTATTTGGGCTGAAGCAGAGCCAGGAAAGGGCGCCACATTTTATTTCAACCTGGGTGAAGACGTCCTCCAACCGGGGAATGCTAGCACAACGACGGGGAACACACCGCAAGCGAAAGCAAAAAGAAGCATAGAAAAAGAAAAAGACAACCACGAAGCCAAAGCGAAAGCGCAGAAAAAAGAAGCCGCTTCCGGACGCTAAGGCTCCGCATACCCCGCAGGCAATAATTTCTCCTCGCGACCCAATCCAATCCAGCCTTGAATCTGTTCCATATCGAGTGACGCACGCAGGTGAGAAGCAAGTCGCTCGAATCGCGCCTCCCGTTCTGACGTCATCCACGCGTGTTGTTCTGCAGGCGCCAGCCCAGCCTGCCCGCGAGCAACCGCGATAAAGCCATGCCGAAACTTATCTTGATCGAAAATTCCGTGGACGTAGGTTCCGAAGGCCCGGCCATCGTCGCTGACCGCGCCATCGTGGCGTTCCACGCCTTCCGCTGCTCCCGCCGCAACTCGCGCAATCGCAGCGAACGCCGGAACGCCATCCTCGCGCCTTGTTTCTCCCAGATGAATTTCGTAACCCTTGAACTGTGTTTCAGTCCACAACCGACCTGTCAGCATTTCGCTGCACAATCGCCCTGCAACCAGTTGCGTGGTCTTTTCCTGTTGAAATATCGTCCGCGCTCGCCTGATCTTCAGGCCTTCACGCTCCGCCGGCATTTCATCATTTTCCATTCCTTCCGGATCATGCATGCTGAGCCCAAGCATCTGAAACCCGCCGCAGATTCCCACAATCACTTTCTTCTTCTCGTAGTGCTCCAGAATTTGCGGAATGAATCCTTGCGACACGAGCCAATCGAAATCGTCCAAAGTCTGTTTGGTCCCAGGGAGAATTAACACGTCAGCCAGGGCAATGTCTTCTGTGTCATGCAAGAATGCCAGCGACACCGAAGGCTCCGCCGCCAGGGCGTCAAAGTCGGTGAAGTTTGAGAGATGAGGAAATGCAACCACGCCTATTCGCAGTTGTCGGCGAGACGGCTCTCCTTCATTCGATTTCCATGCTTGGAATGGAGTTGGGCGTTCTTGCATCGCGACGCTGTCTTCTTCATCAAGGTTCAAATCGTGCAACCAAGGAACAACGCCGACGCACGGAATTCCCAAACGCCGTTCGATCATTTCCACGCCCGGCTGCAATAAAGTTTTGTCGCCGCGAAATTTATTGATCACAAAGCCCTTGATGAGTTCTCGCTCGCCGGGTTCGAGCAATTCCATTGTGCCCAGCAGAGACGCGAATACGCCGCCGCGATCAATATCTCCGACTAGCAGACACGTCGCGTCCGCGGCCCGAGCCATGCGCAAATTCACGATGTCGTGGTCACGAAGATTAATTTCTGCCGGAGAGCCCGCGCCTTCCAGCAAAATCAGTTCGTATTGCGAGGCCAGCTTCCGATAGCTTTCCAGCACGGCAGGGAAGAGCTGTTCGACGCGTTGCGTGTGATAATCCCTGGCGGAAACCTGCCCCCAGATTTTTCCCAACAGTACAACCTGCGAAGTGGAGTCGGAGCGCGATTTGATCAACACAGGATTCATCTCCACGCACGCCGGAACGCGGCATGCTTCGGCCTGCAAGGCCTGAGCGCGTCCAATCTCGCCGCCGTCGGGCGTGGCTGCTGAATTCAAAGACATGTTCTGCGCTTTAAAGGGAGCGACGCGAATGCCATCGTCAGAAAAAATTCTGCCCAGTCCCGCCGTGATGATGCTTTTCCCCACATGCGAAGCTGTTCCCAGAATCATCAGCGCGCGCGCCGTCATGCAGCCATGATATTGGATTAGCCAGTTTGCGCTTGACCAATAATTGGACGGGTGATAACTTTTTTTCTCTGGTGTACGGGAAGACGGTGAAAATCCGTCACTGCCCCGCAACTGTAAGCGCGGAGGCTGAGCAAATAAGCCACTGGGTTACTTGCATTACCTGGGAAGGCTGCTCAGTCCGATGAAGCGCAAGTCAGGAGACCGGCCAGAAGCCAATCTTAGGCATTCCGATTCCGGTGGGAGGATCGGACAGCTTCTTGTGATTTCCTTTACGCAAGCTGCATTTTGAAATCCCGCCTTGGCCCGGACAAATGTCTGGAGCAGGGGCATTGTGCACTTCAGCAGGCAAAAATTCGGCGTTGTTAATTTCGTGACGAAACAAGTGCTCGCACTAGTGTGTGTCTTGCTGTGTCTCGCATCGTTTGCTGCGAAATGTACGGCCAGCAGGACTGTCCAGGATCAACTTGGACGTAAGGTCACCGTTCCCGATCATCCTCATCGAATTATCTGCCTTATGCCCAGTGTGACTGACGCCGTTTTCGCGCTCGGCGCGGCTGACGACGTGGTCGCCGTCAGTGATTACTCTAAATATCCGGCAGCGGCCGCAAGCAAGCCCAGCGTGGGATCGCTGCTCGATCCATCTTTAGAAACCATCGTTTCGTTCCATCCTGATCTGGCAATCGGCAGCAGCGACTTCAATCGCCTCAAGGGCGTAAATCAAATCGAAAAGTTCGGCATTCCAGTGTTCATGGTGAAATCGGGCGGAATCGAAGGCATTTACCAATCGCTCCTGGCAATTGGCGATGCGTTGAACCGTCAGGATGCCGCTCAAGTTTTAGTCAGCAAACTGCGCGGACGCGTTCATGCAGTGCAGGTCCGCGTTGCGCGCGAACCAAAAGTTAAAGTCTTCATGCTGGTCTGGCCCGAACCAGTTACGACCATTGGCAAGCATGCATTTATCACTGAAGTGATTGCCGCTGCGGGTGGCGAGTCCATCACCGACGATGATTCCGACGATTGGCCGGTCATCAGCTTCGAATCTCTGGTTACCCTGGCGCCGCAACACTTATTGCTCGTTCATGACGGGAGAGTGTTTTTCAACGATCTCGCCAAACGGCCCGGATGGAATATCTTGCCTGCGATCAAGAATCGCAGCGTGTACTACACCGACGATCGCTTGTATTCGCCCAGTCCAATTGCCATTGACGCATTGGAGGATTTAGCCAAAGAATTTCATCCCGAGGCGGACGCTCCACCTCACAACGACAACCATTAACGACGACGAGCGGGATGTTCGGGAAGGCGGTGAAAATCCGCCACTACCCCGTAACTGTAAACGTGGAGGGCCAGGGCAGAATTGCCACTGGAACTTTGTTCTGGGAAGACAGCCCAGGCCCAAAGATGCGTGAGTCAGGAGACCGGTCCCGCAGAAAATTTCCGAGGGGAAAATTATGACCACAAACTTTTTGCGGCGCGCCAGCGCATTGCTCGCTCTCTACTTAGGATTAGCGCTGTCTCTATCGCTATTCAGCTTTGCCCAAAATGCAATTTCAATTCACGGGACCGTGCGCGATCCGCTGGGCGCAGTCATCGCCGGCGCGCACGTGGAATTACTGCAAAAGCAACAACGGGTCGCCAGCGCGAAAGCCGATGGTCAAGGAGACTATACCTTGCAGGCTCCGGCCACCGGCCGTTATCAGTTACGCGTTTCCGCTACATCGTTCAAGACCACTGTGACGGATTCCCGTTACATTTCCTCCTACGGCGAGCGGAAACTCGATGTCACCCTCAGCCCGGGCGCGCTGCCCCAGGAAATTACGGTAACCGCTAACGGTACGCCCACGCCCGAGGCGCAGGTTGGTTCAGCGGTCACCATCTTGAATCAAAAGCAGTTTCCCGGATCGATCGATATACAGCAGCCCATGCGGCTCATCACTGGATTGCAGATCGGGCAGACCGGCCAGATGGGCGGGACGACGTCCCTATTTATTCGCGGCGGCAACAGCGATTCGAATAAAGTACTGATTGACGGATTGCCCACGGGATTTATCGGCGGGTTCGCGGAGTTTGCAACGCTGCCTGCCTCGGGCGTGGACCAGGTGGAAGTTCTTCGCAGCCCCAACAGCGCGCTTTATGGTTCTGATGCACTTGCCGGAGTAGTCAGCCTGACCACCGTCCGCGGCACAACTCCGTTGCCACTGTTTACGTATGCCGCGGATGGAGGAAACTTCGGCACCTACCATCAAGAGGGAAGCGTTGGCGGCGCGTTCCGTCAATTCGACTACTATTCTGATCTTTCTTCCATTTATACGCGGGGCAATTTGCCGCGCGACGCTTTCCACGGTACAACCTACGCAGGCAATTTTGGCTGGGTGCCGCTCTCCAACACCAGCGTGCGGTTGACCGTCCGCCACTTGAGCAACAATGTTGATCTGCCGAATGCGCTCTTGCTTTATGAAATCCCTGATAGCGCGGGCCAGACCGATGGCGACACCTACATCGGACTCACGGTGGAAAATCAAACCACCGACCGCTGGCACAATCTGTTGCGCTATGGGCGCGTCCGCCTGAATGAGTTGTTTAGCGACTACGCTCCTACTGGCATCCCCGCTGATTGCTTTGGGGAAGGGATTACATCCTGCTATCTGGGCAATCCAGTTACGCTGCGTGGTGCCAACGGGTTTTCCGTGAGCGGGCAGGCGATCTTTCAATTTCCAGGCACTTTCCCAGGTCAGACGCTGAGCACCACCAACCGCGATTTTCTCTACGCGCAATCGGACTATCGCATTAACCAGCATACTGTCGGGTTGTTCGGTTTCAAATACGAAGATGAACGAGGCGCCAGCGTTTCGACCGGCTTCAGCAATTCTTCTGCGCAGCGCGGCAACTACAGCTACACCATGGAGATTGCCGGAGATTTCTTCAATCGTCTTTACTACACAATCGGCAGCGGCATTGAGAACAACGCTCTCTTTGGCATCGCCGGAACGCCTCGCGCCTCGCTTGCATACTACCTGCTGCGGCCCAACGGCTCGAAATTCTTCAATGGCACCAAGATTCGCGCCAGTTATGGCACCGGCATCAAGGAGCCAAGCCTTGGTCAGCAATTCAGCTCCTTGTTCAATCTGCTGGAAGGCGCCGGCGAGACGCAACTGATCCAGCAGTTCGGGATTGCTCCCGTTGGCGCGCAGCGCTCCAAAACTTATGACGGCGGCATTGATCAGGAGTTCGGCAATGGCAAGGGCCGGATGAGCGTCAGTTATTTTCACGATGAATTTACCGACGGAGTAGAGTTCGTGCCGGAGGCGGGACTGCTTTCGCTTGGGATTCCAACCACAGTGGCAGCGCAGGCACAATTCGGAGCTTATGTGAACTCGCAGGCCTTTCGCAGCATGGGTATCGAAACCGAAGTGGAATACAAAATCACAAGTAATTTAATGGCGCGCGGAGGTTACACCTATCTTGACGCGGTAATTCAGCGGTCATTTACTGGTGACGCGCTTGCCCCCTCGATCAATCCTGCCTTCCCAAATATTCCCATTGGCGCATTTGCACCGCTGATTGGCGCTCGTCCATTCTACCGCGCTCCGCATTCAGGTTACCTGCAACTCAGCTATGCGCGCTCGCGCTGGACGGCCGCTTTGTCAGGGACCATGGTGGGAAAGCGCGATGACAGCGATTTCTTGTCTGACCAATTCGACGGTCCAAGCATGCTGCTTCCGAATCGCAACCTCGATCCCGCATACCAGCGGTTTGATTTCTATGGAAGCTATCGCGTTGCGAAGTTTGCTGAAATGTATTTGAACGCGCAGAACCTTCTCAGCCAGCATTATCAGGAGACGTTTGGCTATCAAGCCTTGCCATTTACCTTCCGTGCCGGAATGAAATTCACCTTTGGCGGAGAATCCTGGAAGCTGAAGGATTGATTCGACGATAACCACTAACAGATGCCGCGGGCAATTTCGCCTGCGGCGTTTTAACGCGCAGTTTATGTCGCCGTGATCTTCGCGGGCCGAAAGTATTCCCTCGCTGGGCGATTGAAGAGGAAATATGCGATCACAATGCACAGCACACTGTGTATCAATAGCTCCCGCACAGGATGAAAAAGGCTGCGCCCCACGTGGAATGCAATCCACGCAATCGCAAGCCAGCGCGCCCAATTTTTCGCGCGTAGCATAAATGCGCCGCTGACAATTGCGGCCAATTCAACAAGGACTATCCAAACGATGTCATATTGAAATGGATGCTGAATCGTATACTGGCTGAGATGGAAGGCAAGCGCAACTACGCCGACTACGATGTACACCCCACTGATGACGCTGACAGCAATTGGCCGATTCCTCGCCATGGTTGACGGAATTGTATATGACTCTTCAGGTGGCAGTCAGGGTTTTTGCAAAACTGATTCAATCGCATTACAGGCCGTGGTTAAGACCTCTTCTTCTATACGCGATTGCGTCTCCGCGGCTCGTTTTGAGAAATCAGGTACTGTCAGCAGACGATTGAGTGCCGCGACCGCAGTTTTCACAGAATTCGCCTCGGCCCGCCATTTGCAGTCATTCTCTTGGTCATTGTGCAGGATAATTGTCCATCCGCCGGTGAAACACATATACCGGATGCCCCTGATCGCTAGCGACAAGCTCCGCCCGAACCCGGAAGACATCCTCCACATTCTTCCGGCTCAGCACCTGCTCCCGGTTTCCCGCATCAATCAATTTTCCGCCTTGTACTAGCACTACGGAGCTTGCATAGCGGGCCACGGCATTCAAATCATGGGTCGCGAAAGCGACAGCCTTACCATCTCGCGCCAGAATGGAACATAGCTCCAGAACCTCTAACGCATGTTCAACGTCGAGGTTCGCAGTCGGCTCATCCAGCAAAATAAACTCCGGATCAACCGCCAACCCTCGCGCAATTACTACACGCTGCCGTTCGCCGCCGGAGAGAGTGGTAACGAGTCTATGTCTAAGCTGAACGACATCGCAGCGCTCCAGAGCATTCTCCACGGCCTCGTGATCGCTTGCCGTTTCCCGCGAAAATCTTCCACGATGCGGATGTCGCCCCATGGCCACGATCTCGCCGACGGTAAATGAAAAATCCATCAGCGCTTCTTGCGGCACAAAGGCAATTCGCTTGGCTACATCTTTTCTTGAAAAAGTTTTAATGGGCTGCGAGTTCAATAGCACTTCGCCTTCGTTCGCCTGCCACAGGCCTGCGAGAGTTCTAAGCAGCGTGCTTTTGCCGCTGCCGTTGGGGCCGACAATGGAAAGCAATTGTCCGGAAGACAACGATACCGTTGCGCTGTGCAGGATGCATCGCCCATTGCGCGAGATTGAAGCATTCTTTGTCGCCAGCGTATTCATTGCCCCGCCGATCCCTCGCCTGACTCCCAAGACCTGCGCCACAACAACCAAATGAAGATAGGGCCGCCAATCAGGGCCGTGACCACGCCCAATCGAATCTCCGTCGGAGGATGCACTGTTCGCGCCGCCAGATCGCAAAGAATAAGAAACGCAGCTCCGGCCAGCGCACTTGCAGGAAGTAACCTGCGATTCGACGGCCCTACCACCAGCCTTACCGCATGTGGCACAACTAATCCGACGAACGCCAACAATCCCGCGACCGCGACCGCCGCACCCGTCAGCAATGCCGCCGTCAGAGTCAGCAATCGTTTGGACGCTTCAATATCCAGCCCCAGCGAAGCCGCCGTTTCCTCTCCTTGCTGCAACAAATCCAAATCACGCGACTGGATCATCGCCGCCGCCAGCCCCAGCAGCACAAACGGCGCGCAAATCCAAAAATGTGTCCAGGTGCGCGAATCGAGGCCGCCCATCATCCAGAAGACGATCTCCTGCGCAACCTGCCAATCCACAATATGCAGCGATAAAAGCAAACTGGAAAGCGCGGACAACAGAGTTCCCACTGCGATGCCCGCGAGCAAAAGCGTTGCCACAGGAGTTGTTCCGCCGCGTGTGGCCATCGCATAAACAAGGACCAGCGCCAAAAGCGCCCCAACAATCGCCGCAAGAGGCAATGCGAGTACTGAGTGCAAAGTCCATCCCGCCACGAACGCGATCACCGCGCCAAGCACCGCGCCCGGCCCGGCTCCCACTAAACCCGGCTCTGCCAGCGGATTCCGAAAGAGCGCCTGCATAATCACGCCCGCTGTAGCCAATCCCGCGCCTACAAACACAGCGACGATCACGCGCGGCACGCGAATGAGCCACACAATCACAATGTCAGAATCGCTGAGTCCTGCCGTGCTTACCCAATGCGGGAAAACTTTCGTGCCGATCACATGAAGAATTGTTTGCCAGGGAATCGGCGTGCTGCCAATCGCAATCCCCGCCAGAATGCTGACGGCCAGCACTGGAAGCAGCACGACATAGAACATTCCAAGCCGTAATCGCTGGCGCTCCGCCACGGCCTGAGCAGGAGTCTGCACGATTTCCGCGTGAGCGCTCATAGTTTTGCCTTGTCTGGCTTTGTTTCGTTTGGCCTCGCTTCGCCTGCAGGGCTGCCATAAAGAGCGCTGGCCATTGCTTTAAGCAGGGAAGTGGCATAAGGAGAATCCGCGAAAAACACCGGCCCTTCCAAAACAACAACATGATGGTCGCGCGCCGCCTGCGTATGCGCGATCGCTGGATTAGCAAGCAGGTGAGCTTTTGTCTGTTCAGTCTCTCCTGGATTTGCGCCAGCAAAAATCCACTCCGGGTCCCACTTCACAATCATCTCGCTGTTCACTTCGTCGTAGCCTTTAAGTCCGCCCTGCGCACAAACGTTGATACCACCCAGCGTTAAGACAATATCGTTGAAGAGAGTTTCGCTTCCATAACTGTAATTTCCGCCCAGGCCAAGAATTCTGGGCTTGTGTGTCCCGGCCGGACGCGCGGCCTTCACCGCCTCCACCGTCGCGCGAAATTGTTGTTCTTCCAGACGCGCAGCATCTTCTGTTCCCGTGAGATATCCGATCAGCCCAATCGTCTCGGCCACTTGCTTCAGCGATGAGAAGTTTGTGTACAAGCGATACGTGGGGACTCCGGTGCTTCGCGTCAGGCTGGTAAAGTCGGATCGCGCGCTGCTAGAAACCAGAATCAAATCTGGTTTCAACCGCAATACGCGCTCCGGATCGCTGGCAATCACCGGATGATATTTCTCCGCATACGCAACGATATTACTTACGCTCCGTTGATACGCGCTCGCGCTCACCGCCACCACACGCTGCGGCGGCACCAAAGAGTACAGAAATTCATCAATCGAATAGAACTGTGAAACAATCCGCTGCGGCGGACGTTTGATCTTCACCAGAAAATTATCGCCATCGTACGACTCCCGCGGATATTCCAGACCGCCCGTGCGAACGGCAAAATCAGGATGGCTCGTAACCAGCGCGGGCAACTGCAGTCCGCCCGGTGGGGACGCCAGTCGCTGTACACCCGCCGCCATGGAGCCTACTAGCATCGCCAGGGCTAATGGAGGTACGAAACTTTTCAGTCCGCTAGTCATGTTGTTTTGCCGATTTGCAAAATTATCCTTAACGAATTGTCATTCCGAACCGCTTTAGCGGTGAGGAATCTGCTGTTCTGTCAGCAAGAGCAGTTCCTCGCCAATAAATCGGCTCGGAATGACAAGATGTAGAGAAGAATTCTCAATGAGCATTACTTTCAATGCTCATGTTGTTTCAGCACCAAATCTCACCACGCCCGCGACCACTTGGGTCCACTCTTCTGATTCATCTCGCGCAGCGATGCCTTCGCGCCCGTGCCTAGCTCAACTTTTCGTCCAAACAGCCAAAGCAGATCCGATAACCGGTTCAGATACGCGAGCACGTTCGGCTCAACTGCCTCGCCTGATTCGATGAGCCGTACCAAACATCGCTCCGCACGTCGGCACACCGTGCGCGCTAAGTCATAAGCCGCGCCCACCGGATGCTCTCCGGGCACCGACCAATCCGCCAGAATTCCCTCCATTGCCTCGAACTCGTGCACCTGATCGGTCAGAGCGTCCACCATTTCTGTCGTCACTGGTACTTGTCCTTTGCGGCTTTCCGGAGGCGTGGCCAGCGCCGAGCCCACCTGAAACAGCTGCCGCTGAATAATTTTGGTGCGCTCGCACAAGTTCTCGTCCTCGCACAACGACCGTGCCAGACCCATTGCCGAATTCAATTCGTCCACGGTGCCGTAGGTTTCTACGCGCAACGACGATTTTGAAACTTGAATGCCTCCGGCAAGGCTCGTCTGTCCGGTATCACCGCGTTTGGTTGCGATACTCATTTTCTTAAACCCCGCTGAAGTACATCTTCCTTGTTAATTTTGATAGGCCAATTGTCGTTCCAAAACCAAAACACTCTGTCATTTCGAGCGAAGCAAAAAGACATGTTCATGTCTTTTTGCGAAGTCGAGAAACCTTGCGCTTCGCTCAAATGTCACGCATGTCACGAATCAGGAACAACTCTCAGAAGAACTTCAGAAGGCGGGCAGACAAAAATAAAAGAGTAATAGCGGGCCGCATTCTTTCTGATCTCCGCAGAAAGTCATTCGAGATTCCTTCAGGTAGGTCTCCTGGCTCAGAGGCTGGCTGTTCGCCGCCGTTCCGCCTTCCCCGGCACAAATCCGAGTGGCATCGAGTGAAACGGCTTACCTCATTTACAGTGGCGGGACCGCGCCGGCATTTCACCGGACTTCCCTGTTACGCCCCATTGGGCACCTGAAGCAGATTAAGGGTAAATAGTGGGAAGGAGTTAGTCAATGTGGACATTGGAGTTAGTAGATTCCATTGCGTTCAGGATGGTATATTGCGCAGGTACTCATTTTGATTGCGGTTTCCTGCTGACTCCGAAATGGCTTCGAGTGAACATCAATTCGACTTTAAGAAGATTGTTAAATGGTTTGTTAAGGAAGAAGTAAAAACCCCCTTATCCTTTTTCTTTAAAGTCATTCCATATATGACAGCCGCTTGGTTTGCAATTCTGTACGCTCCTGGATTGGACAGCACAACCAAGTTCGCATTGATTAGGTTTAGTGCGTATATGTTTCTTGGTTTATGTATCCTTGTCGCATTGTTTGCTCTTCTGAAACCGACGAATTTGGTATACGGAGAGGCTGGTCATAGAGCAGAAAGAAAGATGGAATTCGGGACAGAAAAGCGGACTTATTCGTCCATTGAACTTGAACGATTGCAACCACAACACAATGCGCAGCAGCTTGAAGCTGGAGAGAAGACGGTGGAACTGTGAGCGTTCTTCTCATTACACATGCGCTTAATAATCAACAGAAGAACTATGAGCCATTTTTCGACGCGATCAAAACGAACTGCGATTTTTGGTGGCACTACTTCGATGCAACATGGATTGTCTCAACTTCCCATAGTGCTAACTCTTTTGCACACCTTCTATATCCGCACATGGAAGCCAATGACCGCTTAGTGATAGTTAGAATTACTCGAGACTATCAAGGATGGATGCCACAGGACGCTTGGGACTGGTTAAACGACAAACAATATTAGCCAAGAGGCCGGATGCGCCATGTCTCGCCGTCATTGCGAGACATGGCGCATCCCTGTGCCAGGGTTCCGTTTTAAATCGCGCCGGGCACGACAATAATTATTCCCACCGTTAACACAGCCGCAACCATTCCCGTAATCGCTACCGACGCCAGCGCCCGCACAACGTCCACTTTTTCCGCGGCTGGCGGATCCGCAGGGTCGCCCAGCCACAACTCTGTGACCAGATTTCCATCGCGCCAGATGGGGCCGATGAGCTTGCGCTGGATTGCGCCAGCAGTTGCGGCCTCGCTCCATCCCGGATTCGGCCCGGGGAGCAATCCATGCTGCTGCCAGCCAATACGCAGCGCCTTCACTGCGGAACACTTGGGAATGAAGACTGCCACCACTCCGCTAAGCAGCCACGTAATGCGCGCGGGCAGCCAATTCATGACGTCGTCGAGCCGTGCCCCGCACCATCCAAACTTTAAATATCGCGGAGTCTTGTAGCCAACCATCGAATCCATAGTGCTGGCAACCTTGAAGAGCACAATGCCCGGCAAGCCGCCGAGCGCGTACCAGAAGACCGCGCTGATGAAGCCGTCAGTAAGATTTTCGCTGGCGCTTTCAATGGCCGCACGGCGACAGGCGGCGATGTCCATACGCTCAGTATCGCGGCCCACGAGTTTGGCAATCGCTTTTCGCGCGCCTTCCAGATCGTTGTGGCTGGCGGCGGATTCAACCTTCCAGCAATGCTTCAAAAGGTCCCGCAGCGCGAGCATGGAATAGACGATGAAAATCTCTAAGATTAGTGCGGCAAGCTGACTGTGAGAGCTAATAAATAAAATCGCTGCGGCTAGTGTGCCAACCCAAATTACCGCCAGCAATATAAATAAGAAGATGCCGCCGAAATAACCATCCATGCGGAGAGCGCGGAGGCCCGCTTCGAGTCTTGCCAGTGTCCATCCCAGGATTCGCACGGGATGCATCGGATAAACCGGATCGCCGATGAGTAAATCGAGCACGACCGCGATGCCGAGCACCCAAGCATTCGGACGCAGAATCCAGGGATAAAAGGGATAAACAACAGCCAAATGAACTGTTGCGGGGGGCAAAGTTTCTAGCGCCACTTTGCCGACCAGCCCAGAGCGATGGCTTTGAGGATTATCAGCTTGGGATTTTCGATGTTCACTTCTGAGAGATCAGAATAGAACTCAGGCCAGCAGTCGCGCCGCGCCGCCAGGTTCGCAGCGACAGTTGCCGCTTGCTGACGCAGAGCTTCTTTCGCGGCATCTGAAGGCAGAGTTCCGGCCCGCAGTCGATCAAGCACGCTAGCCGCAGCATACGTCGCCGCAGCCATCAATGGCTCGTAAAAAACTGAATTGGAATTTGCCTTCAGCAGTTCGAGATTGCGCGTATCGAGAAATGGCGCGACATCTTGAAAAAAGCTCTGCTCTTTCAACCCATAGCTTCCCAAAGCATGAAAGATGCTGCGCGTGTAACTAACCTCAAGTCCGTTCTGCCAGCGCAGTGCTTCAAGTGTGGCATCGCGGACGGCGATCCCGATCAACTCTCCGAGTTGCACGCCCGTGCTGGTGGATTTTAAAGTGAATGATCCGGTTAACGGCGCGGCAACGCAGTATTGGTCGGTCGTTGTACCAGTTGCAAAATCCGGTGAATGCAAACTGCGAATCGAAAGTTTTTGCAGCGCCGCCGTCTTTGCTTCCGTCATGGTGACAACTGCGCTGGCCATCGCGCCTTGCGATAGAGGCTGATTCACCAGCAGCATGGTATTGATCGTCCCCGCATAGGGAAGCGTCTTTATCTTTTCCCACCCGCTTGCAGTTTCGCGCCAGGTTGTAGGATCTCCCGCGCATGCGGCATTGCCTTGAACGCCAGCGGTGACGATGGCCATCACAGCGGCATCGTCCGCCGTGCGTTCCGCAATACTCGCGTAATTCATGTTCGCCGCTGTGCCCATCAGCGCGACAGCGGTCGGCTCTAATCCGATCTCCCCGCAAGCCGAATCGTGATATCGTTCCAGCCCCATCTCCGTGATGACACTCTGCCGTTCCTTGTGATCTTTGCCCTCGCAACTCTGATGATTGACGAGATGGCGAATGCCATCCTGTTGGCCGCCATTTTTGATGGACGTGCTCAGAACGCGATGCGGAGACAACAATTCTGCGGCCAAAAATCGTCCATAGCGCCGCACCCGGCAATGGCTAGCCTCGCGCAGCACCTCCCAATGCATCGTAGTGGGCATGATTCTAGTGCGCCGGAGCAGGTTGCGGTGCCGCTTGCGGCGCGGCGTTCTGCGGAGCGCCAAAATCTACCTTAGGCACTTCACGCGATCCTTCCGACGCCGCGAAATATGCATCGTTCGGCTTGAACCCAGCCCATCCCGCATAGATGTTGTGCGGGAACTGCTGGACATAGGTGTTGTAGTCCTGGAGCGTGTCGTTGTAACGCTTGCGCTCGACGGCGATACGATTTTCCGTGCCGGCCAATTCATCCTGCAAGCGCAGAAAGTTCTCATTCGACTTCAACTGCGGATAGTTTTCGACAATCGCCAGCAACCTGCCCAGCGCCCCATCGAGCTGATTATTGGCGTTGATTTTGCCCTGCGGACTGCCCGCTGAAAGCAGCGCCGAACGCGCCTTCGCGATATCTCCGAACACGGTGACTTCCTGCGCGGCATAGCCCTTCACCGTTTGCACCAGGTTGGGGATGAGGTCGGCACGCCGCTGCAACACAACATCCACCTGCGACCAAGCCGACTTCACAGCTTCGTTCTTGGTCACTAGCGTATTACGCACGCCAACATACTGGCCAAAACCAATCAGCGCGATCAACACCAGTACGATAATTACGATCCAACCTTTGCTCATGGCATTTCTCCTTGAAGCATATCTTCAAAGCAAATTCTCAAAAAGCCTGCAGAACGATGGAAGGAAGCCTACGGTTGTGAATCCATCATTCTATCCACAGCGGCGGTCACTTGCTCAATGGC
Source organism: Terriglobales bacterium (assembly GCA_036489565.1). Taxonomy (GTDB): domain Bacteria; phylum Acidobacteriota; class Terriglobia; order Terriglobales; family Acidobacteriaceae; genus JAICKN01. The sequence goes on from DASXFN010000079.1 coordinate 19,747, forward strand.
CGCTAAATATTGGGAGCAAATCCGTTTTATATCGGAATCGCCAGGGCGCGCTTCTCGTTGACGAAGATCGAACACCTCGATGACGGCGACCGGATCAAACTCCGCCCGCTTTGCCAAAAGCCTTACTGCGTCCGCCTTGGCGGCAGGCGGAGTCTCTCCCAGTGTTATCAGGGCATGGCGGAACAGGGTAGAGAAAGATGGCGCGGAGCGCAACGTTACATCCCACAGTTTTTTCGCGCTCCCACCAGCCAGAAGAAATCCCTGGCGGAGCAAAACCAGCTTCTCTCTCAATTCATATTCCACTTGAAAACGATGCAAGCGCATGGGGATTTGCAGCTTTGTCAAAACATCGGCGCCATACAGAACGCGATGACTCTCACGCATGTCGAGCCATTCAATCGCGAAGACGTCCGCGGCTCGCTCCATTTCCGCAAGAGTCATAAGCAGGGGCGCCGGCTGCTTTTGCCCGTCCCACCATTTTGCGGCTGGCTCAAGTGCTTGGAGTGCCATGAACGAGGCATCGCGCAGAACGCAGAACATATTCAAGTCAGAATGGCCAGGCCGGAAATCGCCGCCGACCGCAGATCCGTACAGAATGATGCTCTCTAAATTCGCGCCCGCAGCCTCGCGAAAGCGTGTGACCAAGCCATCCAAAAGCTTTTCAGTGTTCATTGCCATTCACCCTATTCTTGTCCTGTCATCCTGAGCGAAGCGAAGGACTTATGCATCACCAACTGCTGCTGGCCCCGCCACCACCCGAACTGCCTCCGCCGAATCCTCCAAAGCCTCCACCACCGCCGAACCCGCCTCCGCCCCATCCACCACCGGAATAGCCTCGTCCGCCGCCCAACAAACTGGAGAAGAGAATTGCAAATACAATACCCCGCAATGGCGTCGCCATCACGATCAAGAAAATCACGATGAACAAAACAATCGTTCCCAATGACAATCCTGGTTGCGGTTCATTCTCTGGCTGCGTCGGAGCTTGTGCTTGCGGTCCAGTTAGCTGCACGCCAGCATCCTGCGCAATTACTCCTGCAACTCTCTGCGTCACCAGCAATAGCGCGCCGCTGTAATCACCCGCGCGCATCTGCGGAACGGCTTCACGCTGAAAACTTCCCACCTTTCCATCCGGCAGGATCGGCTCCAACCCGTACCCCACTTCAATGCGGGCGCGATGGTCCTTTATGGCATACAGAATCAAAACTCCGCGATTGCTGGCCTTGTCCCCGATCCCCCACTTATGAAACAGATCAACGGAGTAGCTCTCGATGTCGGAGCCATCGAGCGAATTGATGGTGACCAGCGCGATCTGCGCATGAGCCTTTTGGTCAACTTGCTGGCAAAGATTTTCAATTTGGGAACTTGTGCTCGGATTGAGCACGTGCGCGAAATCATTAACGTAGCCAGTGGGATGTAACTGAGTCACGGGCTCCGCATGCGAAATTGCCGTAAATGAGAGCGCGAAAATTGCAGCGAGAAAGAAGCGCCGCAAACCGCAGCGCTTTCGGAAGAATTGGGACGCATCCCACATTGATTCAGAGTATAGCGATTTTCAGAAAATGCAGTGGGCGGTACGAGTATTACGCCGAAGAAATAGAATAACCAAGTCAGGAATGGCACGCTGTCAGGGCGCGCCATTCACGACCAAATAGGAGCCTTTTCAAATCCCAACAGTTTTAAGCATTCACTAATACGGAAACTAACTCCGGCGTGCACCGCGAATTCTGGATAGATTTGATCGTTTCCTCAGCCGTCAATCTGCCCATGATCAAGGCCATCTTGCGGTTCGGAGTGGTTTGAATAGGAACTCGATTAATCTGCTGAACGTAGGAAGGGGCGCGATTACCACCGCGATTTACTTTCACAACAAACTTAATGTTCTTCATTTGGCTCCTGTGTCTATTCTACGCTACCCCTCCTAATTTCTCCTTGCGCAGTGCCAATATTCGTCCAGTTTATTTTGAGGAGACTGAATATAAGCCTACGCGGGCATTCCTACGCTTTTATGCCGTCACGCGTAAGCTTGCCATCAACAGTACGCCAAATGCCGCGCGGATTATCATCCTGTAACTCCAGCGGCAGGGTCTCATTGGGAAAGCCCTGGTAGCAGACCGGGCGCAGGAAGCGAAAAATCGCAGCCGTTCCGACCGAGGTAAATTTTGCGTCCGCCGTCGCGGGATATGGCCCACCATGGTGCATGGCCGCGCTTACTTCCACGCCTGTGGGATAGCCATTGAAGAGCAGCCTTCCGGCCTTGGTTTCAAGCGCCGAGACCAGTTTGCGATGCACTTTCAGGTCCTCCGGCGTGCCATGGATCGTAGCGGTAAGCGTGCCGGAAAGGGCTTGGGCCACCCGCAGCAACTCATCCTCAGACTGACCGTGCACCACGATCGCGCTCGGCCCGAATACTTCCTCGGCGAGTTCCTCGTTGGCGAGCCATGCGGACGCATTGGTTTCAAAAAGGACTGGTGAGCCCTCTGTCCTTGCTGCGTCAGAAGCTTTCGTAGACCGCTTTTCCTCAATGCCCTTTACGGTTCGCACTCGCGCCAACGACTGTTCGTATCCCTTCAAAATTCCGGGATGCAGCATAGTCCCTGGAGCAGCCTGCTCGAATGCCGCTGCCAGTTTGCCGCGGAATGCTTTGAACGACTCATTCTCCACACCAAAAATCAGCCCAGGACAGGTGCAAAACTGGCCCACGCCAAGGTTCACGGAGCTGGTGAGGCCTTGTACAATCGCATCGGTCCGCTCCCGCAATGCGCCGGGTAGAACGAATACGGGATTGGTGCTGCCCATCTCTACATACGCGGCAATCGGTTCGGGGCGTTGTGATGCGGCGTCAAAAATCGCTCGGCCCGCGCGCTCCGATCCGGTGAACGCTACAGCTTTGGTTGCCGGATGGCGCACCAGCGCGATGCTTACCTCAGGAGCAGCGGCGTTGAGCAAAGAAAACGTTCCCGCAGGCAGGCCGGATTTTTTAACGGCGCGGGCAATCGCACCCGCGACTAATTCCGATGTTCCCGGATGCGCTGGATGTCCTTTGACAACGACCGGGTTCTTCGCCGCAAGCGCGGAAGCGGTGTCACCGCCCGCTACTGAAAATGCGAGCGGAAAATTGCTGGCGCCAAATACAACGACGGGTCCAATAGGAATCAACATGCGGCGAAGGTCCGGACGCGGTAGCGGCTTACGCTCCGGCAACGCGGGATCAATGCGGGCATCCACAAATGAACCTTCCTTCACGAGGTTGGCAAAGAGCCGTAATTGATTCACCGTCCGCCCGCGTTCGCCAGTAAGCCGGTCGCGGCCAAGCCCGGATTCGCTCATCGCCTGATCGATTAACGGATCACCAATCGCTTCAATTTCCGCAGCGATATTTTCCAGCAATCCGGCAATCGTTTCGGCGCTGCTTTCGCGAAGCGCCGGGGCCGCGTCAGCAGCCAGATTCATGGCATCGTCTATTTCTTCCAGCGTAGCTTCGTGAAAAGGCGTAGCCAGAGGTTTCCCGGCGCGCGGGTCAAAGCCAACAAAGGTTTTTTTCCCGCGAGCCGACAATTCCGCTCCGATAAAATTCTTGCCGTGTAAGGTCATAAGGTCTTAGAAGTGTTCACCCAACAAAATTTACCAGTGTTCCAATCCCATCAATTGAGATGCGAATTTCGTCGCCGGGATTCAGCGTGAACGAATCGGGCGGCACAATGCCGGTCCCGGTCAGCAGGAAGCAGCCGTTAGGGAAAACATTGTCGCGGTACAGATATTCCACCAGCGACTTGGGGTCACGCTTCAAACTGGCAAGCGTGGTGGAACCGGAAAAAGCTTCCTTACCGGCGCGCAAAATCGCCAACTGAATTCCTGTGGAAGCAGACAACGGTTCGGACGCAACTAGAATGCCCGGCCCTAGCGCGCAACTGCGGTTATACACTTTGGCTTGTGGAAGGTAGAGAGGGTTCTCGCCCTCAATATCGCGCGAACTCATATCATTGCCAATCGTGTAGCCGAGAATTTTTCCGCTGGGGCTCACCAGCAAAGTCAGTTCTGGCTCAGGCACTGACCAGGAAGCGTCTTTGCGGATGGCGACTTTGCCGTTATGGCCCACAACGCGGCTGGCTGTGGCTTTAAAAAAAAGTTCAGGACGCTCGGCAGCGTACACGCGGTCATAGAAATCGCCACCGCCAGCCGACTTCGATTCTTCCATGCGCGCGGAACGGCTACGAAAATATGTAACGCCCGCGGCCCAGACTTCCTGGTTACCAATGGGAGCGCGTAGCGTCTGCGAATCTTTCAGCGGATTCGCGGCCACCTTCGGGGTTTTCTGAATCGCATCTTTTAAGTGCGACTCCAGATCGTCGTGCGTAATCAGTTCGTCCCAGGATTCGGTGTCCCAGAAGTCCGGAAGCGAGTAATAATTGTTCTCATGCTCGAGAATGCAGCCGCTGTTAGTGAGGTAGATTTTCATGTGGTATTCAGTGGGTAATTAAAATGCGTCGCTTAAATTGTAGCGAAAGATCGCTTGGCGCGTATCGTGCACTCAATAGCATAACGTCAGTAGAATAGTTTATTGCGCTTCGTAAAGGAGAATTCCCACGGGCATCTCACTAGCTTCGGTCTTGGAAAGTCCAGATGAATTGTTGCGCGGCGTGCGCACTCATGCGGCCGGCCCGGCGGGGAAATTGCCTCTCACCGCTGACATGCTCCTCAATCAGCCGTCCGGAAACATATTTGGACTGAGCTTGAACGTCGGCATGGGGTGGCCCGCGAACCAACTTCTGGGGCCGGAAGTCCTGATTCTGAGCACGCATGGCGGCCTGCGTGCCGAAGATGGAACTCCGGTGGCGCTGGGATTCCACACTGGACATTGGGAAGTTGGCTTACTGGTCGGCGAAGCAGCGCGCGAGTTGAAGGCACTGGGCGCGGTGCCGTTCAGTGGCACGGTCACTGATCCGTGCGACGGCCGTACCCAGGGCACAACAGGAATGTTCGATTCGCTTCCTTATAGAAATGATGCGGCCATTGTCTTCCGGCGGCTCATCCGTTCGCTTCCTACAAGAAAAGGCGTAGTAGGAATTGCCACCTGTGACAAAGGTCTGCCGGCGATGATGATGGCCCTTGCCGCGAACCACGATCTGCCTACCATTCTTGTGCCAGGCGGCGTGACGCTTTTGCCCAATGAAGGAGAAGACGCGGGAAAAATCCAATCGCTCGGCGCGCGTTTTGCTCACGATCAAATCACCATGGATTATGCGGCGGAGGTAGGATGCCGCACCTGTGCCTCACCCGGTGGAGGATGTCAGTTCCTGGGCACAGCGGCGACTTCGCAGGTAGTGGCCGAAGCTCTGGGCCTAGCGCTTCCTCACACCGCCCTTGCTCCCTCGGGACAACCCGTATGGCTGGATGCAGCGAAGCGTTCCGCCAAGGCAGTACTCCGCCAGCTCGAACTAGGTCTGACGACGCGTAATGTTCTTACCGAAGGCTCCTTGCGCAATGCGATGGTAGTTCATGCGGCTTTTGGCGGTTCCACCAACTTGCTGTTACACATTCCCGCCATCGCCTACGCGGCGAAGTTGCCAAGACCCACGGCATCGGACTGGGCCCGCATCAACCGCCAAATTCCTCGGCTGGTGGACGCATTGCCCAACGGCCCCAAAGGGTACGCAACCGTTCAGGTATTTCTTGCGGGCGCAGTGCCGGAGGTGATGCTGCATCTGCGGCAAGCGGGATTGATTGATACGCAAGCCTTGACCGTCTCCGGAGAAAAGCTGGATGCCTGCCTTGACTGGTGGAAGGAAAGCCGCCGCCGCCACGAACTGCGCGCGGCACTGCAGAAAATAGACGGCATTGATCCCGATGACGTCATCATGAGTCCCGACCGCGCCAAATCACGCGGGCTTACTCCCACGGTTTGTTTTCCCGTGGGCAACATCACGCCGGAAGGCTCAGTGATCAAGAGCACGGCCATTGATCCGTCCGTTGTGGATAAAGACGGCGTCTATCGCAAGCGCGGCCCGGCCAAAGTGTTTGTCTCAGAGAAAGCTGCCATTCATGCCATTAAGAACCACGAAGTGCATGAAGGCGATGTGATGGCGCTCATCTGCGCCGGGCCCATGGGTTCCGGCATGCAGGAGATCTATCAAGTGACCGCGGCATTGAAGCATCTACCGTTCGGCAAGCATGTCGCTTTACTGACCGACGCGCGCTTCAGCGGAGTTTCTACTGGCGCTTGCATAGGGCATGTTTCTCCCGAGGCACTTGCTGGCGGGGCGATTGGTAAACTCCGCGATGGTGATTTGATTGAGATCGTGATTGACCGCGAGAAGCTGGAAGGCAGCGCGAATTTCATCGGCGAGAATGGGGAAGTATTTGGTCCGGAAGAAGGCGCGCGCCGCCTCGCGTTGCGCTCTCCTCGCGCCGATCTCGCTCCCGATCCCATGTTGCCTGACGACACTCGTCTGTGGGCAGCCCTCGTTCAGCGAAGCGGAGGCGTGTGGGCGGGTTGCGTTTATGACGTGGACGCGATTGTTGACGCGGTGGCGACCAAGGGCGCGGGGCGGTAAATGAGCCCGTATCACGTGCGAGCGGCAACCGCAGAGGACGCAAGAGGCATTGCTTTCGTGCACATAGATTCATGGCGAGAAACATATTCCGGCATCGTTCCCCAGGATTATCTGGAGTCAATGTCATACGACCAACGCACTGAAGCATGGGTTAACGTCTTCGCGGAAAACCATCCGTTGGAAAAAGTGTTCGTGGTCGAAAATGAGAATAAGACTATCGCAGGGTTCGCCGTGGCGGGGAAATCTCGCGAGCCATCTTTTGCGTATGAAGGCGAACTCAACGCCATTTATCTTCCGAAAAATCTCCACGGACAGGGATTAGGAAGGCTATTGTTCGAGAGATGCGTGGAAGCAATCCATGGATTCGGCTTCCAGAGCATGTTCGTATGGGTCTTAAGAAAGAATCCTGCGCTGAGTTTTTACATCCGCATGGGAGCGGAGGAGTTTTCCGCAAAGTCAATCGAGATCGGTGGCCAACAATTAGAAGAAGTCGCTCTCGGCTGGAACAAAATTTAGCGTTGTCCCGCTTTCCCCTCGCCAAACCTCATTTACGGCTGGTTGTAATATCCGGTACGCGTGCGTGCCGTAAGGCCCGGCTTGTCCACTTTGACCTTGACCGCATGGTAAGCGTTCGGGCCATCCGCGGGGAGAGAATCAAAGGACAGGGAGTAATAGGCGTTCGCGTCCGTAACCGATTGAGCGATCTCGCCGGAAATGTCGTTGCTTGAGTTAAGGACCCGGCCCCCTGTCTGGTAGGCAAAGACCTGGAGTGCCAGATTGCCCGGGTCGGCATGCTTAGCCGTGGTCACTCCCTTCGTGAATTGCTGATAGTAAAGTGTCCGCATTCCAGCCGCGTCCCTCAATCCCAGCGGATCAATGGAGTAAATCGTGACCCCGGCGCGACGCAGTTCAGTGGAGAGCGCAACAACGGAGTTGAAGATGACTCTTTGGTTTTCGGATGTCAGTTGAATTCGCGCTCCGGAAAGAAGAGGCCAGCCGGGACTGATCCACACTAATATTTTGCGGCCCGGTCTTGCCGCCTCGTAGTTGGCGATAGTGGTGAGTGCCTGGGTTGATAGGCGGAGCCGGTCTGCGGCGCCATAAACGCCGGACTCCCGCGGGATGGCTCGCAAGCTAGCTTCATTGTTATGCAGCAATCCGATTAAAAAATTTCCGTCGCGAGAATTTCCATTCTGTATTCGCGGCCCTGCGTCGGTAAAGAAAATGAGAGATGTAGGCTCAGCTAAATGCCCACCATTTTGCGCCAGAAATTTTTCAATTTGTTGCCGCTCGAAAAAAACACTTTGGATTGAGGCATTGACCTCGTCCACCACCAGAATGACTTCAACTGGGGACTGAACCGTGGAACTATCCACCGCGTGAAAGTCGAGAATTTTCCGCGACTGCTTGTCGTCCACTACGGTAAAGTCTTGCGCTTGCAGGCCCGAAATCGGTTTGCCAGATTTGTCTGTCACAACAATGTCCAGCGCGATGCGATCAACGCTGCCGGATGCGGCCGTGGCTGGTTGTTTCACGGACAATAAAGACGAAGTGCCCTGCTGGGCGAACGCAATCAGGGATGAAAATAAGCAGAATGTCCAAAGCCGCAAGCAAGCATTCATTGAGGCACCTCGCGTTGTGAGGGCGTGCTTAATAGCCCGCACAACGTGGCGATTATAGTCCAGGATTATCTGAGCCAGCGGTGTTATTTTTGGTCGAGCGATGAGGGATTAACGATGAATCTTTACGTGTGACGACAATTTTTTACAAAGCCGCCGTCAAGGAAACATGCTACGGCCGGCCGCCGGCAAGCTTCACTTCGATCTCCACCGAGTCTTTTACGTGCAGAAAAAAATTGCTTGGATTCTTCATCCCCCACTGCACATAAGGGACTGCGAAGTGTGACGTTGCCTGCCAATGCTGCGGCGTGATTTCAACTTCCGTGGGCACCGTCATTTCGTGGGCGACGCCATGAATAGTGAAAACTCCGTGAACCTGGACCTGGGACGTGCCTTCCATCGCGATGGAGCCCTCCAGGCGGTCCGGCAGAAACGTGATTTCAGGATAGCGCGCGCTTTCCAGCACATCCTTATGCATTTTGTTGTCGCGGCCTTCGATCCCAGTTTTCGCGCTGGTCGCATCCAGCACGATTTCACCGTCAACGTGATTGTTCCCGGGGGAAAAACGCACGAAGCTTTTCTTCAAAGCGAACGTCCCGTGGACGGTGTGCAGGGTCGCGTCGAGGCTGAACGAAACCGCGCTGGCGGTGGGATCAGGAATAAAGGTAATTTCGCGCGGCGCGATTTGCTGCGCGGAGACCACCGTGCCACAGAAAACCACTGCGACTGCTAGACGCGATAATTTTCCGAGCATATGAACTGATTCTTTAATAAGAACGCAAGTCGAATGTCACGAACAGGTAATAAAATTAGTCCCCTTATTCCGCATCGTCGGCTTCAAGGCAACATTCCGGTCTTGCGAATGTCGTTGTAAATCACCATTACTGCAAAAAGAACCAGAAACACAAATGCCGCCTGATAAACGCGCTCTTTAATGACCATACTGATGTCGCGTCGCATAAGCCCTTCAATGAACAGGAAGAGGATGATTCCGCCGTCAAGGATGGGGATGGGCAGTAAATTGAAAATTCCCAGATTCAAGCTGATGGCGGCGGTCAGTTCCATGAGAGGTGTCCAGCCCTTTTCCTGCGCCGCTTCGCCCGCAGCCTGCGCAATTCCAATGGGCCCGGAAACCGCCCGCATGGAAACTTTGCGCTGAACCAGCTTTTCAACAAGTTCAAGAATCAGCACCGACGTCTTCTCGTTCGTGTCGAACGAGTGCGACAGGGCCTCGGGAAATGAAAGCGGAATCACTTTGGTGGGCACGCTGCCAATTCCCACCCGGTATCGTGGTTCGTCGGAACCGCTCATATCGTTCAGCACCGGCTTAAGAGTGAAATCCTTCATTTGGCCGTCGCGGGAAACCGTCAGGGTGACCGGCTGATCTTTGGTCTGCCTAAGGATGTCAATCATTTGGCCGACCGCAAGCAAAGGCTTTCCGTTCAGCGCGACCATGACGTCGCCGATTTTAAGTCCCGCCTTTTCCGCGGGCATGCCGGGCTCCAGGTCGGTGACTTCCAGAATATGTTTTGGTTCAAGTCCTCCAAAACCCATTTCTGAAGGCCCTATGGCTTCGGGCACCAGCGTTTTCTGCGACGTCTGACCATCGTGGCGCACCGTCAAATTCAGCGGCTGATTTGGGCTAAGCATGACCTTGGTGATCAACTGCTGCCATGTCGGGTCCTGAATACCTTCCAGCTGAGTGATGACATCGTCTCTTTGCAAACCAATTTTTGCCGCGGCAGAATCCTGCTCCACCCAGCCGATGACCGTGGGTTGGTCCATGTAAGTGGCGTGCTCATAGTGCACCATATAAACGATGGTCAGCAGACCGATCGCCAGCACGATATTCATGAACGGTCCGGCGATAGCAATCAGAAAACGGTGCCAACGCGAGTGCGACAAGAATTCCCTGGGATCGCCGGTGCGCTCATCCATGGGATTCTCGCCGCTCATCTTTACGTAGCCACCCAGCGGCAACAGATTGATGCGGTAGTCCGTCTCGCCTTTTTTAAAACCAATCAGCCGCGTGCCGAATCCAATGGCGAACTGCTCCACGCGCACGCCTAACAGCTTGGCCACGGCGAAGTGGCCGAACTCATGGATCAAAATCATGAATCCAAGAATGACGGCAACGGCTACGATATCAATGAGAATTCCAGACATAATTTCCTATTAATTCCTAGGTGTCGCGACAGAAACGATTGCTGAGCTTCGGCCCAATCGTCCTACTTTTTCTTGCGCTATGCCACGGGCCTGAAGGTCCGCTTCGAGCACTGCTCTTATAGATTCTAATTTGCCCACTTTTGTTTCACCCAGTACTTCTTCAATAATTTGCGCGATCTGATCGAAGCGAATGCAACCGTCTAGAAATGCAGCGACGGCAACTTCATCCGCGGCATTCAGGGCCACCGGCTTTGCGCCACCGGACTCTACCGCTTCATAGGCAAGACGCAGACAAGGGAATTTTTCCATGTCCGGGGGGCAGAATTCGAGGTGCCGTAAGTCCATGACCGGGAAGCGCATATCCGATTCGATGCGATCGGGATACGTGAGGGCATAAAGAATCGGCAGACGCATATCGGTGACGGAAAATTGCGCCAGAATGCTGCCATCCACAAATTCAACCATGGAATGAATGGTGGATTGCGGATGCACAATTACACCGATTTGCGCAGGCGGCATGTTGAACAGGCGGCAAGCCTCGATCACTTCAAAGCCTTTATTCATCAGCGTGGCGGAATCAATGGTAATGCGCTTTCCCATGCGCCACGTTGGATGGTTCAAAGCCTGTTCCACGGAAATCGAAGGAAACTCTGATTTGGGAGTATTCCGGAACGGCCCGCCCGACGCGGTGAGCCAGATGCGCTGTACTTCATGCATGCGCCCGCCTCGCAGGCATTGATGGACGGCGTTGTGCTCGCTGTCAATCGGCAGCAACGGCTTGCCCTGTTTTCGGGCTTCGGCGGTAATCAACTCTCCGGCGGCTACCATGCATTCTTTATTAGCCAAACCGATAGCCTTGCCTGCCTTCACGGCCTCATACGTGGCTTCCAACCCGGCCACTCCAACAATAGCGCTGACCACGAAATCGGCTTCAGCAAGAGTCGCAACCTTCACCGTTCCGGCTGGGCCGTACACGACTTCAATTCCAGAGTTCCCAGCGCTTTTCAGCCGTGATTGCAAGTCGGCCGCGTCGGCTTCACTGGCCATGGAAATCACGCGGGGTTTCCATCGCTGGGCCTGCTCGAAGGCGCTATCTAAATTACGGCCCGCAGCGAGCGAAACCACTTGAAAACGCTCAGGATAGGTCTCGGCAACGTTCAGCGTGCTGCGGCCAATAGAACCGGTCGAGCCCAGGATGGCAATGCGTTTCATGCCTGGAAGTTGAGCATTCGTGGAGCAGCAAGTGAATTCATCTTGTGGTTTCCGAGACCAAAGCGTAACGGTCAAGCCAGTTGCGCTGCTCGGCTGTTTCCGGAACATTCACGCCGCGCGCCGCGCTGACGATTTCGACAGCGGCTTGCGGAGAAAAACCTTTTCTGATCAATAGGCAAGTGGCGATCAACCCACTCCGACCGATTCCCTGACGGCAATGCACGGCAAGATTTTTCCCCGATTGAAGGTCCGCGTCGAGAGCCTCCAGCGTTTTCGTCAGCTTAGCTTCGGAGCTAGGAACCTGCCGGTCAGGAATGGGAAGCGAGAAAAATTTCATGCCCTGGAGTTTGGCTTCTTTCGCTTCATCCTTAAGATTCAATTCCAGTTCTTCTTCCGCGTCTAACAAAGAAAGCACGGTATCAACACCCGATCGGCGCCAGCTTGAAATCTCATCTTCCAGCCAATCTCCGCCGCGAGGACGCGCGGCAACCGCCAATTTGCCCGCCCAAGGCCCGTGAATCCAATAAAGCTTTGTGCTCATAAAGAAGAACTCTTGGGAACAACTTCGCGTGGCAAAACGTCCACATCAACTCCGCGCTCGCGCAGAACGAAAGTCCTGTGGTGCCCATCAAGTATAGTTCCATCCGGCCTGGTTTTCAGGCAATCTCTTTGGCCTGGTAAAAGAGATCGTGTAAGCATTTCGGTGGACATTTGTCTTATTTTATCGAGTTTCGCGGGATTGAGGGAACTATCCGGGTGCAGCGGCAGAAGAGGATGCAAATCCGGCATATTGAAGAGGATACGACTACCGTAATACGCGCCAAGCCGCATAGTACCACAGGATAGGGGCAGCAAAGAGCAGGGCATCTATGCGGTCAAGCATGCCTCCGTGGCCGGGAAGCAGGCTGCCGGAATCCTTCACTCCGGCGCCGCGTTTGATGAGCGATTCCACCAGATCTCCAAGCTGCGCAGCGATGTTGATGGCTGCCGAAAGTAGTAGCGTGGGCCAAAGCAGAGGTTTCTGCAGGGCGAAGAGACCGTCTTTCTTGTCAATCAGGTGCGCATTCAGCAACGCGGAACTGATTTGACCGGAATAGTTAAAAAGCAGCGCCCCGATGATCAGGCTGGCGGCCAGTGACGCGAAAGCGCCTTCCCACGTTTTCTTGGGACTGATGCGCGGAGACATCAGACGACGGCCCAGGGATTTCCCCACGAAGTAAGCAAAAATATCGCCGCCCCACACAATTAACAGAAGGTACAAAATGAGAAACGCGCCGCGCCATTGCTCGCGGACTTGCACCAGCAGCCCTAGGGGCAGGGCGATATATCCAAAGGCAAAAACGGAAACCATGGCGGCTGGGAAGGCGGTGCGCAGATCAACCCGGCGCATGGCAATCACGGAAAAAATGAATGGCATGAGCGCGGCCAGGAACACCGCCGCATATACCACGCCTGTGGTGGAAAGCAGAGGAGTGTCTCCGCCGGGGTTGACCGCGACGAAAACAAAGAAAATGGCGATCACCGCGAATGTGGCCCATCGAAAAGGATGAATGCCATATCCCGCTGAGAGCTTGAGCAATTCATCAGTCGTGAGCAAGGCAATCAATGCGGTGACGAACGCAAGAACGGGAACCGGCGCGGCGAGCACCAATAACAAAACAATCGGAATGAGAACAACAGCGGTGAGAATTCGTTTAAGAAGTTGCAATGGGCGTTAGCTCCGGGCTGCTTTCGCGGAGTGGTTATGACCGTGATTAACATTGTCCGCCAGGCCGCCGTAACGGCGTTCGCGCTTCTGGTAATCAGCAATGCTTTCCAGCAGATGCGTGCCGCGAAACTCAGGCCACAAAGTGGACGTGACGCAAATCTCCGCATAAGCGAGTTGCCACAGGAGGAAATTGCTCAACCGCATCTCACCGCTGGTGCGGATCACCAGATCAGGATCGGGCAAATGGCTGGTATATAAATTTTGTGAGATAGCGTCTTCGTCAATTTTCACATGCTCCACGCCGCCATTGCGCGATGCGGCGTCAAGAATGGAGCGCATGGCGTCCACAATTTCTGTTCGCGCGCTGTAGTTGAGCGCCAGCGTCAGAATCATTCCCGTATTGTTCGCCGTGGCGTTGCGCGCCCAGTCCATCTTTTCCTGCACGGTCTTGGGCAACTCGTGAAAACGTCCAATATATTGCAGCCGGACATTGTTCTTGTCGAGCGTGGGAACTTCCTGCTTCAAGTAGCGGCAAAGCAAACTCATCAGGAAATTGACTTCCGCCTTGGGGCGCTTCTTCCAGTTTTCCTCGGAGAATGCGTATAGCGTGAGCGCGGGAATTCCAATGCGAGATGCGGTTTCCACCACCACCCGCACCGATGTCACGCCGGCGCGGTGCCCGGCAATGCGCGGCAAGTGGCGCTTGCGCGCCCAGCGTCCGTTGCCGTCCATGATGATGGCGATATGCTTTGGGAGCCGCGCCGGATCGAGTTCTTCGAAAATTTCGGCTTCTTTGCGATCCAGCCCGGCGGGAATTGTCGCTCGCAACGCTAACCTCTTCTGAATGTTGAAGCTAACACAGGGGGGCGGTGGATGCAATGATGAGGGATATACGGAAAGGTGCGATCCAATTAACTATTGTCATTCCGAGCGTAGCGAGGAATCTGTTGTTTTCGATTTGATAAAAGCAAATTCCTCGCCTTCGGCTCGGAATGACAAATTAATAACCTAGGTCTTAGTTCGTTCGTCTCGTCGGAGTGAGCTTAATCTCCAACCGCTCCGTATGCCGAAGCACGGACAGCACCGTTTGCACCCCAGCTTTTTCTTCTGTCAACAATCGATGCAAGTCGTCAATGCCCGCGACGGCGTGACCGTCCAGAGCAACGATAATGTCGCCGTCCCGAATAAAAGAACGAAGCGCGGGGCTGTTTTCTTCCACCGAAATGACCAGAACGCCGCTCTCATTCGGAAGATCATAAAAACGAATCAGCCGCCGATGCAGCGGAACAGTCTGCCCCTGAATTCCGATATAACTGCGGCGCACCACGCCATCGCGGAGCAAACTGCTAACTACAAGTTTCGCCGTGTTGATGCCGATGGCAAAGCACAATCCCTGCGCGCCCATAATGGTCGCTGTATTGACTCCGATCACTTCGCCGCCTGAAGAAACCAGTGGCCCTCCGGAGTTTCCCGGATTCAGCGAGGCATCGGTCTGGATGACGTCATCAATCAATCGTCCGGAGTAAGAGCGCAACGACCGGCCCAGCGCGCTTACCACGCCAGCTGTGACCGTGTATTGGAATCCATACGGATTGCCAATGGCGATGGCCAATTGTCCTACTCTTAGCTTTTGAGAATTTCCCAGCGGAACCGCATACAGGTTGGGAGCATCAATGCGGACGACAGCCAAGTCGGTAGCCGGATCGTCTCCAATCAAGTGTGCCGGAAGGCGGCGGCCATCGGGTAGGGAAACGTGAATCTGCTTCGCATCATGCACCACGTGACTGTTGGTAAGCACGAGCCCATCAGGAGTAAAAACAAAACCTGATCCGCCGCCATGCCGTTCCTGCTCTTCACCAGAGCGGCCTCGTGTGGCCTGCGTCACATCAATTTTGGCGACCGACGGACTTACTCGCTCAGCTGCGGAGACAACAGCGCTGGAATATGCGTCGAGCAGGAGAGCATCGTCCAAAGCAATGGACGGGGAAGGCTTGGCAATGCCATCCGAGAAATCCGCGGCGGGTACAACAGAATCTTCTTGCGCCATGCTCCTTAGATGTATACCCCGCACGATAGGATTCATGCCAGGATTCGCGCGGATTTCAAACGCAAAAGTCTTATTGCTCCGGCATAACGGGCAGCACAGTTGTATTAACTGTGGAAGGATCGTCGCGCAGCTTCAAGTACAACAACGTGCCATTGGGACGTGGCACGCTCAATTCTCCTTCAGCGAAGCCTAGTGCAACCGGAGTGGCATTCGTGAATTGCGCATCAGACGCGACCGAATCAATCAGGAATAGATTGCTTCCCACGAGCGAGCATTGCTTATCTGGACTATCAGGGCATCGAATTTCTTTTAGCGATGGAATACGCACGAGTGTGGCCAGCGGCTGCCATGCGCCCACAATACCTTGCACGTCCACGGCCCGGAAGCGCAGCGGACCAAAAGCGGAAGGCCCGAAACTTTTCTGGGGATCAAATGTCGCCATCACGGTCGTGGAATCCTGCAAGATCAGATTTCCATTATCCAGGCTAAGCGCAGTATGGAAAGAGCCGTCCAGGGTGGCAACTTCAATTTTTTCCCTGCGCGGAAATGTTTCCGGAACTTCTGTCTTCAAAAAGAACGACAATGTGCCATCTTGCGGAAGCTCGTCCTGGTTCTTCAATCGGACGGCGGAAGCCACCGGCCCCGCTTGCACCGTCTTGCTGATGAGTTTGAGCTTCGGCCGCGGGGCCTCAACTTTGGTTTTCAAATCCATCACCCGTCCGTCTTTTAATGCTACTTGTGCCACCACGTCCTGCTCCGGCTTCAGCGCAGAGCCCTGGCCAGTCAGCCGCGCCGTCAACTCAAGTTCGTCCTGCTCGTCCGTGCGGGAAAGTCCCGCGGGAACAAAATGGATGCCGCTCATGTCCAGGCTGGCCACCTCATCCAGGCGCGTCCCTTTCAGCGTGCCCTGCTCCTCGCCGGCGCTGATGGAAAAATCGTCGAGATGTGCCAGCTCAGAGTAAGTGTTCAGCGAAATCGCATCAGGCTTGGGCAGCCCAAATTGCTTTACCAATAGCGTCGTCGTGCCCACCGGAGCATTTTTGAGCGGAACCGCGACTTCCACTTCTGTCGGCTTGCCCGGCTTCCAGTTCGCCTTGACCGCAGGTTGCAATCCGGTCTTCAGCGAAATATCCGAAATGCAAGCAGCCGCGCTGGACTGTAAATGGATCGTATCCTCGCGTCCCACGATCAGGGCGTTCCGGTCGGCCCTGGAGATCGCCCACTCGGTCGGATGCGCCGCGCTCATCTGAAACACCGGCCCGGTGAAGGATCGAAATCCCCACGAGCCGCGAAGAGTCGCCGTCACTGTTGCGAGCAATTTGCCGCCAGGCAAATTTTCGGTCTGAATTAGAAATCCGCCGCGTGCCGCATCGGCAATCGCGGGAAGATCAAGCTGCAGTCCATTTTTGTCTTCAATGTGAAGGACCATACCGTGGGCAAAGCTGGTGGAAAACGTCAGCGGCGCGCCTTCCACGGGAATCACGAGTCCCGGTTGTTGCAGGCAGAATATTTGATTGGCGTCCACCGTTCGGAGGGGAGGAAACTGCTCTGCCTCGACCGCTGGGAGTCCGATGACCAGCACCGACTTCGGATTATGGAAGGAAGGCGGATTGTTCAGCCGGAGGTTCAAGTCCAAATCTTTGGGCACCGAGAGCGCCGGAATGTATTGGTATTGCGCCGTGTGGTAGCTGGCGAAGATGCGCGCTACATCCACCACCGCTCCTACGTACGGACTGTACGCGCCCCCACCGGCGAGCCGGGTGTAAGTAAGCTGACCAATCAGGTCGGAGTTCGGGCCCGAAGTCAGTGCCGCCACCATGGATTGGCTGTGACCATCTTCCAGCACCAGTTGATTGGTGTTCTGCATCAGGCATGGGGCTTGCTGTTCGGTAGGGCGGTCAAAGCATTGCTGGTCAATTTTGATGTTCAAACTGCGCGCCAGCAGCACGGAACGATCATGTAGCGCTTTGGGATCATATTCCGAAGTCTGTCGCACGCCCGCCAGGTAGGCATCCAGACGAGAGCGGTCGAGGCCTGCCTGGTCCAGATCTTGCGAAGACCGCACGAATGCGCCGGGTTTGCCCTGCACCGCCGAGCGCAAAGTGCCAAAGTCGCCTCCGGTTTCAGGAGCAAGAAATAAAAGCGCTTGCTGCGCATCCAGCGGCACCGTAACCACCATGCCTTCTTCGCGCACCGACTTTTTCCATGTTTCCGCTTTAAAAAACCAATTGTCCGGCGGCGGATTGGTCGGCCCTCGCAGGAACGCGACGATCATTAAATAGTGCACGGACTGGCTGTCCGGCAGGTTGGGATGGATCCACAAGCGATCCCCAGGTTGCAGATTGGGAACCTCCGCAATAGGCAGGCTCTTTCCGTTGCGGGTAACTTTGACTTCAACCGGAGGCCCCGCCAGATCAAACGCAGCGGTATCTGCGGAAACGAAACTTGAGCTGACACACAACAAGACGAAGCAAAACAAAGTGGCCCTGAAGCGCATGCGCTTATTTTAGGAATTATCGCCGCGGATAGCTAGACCCAAAAGTACAACGAAGCACCTATCGCGCAGGAAACCGGTTCGATTTGCCGCATAATTGAGATAAGTGGAAAGTCCCCGGCTTTACTAAATGGCTGGCGGCCATCAGAATGGTGTTTCGCAATAAAAAATAAGGAGACAGCAATTATGGCAGCTACAGGAGAATTGATCCGCACCATGAATTACGTGGATGACATTACCAGCACAGTGCGACGCATTGGCGCATCCATTTACATGATGGACACGGATGAGAAAAAGAAGCTCGCCGAATATCTTCGCGGCGCCAGCACACATTTGTCCGCCATGGTGACCCAGCTCGAAAAAGGCGCGTAGTTTTTGGCCGGGTATTTCCACCATCGCCGTAATCGGCGCTGGTGTTCTAGTCCACGAAAGAGGCTGGCAAGCAGCGGACGACCAATCCTATGCTGGCTCCATCTTGTTAGATCACCTGCACAAAACGGCAATGACTAACAACCAGTTCTATTCTTTACATAGGAGTGGTGTGCTCTCCCGCGCCACTCCACGTTGTCCTGGTTCGCAGCCGCAGACCTTTGCAGACTATAATCGCGTTAGCGAGGGCTGCGCGTAAGGTTTCGTCTTAAGCCCCGTCCTTCATTCCAATGGCATTGTTTTGGTTGCGAGTTGCGCTAGGCTGCTACGCAGTAGGCTTGGTTTACATATTGGTGTCGCTCGGACGCACCAGTGAGTGGGCCAACCGGATCGCTTTGCAAGCGGCGTATCTGGGCATGATTTTTGAGTTTGTCTCGCTCGCGGAAAACATTTTCCCCGCCCGGCAAATTACTTTGGCTGCGGAGCATAATGCCGAGCCACTGCTCGCCTTTCTTATCATGGCCATGTTCATGGTCGTGTACCTGATCTATAAAACCACCTCGCCCGGCATCATCGTTTTCCCGCTGGTGTTTCTGCTGACTTTTGTTGCTGCTACCGGAGAAGAACGATTCCTCTCCATGGTGCCGAGTACCCGCAAGGATTGGTTGATCGTCCACATCGCCCTGATTTTTTTTGGATACGCGGCGTTAATATTAAGTTTCGGAGCCAGCTTCGTGTACTTGATTCAGGAGCGCGCGCTGAAGTCGAAGCGCTCCAACGGATTGCTCTCCCGTCTGCCCGCGCTGCAAGTGCTCGATGACATCAGCTTCCGTTCGCTTGCTGTCGGCTTCCCCTGCATGACGCTGGGACTGCTTGCGGGGATCGTGGTGGCCCAGGCCACCTATGGCCGCGTGCAGTATTCCGACCCGAAAATCTTGCTCTCGATTCTGATGTGGGCCGTTTACTTGCTACTGATTTACACGCGCTGGACCGCAGGCTGGCGCGGCCGCCGCGCCGCATATTTGGCTACCGGGGCCTTTGCTACCGCCATTATCGCCTGGGCGGCGAATTACTTCAGCGCGATCCACGGATTTGTCCGGTCATGAATTTTCAGCTCATCGGCGTAAATCACGTGAGCGCGCCCGTGGAGGTGCGGGAGCGTCTGGTGGTGCCAGAATCCGAAATTCCCAACGCGTTGAGGAGACTGTCGCAGCATCCCGGCGTGGAAGAGGCGATGATCCTCTCCACCTGCAACCGCGTAGAAATCCTGACGCGCACCAGCAACGGTGCGGTAAATCTGCGCGCATTTTTGCAGGATTATTTCCCCATCAATCTGGCCGAGTATGACAAGCATCTTTACGAACTGCGCGAGCAGGAGGCCGTGCGGCACCTGTTCCGTGTAGCTTCCAGCCTCGATTCGATGATCGTCGGTGAGCCACAAATCCTCGGCCAGGTGAAAGAAGCCTACGCCTCGGCGCGTGCGTTGGGCGCGGTGCACTCTCAGTTAGATCAGCTCCTGACGCGGGCCTTTGCCGTGGCCAAGCGTGTGCGCACCGAGACCGCGATTGGCTCTTCCGCCGTTTCGGTAGCTTCGGTGGCCGTGGAGCTGGCGAAAAAGATCTTTGGCTCTCTGCATGGCAAGCATGTGTATTTGGTCGGTGCGGGAAAAATGAGCGAACTCGCGGCGAGGCATCTGCTGGCCAATGGTGCGGTTTCTATTTTCGTTGCCAACCGCACATACGACCGCGCTGTGCAGCTAGCGGGAAAGTTTCATGGTGAAGCTATCCAGTTCTCCCAGCTTTACGACACCTGTGACCGCGCCGATATTGTCATCACCTCCACCGGAGCCCCGCATGCCATCTTTCGCCGCGAACACGGAGAGCTTTTCCTCAGCCGCCGTAAGAATCGCCCAATGTTCTTCATTGATATTGCGGTGCCGCGAAATGTTGACCCCGAACTTAATAAGCTCGACGGAATTTTCGTTTACGACATTGACGATCTGCAGCAGGCGGTTGTCTCTCACGTTGCCGACCGCACGAAAGAAGCAGAACGCGCCGAGGCGATTATTGACGTCGAAGTCCAGCGCTTCCAGGAACGCCTGCAAACGCTGAACGTCGTACCTACAATCGTTTCCTTGCAGGACCATCTGGAAACCATTCGCCAGGCGGAAATTGACCGCGTGCGTGGACGTCTCGGCCCGTTGACGCCCGATCAGGAGATGGTCATCGAGTCGCTAACCAAAGGGATTGTGAACAAGATCATGCACACGCCCATCCACACGTTGAAGACCGCCGCCCGCGAATCAGAGGCCACTACGGTGATCGATGTGGTGAAGCGGCTCTTCAATCTGGAAGCGAGAAAAGCGAAATCCGGCGGCGATTCCGGCGGCCCGGGGAGCAAAGACTAGATGGCTCTTCTGCGGATCGGCTCGCGCGGCTCGCAACTCGCGCTGTGGCAGGCGAACCATGTTGCGGCATTACTCCGCTCCCGCGGGCATGACATTGAAATTGAAATCATTCACACCACCGGAGACAAAATTCTTGACGTTGCCCTGTCTAAGGTTGGCGCCAAGGGTATGTTCACAAAAGAAATCGAAGACGCGCTCGCGGATAATCGTGTGGATCTCGCCGTCCACAGCTTGAAAGACTTGCCCACCGAAATCTCTCCGGGATTTGAACTCGCGGCAATTTTGCCCCGCGAGGATCCCCGCGACGTATTTTGCTCCCAGAAATTTAATAGTATTGAAGCTCTGCCCCAGGGCGCGCGAGTGGGCACCAGCAGCCTGCGCCGGCAGGCGCAGTTGAAGGCGATCAGGGCTGACTTAACAATTTATCCTTTGCGCGGCAACGTGGATACGCGTCTGCGAAAGCTGGATGCTGGCGAGTATGACGCGATCATCCTGGCGGCGGCCGGGCTTAACCGGCTCCAAAAAACAAACCTTGTGCGGCAGATAATTCCCGTGGATATCATGTGTCCTGCGGCCGGCCAGGGTGCGCTCGCCATCGAAGTCCGCGCCGCAGATGGGAAGACGCTCGACCTGATAAAAGTACTGGACGACCGCTCCGCGCGGCTCACAACCACCTGCGAGCGGGCTTTGCTCAATCGCATGGAGGGCGGCTGCCAGGTCCCGATTGGAGCTTCCGCCGAATTGCTCGATAGAGAATTGCGCCTGCACGCGGTCGTGGCCGACCCTGATGGCGGAATAGTACTTCGCGAAGTGCGACAGGGAAGTGATCCCGTAGCGCTGGGAAACTCCGTGGCGGATGCGCTGCTGCAGCGAGGCGGCGATGCTATTTTGCGGAAGGTGTATGGGAGGGAAGCAGTCGTTCCTCAGCAGCCGTAGCTTTTAAATTTTTCCATGCCCGTAAAAAATCAATTACAAAACGTCCGTGTGCTGGTCGGACGCGCCCGACATCAGGCCAGCGCTCTCTCCGCGGAACTACGCGTGCACGGCGCAAAAGTCGTAGAAATTCCCTTCATTGAAATTCGCAAACCCCGCTCCTATCGAACGCTCGATACCGCATTGCTCAATCTCAGAAACTATGACTGGATCATTCTTACCAGCGTGAACGGCGTCAACGCATTTTGGACGCGCTTGCAAGAATTAGGCCTGAGTGAAAAATCGCTGCAGCATTCGAAAATCGCCGCCATCGGTCCTTCCACTAAAAATGCCGTGGAGGATCAGGGTATTCGCGTCAATGTCATGCCCCGCGAATATGTGGCTGAGATGGTAGTCAAGGCCTTGCAAAATAAAGTGTCAGGGAAGCGCGTACTTCTGGCGCGAGCAAAAGTTGCGCGCGATGTGATCCCAAACGAACTGCGAAAGGCGGGAGCGGTTGTGGATGTCGTCGAAGCTTACGAGACGGTCGTGCCGCCGGGTTCAAGTAAACGCCTGCGCGCTTTGCTTGCCAATCCCAGACGACGTCCCCACGTGATTACTTTCACCAGTTCGTCCACGGTGAAAAACTTCTTCGCGTTAATAGAAAAAAAGACCGGGGTAAAGTCCAAACGGAATATGCAACTCGAAGGAATTAACTTTGCATCCATCGGTCCGATTACTTCGGAGACGCTCCAGCAGATGGGATTCGACGTTCACATCGAGGCAAATAAATACACCATTCCCGGACTAGTTCAGGCAATTTTGAGGGCGAAAGACCGCATCCCGAAGTAGCTACTTCTTCTTTTTGCCTTTTGCTGCGGGCGCGGATGGTTTCTTCTTGGCAGGCTTTTCATTCTTGCCGTGTTTTGGCTTTTCTTCGGACTTCTTCACCGCAGGAGCGGTTTTCGCGGCCGCTGTTTTTACGGCAGCAACTTTCACTTGCGCAGGCTTTGCCTCCGCAGTTTTCACAACTACAGCAGTTTTTCCCAGAGCTTTTGTGGGTGGCACCGGAGCTGGCGGCTCTGCCACAGCACCTTTACCCTTCTTCTTCCCGGCTTTTGCACCATCCGGCGTACCTGCGGCGGCAGCCGCGGCTCCCTTCGCGCGTCCACGCTTCGGTGCCGGGGGTGGAGGCGGAGGTGGAGGCGCCAATGGCTTGAGGTATTTCAAGATTTCGGTCCGCGATCGCAGCTTGCCGTCCAACAGAAGCATGAAAACGTCATGCGCGATTTTTGGATACTCCGGCAATTGCGGCGTGATCAGCAACTCCGTCATTTCCGGCAGCGGAAGTTTCTGTTGCACCTGCCGCCACTTGGTAAAGAAGTTTTTGATCTTCTGGACTACGGCCTGCTTCCGCGAAGTCACCGCCAAAAACAGGACCATCTCAGTACGCGCTTCTGAGAGCAGCTTCCACGTCCGTGCAGGCGTCGCGGCTTCCTTGCCATTGAGCTTCTTGTCCAGTTCCTTGGCGTGATCTTCCAGATCCTTCCACGACTCCACTAAAGTTTTGCGCGGAATGCGCTTGCGCAAATCGGCAACGTCTTTGTCCGCCAGACGCGCAGTCAAAAAGTACAGCACCGCCGATGACGGGTCAGGCAGGTATCCCAATTCATTCATCTGCTGCCGCGTCTTGATCAGTTGGGAAAGGCCATTGGTATCCACCTTAGCGCTCGTCCAATGAGCGTTCAGGATTTTCAGCCAGTCCTCTTTTTCCAACACCTTCATGATGTGCAGCGGATCGTCTTCGTAAGCAATTTGCTCAATTTCGTATCCGATCGCTTTATCAGTAATGTGATCGAGGTACTGGTTTTCCTTTGCGCCATCAAAACGAATCTGGGTGCGCTCTTCGAGCGGCCAATGGAAGCGCGCCGCGAAGCGCACAGCCCGAATCATGCGCGAGGGATCTTCCACAAACGCATAATTGTTCAGGATGCGAATGAGCTTCGCTTCGATATCGGCCACGCCGTTAAATGGATCCATCAGCAGACCCATGGAACCCGCGTTCAACGAAAGAGCCATCGCGTTCACTGTGAAATCGCGGCGTCGCAGATCATCCAAAATGGTGGAAGGCGTAACAATGGGCGGCCGCCCGGTTTTTTCGTAGCGCTCGGTCCGGGCCATGCTGATTTCCGTGCGAACGTTTCCCGGCAGGTTCAGGTAAAGCGTGTTGGTGTCCTCGTCAACCCCGGCAATCGAGGCCCCGGCGTGCTCCAACTGTTTTTGCAGCTTCAGGGGATTTCCCTGCAGTGTGAAATCCAGATCGCGAATCGGGAATCCGCTGATGATGTCGCGGACCGCCCCTCCGGTCAGGTACAGGTTCAAGCCGTTAGCACGGGCAATTTCCTGCACCAGATTCACCCCTTTTTGCTGGTTGGGGGTGAGCCGAATCTCCAAAGTGTAGATGTAATCAGCCATCTTTCTTGTGACTGCTATGACCGCCGGCGCAGATTCATTTCAGGATCTCCTTGCGGCAACTTTTCCACAGGATCCTTTCCGGGAAATTGACGGCCCCGAGCCAGCAATCCGTAACCTGCTCTATATAATAGGCTTATACATCCAACGACGGGCTGCGGCAAGCAACTGAAAATAACACAAGGTTAACGATTTGGCTACTAGGAACGTACGAAATGACAGATTTTTGCGAAAAAGTGTCAAAATCAATGTGAGACGCGAGATACGCTCCACCGCGCCAGTCCGTTTAGCGAGGGTTTCACCAGGAAATGCCTTCCACCCATAAAAAAGTCATCGTCCGCAAAATGGATCGTGACACGCTTAATGGCTACGTCGCTCCGGCGCACTTTGTTCAGGAAGGCAAATTGGAGTTGTTGAACACTGCGGGCAATGTGGTGGGGATTGAGCTTCGCGACATCCGCGCGGTCTATTTTGTCCGCGAATTTGGAGACACCGAAGCGCTGAGCCGCAAGACTTTCACTACCCGTCCTCGCACGGAGGGCCTTTGGGTTCGGCTCAAATTCAAAGACAGCGAACAACTCGAAGGCATGATGCCCAATGATCTCTCGCTGAACAGCGCGGAAGGTTTTTTGGTGAACCCTCCGGACATGCGTTCCAACATACAGCGCATTTTTGTGCCCCGCGTCGCGCTTGAGTCGCTTACGGTTCTCGCCGTCATCGGCGCCGCCAAACGCCGTCGCGGACAACCCGATCAGCGGCAAGTAGCCTTATTTGATGAATGAGCTTGGAAAAGCTCAATAACAAATTGCTGTCAAAAAAATCCCAAATGAAAAAGAAACACGGCCTGAAATACCAGCTCCATGAACATTCCATGAGTCTGGCGAGTGTGGCCATTGTGACCTTGTGGATCGTGGCTTACAGCAAGTCTGACCCCAGCACGCACTGGGGATCTTTTTTCGGCAACGCCATCGCTGACTGGAGCGGTGTTCTGGTCACAGTGATCGCCACCAAATATTTTTACGAATTGGGATCGGCGGAAAGCCGCCAGCCGCCGAAAGAAACCCTCGGACGCATTCGCGGTCTATTGCTCAGGCACTCGCTTAGCATCTTTCTCATCGTAACTGGAATTGGATGGGTGCTCCTATTTGTCCACATGAATCCGCAAGCAAAGTGGGGCCAGGTGGTAGGCAACATCGTCTCCGAGTGGACGCAAATCTTCGGCATGGTAATCCTCACCAAGCGTCTGGTGGAACGGCATTCCAAGGAATCCCACCGCCAATAGGCTCCTACCCTCAGTGACTAGCGAAGAGTACTTTTCGGTTACCTTTGAGTACTGAAGGTTCACAAAATTCTTGCTTGCGCGCTCAAAAATGGGATACCGTTTGCTTCTCCCTTTTTGGAGTCATGATTGTTGCTTCCTTTTCATGTGGAAGACGCTAACTTAGCGGCGGCAAGGCCCCGCTCCCTTGTGTGGTTTCCGGAGAACAAACACTTTATGAGAATTCGCGTATCCCTGCCCCTTTTGTGCGCAACCTTCGTCTGCTGGATGGCTTGTGTCTCCGGATTTGCGCAGACCAATGCCGCTCAAATCAGCGCACCCCAGCCACTGATCGTTCAACGCGTGGACAATTCACAGCTGGTTACTTTGCAGGGGAACACGCACCCATTGGCGCAATCACTCTCTGATCTGGGCGCCGCCGCGCCGAGTTTAAGCATGCAGCGCATGCTGCTGTTATTGAAGCGAAGCCCGGGGCAGCAATCCGCCTTGGCGCAACTACTCGAAGATCAGCAGGAGAAAAATTCGCCCAGCTACCATCAATGGCTTACGCCTGCGCAATTCGGCGAGAAGTTCGGTGCCGCGCCCCAAGATATTCAGACCGTGACGGCGTGGCTTCAGTCCTCCGGCTTTCAGGTAACGCAGGTAAGCCAGGCGCGCGACATTATTGAATTTTCAGGCACTGCCGCGCAAGTGCAGGCGGCCTTCCACACAACCATTCACAGTTATCTCGCGAAAGATGGTCCGCATTGGGCCAACGCCAGTGACCCGCAGATTCCCGCTGCGCTCGTCCCCGCAGTGGTAGGCATCGAATCGCTCAATAACTTTCCGCGCAGGGCCGCGAATGAGTTCTATGGCACCTATTCGAAGAACGCGCACAAGTTGACTTCAGCCCCGCAGTTTACGTTTGCTGGTGATTGCGATTCTGACAACAACTGCTATGCGGTGAGTCCTTACGACTTCGCCACCATCTATAACGTATTGCCGCTGTGGACCAGCAATATTGACGGTACCGGCCAGACCATCGCCGTTGTGGGGCGTTCAAACATTGATACTTCCGACATCTCAACCTTCCGCACCTTATTTGACCTGCCGCCAGCGGACAGCAACCACCTTCAGGTCATTCTGAACGGTCCTGACCCCGGCCTGAATGACGACGAGAGCGAAGCCGACATTGATGTGCAGTGGTCCGGAGCAGTCGCGAAAAATGCCAAGATTGATTTCGTCGTTTCCGCCTCTACCCCAAGCACCGATGGCGTGGACCTTTCCGCACTCTACATTATTGACAATAATCTGGCCTCCATCCTGAGTGAGAGCTTTGGCCAGTGTGAGTTGTTTCTGGGAACGACTGGAAACTCTTTCTATGCATCGCTCTGGCAGCAGGCGGCCGCCCAGGGAATCAGCATTTTTCTTTCCACCGGCGATAGTGGTGCAGCGGCTTGCGATAACAACATTGGCACCGTTCCTCAACCAGCGCTAAATGGTCTTGCAGTGAGCGGCCTGGCTTCCACTCCCTACAACGTGGCGGTGGGCGGTACCGATTTTGACGATGCGACTTTAGCCAAAGTACACCTCTACTGGAACGCAACTGATGATCCGACCACGCAGGCTTCCGCTTTAAGCTACATCCCGGAGACCACCTGGAACGACAGTTGCACCAACGCAATTTTTGGAACGGTCTCAGGCTTGAGCACCGATCCTGAAGTAAATTGCAACAATCAGGCATTGTCCCCAGATCCTCCGGCGGGGCAGTTCATCTGGACAGTTGGCGCGGGCGGCGGTGTTAGCACCAAATATGCCAAACCCTCCTGGCAGACCGGAACGGGTGTTCCGGCGGATGGTAAACGTGATCTTCCAGACGTTTCCCTGTTTGCCAGCAATGGATTCGTCGGCAATTTTTACGTCATCTGCGAAGCGGACATCACAGGCGGTACCTGTGACTTAAATGACCTCGCTGGTTTTGGTGGAACATCAGTGTCCACGCCAGCATTCGCCGGCATCATGGCGCTGGTGAACCAGCAGATGGCAACATCCACTGGAAATGCAAATTTCCGCCAGGGAAATCCCAACTACGTTCTATATAACCTTGCCAGCACTGTTCCGAGCGCATTTCACGACATTGCTAGCGGCAGCACCATTTCCATGCCATGTCAGAAGGGGAGTTCGGATTGCACTGTCGGCAATCCTGCGCACGATAATGGATTGTTAAACGGATACGCCACTGGAACCGGTTACGACCTGGCAACCGGACTGGGCTCAGTGGACGCCAACGCTCTGGTCACCAATTGGCACACGGTAAGCTTCAACGGAACCATTACCACCCTGTCGGCTCCCAGTCCTACTTCCATCACTCATGGCCAGTCAGTCAGCGTTACCGTAACGGTCGCGGCTCAGACGCCAGTGAGTGGAACGCCGAGCGGAAGTGTTTCTCTCTTGACCAATACCGGCCAGAACGTCGGCAGCTTTCCTTTAGTTAGCGGCTCGGTAACGGCAAGCACCAAATTGTTGCCCGGCGGCACCATTACTCTGACAGCGCACTATGAAGGCGATGGAACCTTCGGCGGCAGCGATTCGTCACCGTCAGCGGCGATCACCGTGACCCCGGAAAGTAGTTTGACAACGCTGAATCTGGAAACCTTTGACTCGTCCGGAAACCAGACGGGTGCGAACGTTACCACATCATCCTATGGCGAGCGGAAAGATCTGAATATGAGTGTGACCAACTCCTCGGCTTCAGTCTGCTCTCCTCTTGGACCGCTCGCTTGCCCTTCGGGCACACTCACCGTCACCGACAACGGCAATGCTTTCGATGGTGGAAGCTTCACCCTTAACAGCTTGGGATCGTCGGATGACCAGATCACTGATCTTGCCGTCGGATCGCACAACATCCAGGCGCAGTACCCGGGAGATGCAAGTTTCAACACCAGC
Source organism: Terriglobales bacterium (assembly GCA_036489565.1). Classification (GTDB taxonomy): domain Bacteria; phylum Acidobacteriota; class Terriglobia; order Terriglobales; family Acidobacteriaceae; genus JAICKN01. Next base: position 47,911 of record DASXFN010000079.1, read on the forward strand.
TCCGTCACCGATGCCATCACGATCACCAAGGCTGTAACCAGCTTTTCCACGTTCTCGATTCCCGGAAGCGCCGCAGCCCAAACGCCGGTTAATTTTTCCGCAACGGTGACCGCGCAGAGTTTTGGCGCTCTTCCCACAGGAACGATCACTTTTCTTTCCGATGGGACGCCACTGTCTGGCGCGGTTACTACCCTGATAAACCGTCCATCTAACGGCGCAGTTTCTTACAAAGGAACGCTGACCGTCACATTCTCATCGGCCGGCACTCATACCATCACGGCGACTTACAGCGGTGACGCAAACTACGCCAACGCGACCTCCACAGGCGCGACCATCCAAGTGGGGGCAGCGGGCACCAATGACTTCGGGCTCTCAATCCCGGCAACGCTTCCAGCCACTCGCGGAACGGCTGCTACAGCAACCCTCACCGTAACTGGCCAGAGCACATATGCGGGGACTATCAACTTTACGGGTGCCTCATGTACTGGATTGCCCAGCGAGGCATCCTGCAGTTTCAATCCCCCATCCGTGACCGGATCGGGGACGACTGTCATTTCCGTTACCACGACGCGACCACATGCACGCGGCACCCAGCAAGCGAATGCCTCGCCCGGTTCAATGGGTTCATGGTGGGCCCTGAGCGGCGGCGGACTATTCAGTTGTGTTCTGCTTCTCGGCGTGCCCAGAAAACGGCGCTGGGGAGGACTGCTTTCTGTCCTGTTCTTTGCTGTCCTCATGATGAGCGTAAGCTGCGGCGGAGGCTCTACAGGCGGCGGGGGTGGCGGAGGTGGTGGTGGAACGACAGATCCGGGGACGCCCACAGGCACGTCTACCGTGACGGTAACCGCTACCGATGGGACTCATACTCACTCGACAATATTTAGTCTGACAGTTCAATAACTTTTGTTTCGAGTTAAAGGACAATGACAAGGACGAGAGCAACTCTCGTCCTTCTTTTATTCAATCTCGCGTTTCGCGCGGGGTGAACACCGCTCATCGCCACAACCCGCCTGGTGTAGGATTATTCAGATCAAGGCACTCCCCATGAAACTTGGCGCAATCGCGAAATCCCTCGGCTTGTCTCTCGAAAATGGTTCACCGGAAACTGAAATAACGGGTGTGGCAGGCATTGAAGAGGCCAGCCCCGGACAAATCACCTTCGTTTCCAATCCCAAATATGCAGCCGTCGCGAAAACCACAAAAGCGTCCGCCCTTATCGTGGACGAAAAATTCCCGGCGGTTTCCACGGCCTTGCTTCGAGGCCCAAATCCTTACCTTGCATTTGCGAAAGCTATCGAATTGTTTTACCAGCCGCCTCGGTACGAGCCGGGCATTCATCCCACTGCGGCAATTCATCCCACAGCGAAAATTGCCCAGGACGCGCACATTGGCCCTTACGTCTCGGTTGATCGTGATGTGGAAATTGGGCCGCAAGCAATCTTACTAGCACACGTTGTGATTTACGCCGGGGTACAAATCGGCAGCAACTTTTTTGCCCACGCGCACTCCGTAGTCCGGGAATTTTGCCGCATTGGCAACAATGTGATTTTGCAGAACGGCGTCATTATCGGCGGCGATGGCTACGGCTTTGCCAAGGACGAGCTTGGCCGCTGGCAAAAAATTCTGCAATCAGGCCCTACCGTTTTGGAAGATGACGTCGAAGTGCAATCGAATTCCTGCGTGGACCGCGCCAGCGTCGGCGAAACCCGCATTGCCCGCGGCGTGAAAATAGATAATCTTGCGCAAATCGGCCACGGCTCCTCCATCGGAGAAAATACTTTGCTGTGCGCCCAGGTCGGCCTCGCCGGTTCCACCGAAGTCGGCAAGAACGCCATTCTCGCCGGACAGGTCGGCGTTGCCGGACATTGCCACGTGGGCGACGGCGTCATCATCACCGCGCAAAGCGGCACCCACGGAGACATCCCCGCCGGCTCGATGGTCAGCGGCGCTCCCGCCTTCGATCACAAACTCTGGCTGCGCTGCATGGCTGTATTTCCCAAGCTCCCCGAAATCGCGAAACTCCTGCGAACGCAAAAGTAGCGTAATCCTGATCGCGCTTCCTTTAAAAATGTCATCCCGAAGCGCAGCGAGGGATCTTGCGACGATCAAAATCTTATTTGCTGTTTAACGGAGAGCAACCATCGTGGCGGTCTTTTGGGCAGTATTCACGCCGGCTGTTCCTGCATCTCCACCGGCAGCGAACTATTCACCGCGCTTCGCACCTTCGCCATTAATGATTCCCGGCTGCCAAAATCCTTAGGTTCGATCGGCTCGTGGAAGATGATCTCGACCGTCTTCGGCTTGATGGCAAACCTTCCTTTCGGCATCACGTAATGCGTGCCCACAATCGTGACCGGAACCACCGGGACCTGGCACTCTTCCGCTAAATAAAACGGGCCCTTTTTGAAGGGAAGCAATTTGCCGTCGAAGGAGCGGCTTCCTTCAACATAAATCGTCATATTGATGCCCTTGCGAATCACATCAACCGCGCCGCGGATCGCGCCAATTCCACTCTTGTGGCTTCCTCGTTCAACCGGCACCAGATCGCCCATCAGCATGGTGCGCCCCAGGAGCGGATATTTGAAAAGATCATGCCTTGCCATCACCGATGTGCGCCGTGGAATCAGCGGCAGCATCAGCGGCGGATCAATATTCGAAACATGGTTTGACATGAAAATATAAGTCCGCGCCGGATCAATCTTTTCCAGCCCGACTGTTTGCACCTTGACCCCGGCAACGCGCACGCCGGTAAAAGCCACCCACATGCCAACCCGGTAAATAAGCCGCACGTCGCCCGTCAAAAATGTCCACGGAAAACAAATGAGCGCCGTAAACGGCAGCATGAACATCCAGAAGCCCAACATCATAACGGTACGAATCACTGTCGGGGTTCTCCTTGGACTTTTGAGCAATTCAAGACTTCACCGCCAGCGATTTCAACCGCTGCGGCAACTTTTCATAAATTCCGCCAAAGCCACCGTTGGAAAGAATTGCCACTACATCCCCCGAGCGCAACTCCGGAGCAACCAGTTCGACAATGGAATCCACTTCCGCCGCAATCCGCGCGCGCCGCCCATTTTTTCCGATCTCCGCGGCCACCGCTGGCAAGTTCAACCGCTCGTCTTCCGGGATGGCGTCGGACTTGAAGACATTGGCAATCACCACTTCATCCGCGCCCGAAAGGCTCTTCGCGAGATCCTGTTGAAAGACGTTGCGCCGCAGCGTGTTGGAGCGTGGCTCCAGGATCGCCCATAACCTTGCTCCCGGATACCGCGAGCGTAAAGCGTTCAGTGTGACTTGAATGGCGGTAGGGTGATGCGCGAAATCTTCAATGATGGTGATGCCATTCAATTGTGCCCGCACTTCCAGTCTCCGCTTCACACTCTTAAAAGTCTTGAGCGCTTCTGCGATCTGTTGTTGAGGCACTCCGCAAGTGGCGGCCAAAGCCGCGGCAGCCGTGGCGTTCCAGACGTTGTATTCCCCGGCAAGAACAAATTCGAAATCTCCCCATTGTTTGCCGTGGCGCAGAATTGACCAACTGGTGCGCGTTGGTTCCGTGCGGAGATTCGCAATCCGCCATCCCGCTTTCGAATTGGGATTGGAGCCGTAGCGTTCCACCGCGCAAAAAGCGCGGGCAATGCAGCGCTCCACGCTATCGCCGGTATCGAATGCGATCAGGTTGCCGCGACGCGGAATCAGGTTCACCAGGCGCTTGAAGGAAGTTTCCACGGCGTCCAGGTCCTTGTAAATGTCCGCATGATCGAACTCAACTGAAGTAAGAATCACGTGATCGGGAAAGTAGTGCAGAAATTTCGGACCCTTGTCGAAAAATGCGGTGTCGTACTCATCGCCTTCAAGAATGAAATGTTTGCCCGCCCCAATCTGGAAGCTGCTGCCAAAATTCTCCGCGATGCCACCAATCAGAAAAGAAGGCTCCAGCCCCGCGCTTTCGAAAATCCACGAGAGCATTGAAGTGGTAGTGGTTTTTCCGTGGGTACCGGCTACCACGAGCACTTCCTTGCCGCGCAAAAATTCATCATGCAATAACTGCGGCAGCGAACAGAAAGGAATGCGATGGTCCAGCAGATATTCCAATTCCACATTGCCGCGCGAAATCGCATTGCCAACCACTACCAGATCAGGCAAGGGATCCAGGTTCTTCTCCGCGAACGGCTGTAAGAGCGGAATGCCCAGAGAAGCCAGAAAATCCGACATCGGAGGATACGCCGCCGCATCCGAGCCGGTCACGCGAAAGCCGTGCTGCTGCAGCATCCCGGCAAGTGAAGCCATCGCCGTGCCACAAATGCCAATCAGGTGAATGTGTTTTTTCATTATGATTTCAATGGTGCGCGGGAACCGGTGCTGCAATCGTCGCGGCTTCCAGAATGTTCAGGCTGACTTCACTTTCGTCTACCCTCAACTCCGCGCGCACGCCAATCGGCAATGTAATGTTTCCGCGGGAAACATGCCCCGCACGCATGCCGTAAGCCACCGGAATTCCCAAATTGCCGACCAGTCGCAGCACGATCTGCTCGAGCGCATAACCTTGGTCCTTATGCTGCATGCAATCCAGCATCTCGCCAAAAATAATTCCGCGGACCCCGTTCAGTTTACCGGCCAGCTTCAACTGCATCAGCATACGATCAATCTGGTAAGGCTTGGTGGCAACATCCTCAATAAACAGGATGGTTCCCTCCGTCCGTATTTCATAGGGAGTTCCCAGCGATGCGACCAGAATCGAAAGGCAGCCGCCATAAAGATTGCCCTGCGCTGAACCGGATACTAGCGATCTTGCACCGGAATCGGGACGCACTGTCCACGAAGTTGTTCCGTTGACCGCCGCATTCCAAGACTGCAAATCCACGCCATCCGGCAGCGCGAAATCCTTCGTCACCATCGGCGCATGAAAGGTCACCAGCCCACATGAATCAGAGATGTAGGTAAGCATGGTGGTGAGGTCGCTGTAGCCAGCAAAAATCTTGGGATGCTTGGCAATTTTCTCGTTATCAACCGCCTGCAAAAGGTAGTTCGAACCATAACCGCCGCGCGCGCAGATGATGGCTTTTACTTCGTCCCGTTCGAACATCTCTTCGAACTCGCGCACCCGGCGCTCGTGCGGCCCGGCGAAGTAAAGCTCCTGCTCAAAAATGGAATCGAAATAGAACGGTTTGTATCCCAGTCCGCGCAGAACCTCGCATCCGGCCGCCAGCATCTCGCGATCAATATTGCTTGCCGGAGCAATAATGCCGATAACGTCTCCTGGCACGAGTGACGCGGGCTTTATACGCTTTGGCGGCGGATAGGCAGGCATGGGGAAGTGACCTGGTCAGGAATGACCTGTGAATAATCTTAGCCGAAAAATTCTCCCTCGCAGAGTATGCGCGCGGGCCCACGCAAAAAAACATCGGTCTCCCATCGCACCACTTGCAACCCGCCCGGCGTATGGATGCGCAACGGCGACTCGGCTCTCTTTGTCGCAATCGAGGCGACCGCCGCTGCGGACGAACCCGTGCCGGACGACTGCGTTTCCCCCACGCCCCGCTCTAAAAAACGAACTTCTATATTCTGTTGATCCAGCACCTTCACGAGTTCGACATTCATGCCGTTCTTGAATTCACGGTGAAGGCTAATCTCCGTCGCTTGCTTTTGCCAGTCGGCGGCGAACTCATCCACGAACATTACGAAGTGCGGATTCCCCATGGAGACAGGAACTCCTCGTACCTCGCCCGCCGCGATCTTCAGCGGACGCTCTTGGTCCACCTCTGGCCGTCCCATGGCAATTTCGAACTCGTATTGCGTTCCGCTACGCGCCGTAAGCGTGCAGGTTTTTAGACCAGCGCCAGTGCGAATTACGATTTTTTCTTTGGGCGCTTCCGCCAAAAAAGCCAGGTAAGCGGCAACGCAGCGCGTGCCATTCCCGGAGATTTCAGCTTCCGACCCGTCAGCGTTTAATAAGCGGGCATGAATGTCGGCGTCTTCCGCGGGAAATAACCACTCCACCCCGTCCGCGCCAACGCCATTGTGCCGGTTGCAGATGAGGCGCGTGAACTCCGCCATGTCCGGCGGCGCCGCCGAGCCGTCAATAATCAAAAAATCATTTCCGCAAGCACTGGCTTTGGCAAAGGGGATTCGCAATCCGCTGAAAGTCATTCTGGCTGCACCGGGCCCAGTTGAATGGCGCTGGCCAACGTCGAAGACTCCCGCAGTCCGTGCAAAACAATTTCCTGCTCCCTGCGCGTGCCTTCCACGTCAAACTGCACGCGCACGTAGTCCTTCGTGGGAGCAATCTGCACGTCCTGCATGGTGGCGTGAACTTTTTCCAGAATGCGGTTTACTTCGCTGCTCACATCTTCCACGCCTTTCCCCGTGACTTCATAAGTATAAAAATTAATTTTCAGGCTGTAGCGCAGTTCGGCGTTCCCCAACAGGAAAAGGCAAAGCAGAATCAGCGCCGTCGAAAAAATCGCCGTCAGGTATAAACCTCCGCCCACAGCCATTCCCACCGACGCAACCACGAAAATTGTCGCCGCTGATGTGATGCCCGTAACCAGATCTCCACGGCTATGAAGAATGGAACCTGCGCCAATAAAGCCGATTCCGGGAATGATCTGCGCCGCGATCCGCGTGTGGTCGCCGATGTGCATCTGCGCCAGTTCATCCGAGAGCAGGGTAAACATCGCCGCGCCCAGGCAGATAAAAATATTCGTCCGCAATCCCGCCGGGCGGTGCTTGATCTCCCGCTCCAGCCCGATCAACCCGCCAAGCACCGCCGCCAGCACCAGCCTTAGCAGGGAAGTGCCGGCGTTGTGTAATTCGGCAAAAAACAAGCCATGAATTTGACTGAAGATGTTCATCTTGAAATCGTGAGGAGGATTTTATCACCGCCAACTTTTCGCGATCCTCGCAACCCGTTAACGCGGCGGATTACCTGTTGCCGGAATCGTCATATAGATCGTCGCCGCTGGCTGCTCCAAAACATGCACCACGACAATCGGAGCGAGCTGGCTTTTATTGACTTGCTGGTCCACATCATCGCCCTTGAAGGCAATTACGTATTGCACGTACTGCTTCGGATCGGCCAGCGCCCGCTCCCACAATCCCTTTGCATCGCGCGGTGTTTCCCATGGGCGATGGTTTCCCTCATTAATGACCTGGCGCAACGGAATCCCGGCGTGCTCCATTGCGCCCACATGATTTCCCAAATACATCAGGTAATTGGAATTGGTCGGCAAACGCCTGAGGATAGCGGCAAGTTGGCTTTCAAGTGCGTTTCTGGAGCGTGAATTGATCCACGCCTCGCGAAACAATATTGGTTGGCTCCGCCACACCAGCGCATAACTTGTCCCGACTAGTACAAGCACCGAAAATGCGGCCCCGATTTTTACTTTTACGTCAGGCGAAAGCTTCGCCAGAAAATACCCGCAAAGCGGAATAAATACGGCAAATGCCGGCAGCAATTGCAGCCCATAACGCGCGTTATAAATCGAAAACGGCCACCAAGGAGGAAGAAATATGGGAACGCCGCCATATGCGATGGAAAGCATGTAGAAGGGCAAAGGCGTCCAGAGTAAAAGCAGAGCCCAAAGTTGGCGCTGGGAAATCAAAATCGCTAACGTGCCTGCGATCAGCAACAGCAGCCAAAGACGATGCCAGTTATTCGGAAGCACATTGAGTTCGGCCGCCTTAAGAAAATAACTTGCCGCAACCGGAAGATCATCCGTCCCGGGATGAGCGGGAGCTCCAGGAACGGCAGTCTTCTGTTCAATCGCCTTCGCTGAATACGGACCGTTCGCGAACTCCAGCGCATTTTGATAGACCACCGCGTTGTACGCCAACCAAAGCACCGGCATCGCGGCCATGATCAAAGTGAATTTCACGAATGCAACCTTCAGGCTGGAAAGTGACCGGGAAGATTTTTTGGCGCGCCACACCACCAGCAGCGCTGCGACGAACAGCACCCCTCCCAGAAACCATCCGTCATACCGCGTCAGGCACGCCCCCGCCACGCACCAGCCGCATTTCAGCAATGCCGATGACGAAGACGCTTTGCTCGAACCAGTTTCCGTGCCCGTCGCCCGCGCGAACTCCGTGAAGTAAACCAGCGCCCAAACAAATAACGCAAGATACAGCGACTCCGTCATCGCCGTCGCCTGCACGTAAATCAGGTTGGGATTCGCGCCGTAAATAATCGCCGCGCCCCAGGCCGCCAAACGTGCACCCCGATTCGCGGACGCGCCCTCGCTCAAGGCTCCGCGCACCAGCCGGAAAATTCCCGCGACGCCCAAAATATAGGCGGCCATCGAAGGGATCGATCCGCCAATCCCGGTTTGCCAAAGCCAATTTGAAACCAGAAATGGCACCATCAACAAATGCGGCAGTGGAAGCCACACCGTTCCCAGTTGCAGCAGACCCGGCGTGCGCGAATCGAAGAGGCGGCGCGCGATATTGATGTGCGCGACGGCGTCGCCGTAAAGCAGAATTTCATTGTGGCGCAGATATACCAGAAACGAAAACACCGAAGCGCAGGCAGCAAGCTGCGCCAGAAGAAAAATCTCTGAATTCCCGTCAGTGTTTCGGGATTTCATTCGATGTGCGTGAGTTCGCGGAAAATCTGGAAGCGGGCTTCAATCTTTTCCCGGGTCAGCGACTGCAACCGCTCTGTGCCAAAAGTTTCAACCGCGTATGATCCCATCACGCCGCCGTAAAAAAGCGCGCGCTTCAAAACTTCACGGTTCAGCTCCGGCTGCGACGCAATGTAGCCCATAAACCCGCCGGCAAACGAATCTCCCGCTCCGGTCGGATCTTTCACTTCGTCAATCGGCAGCGCCGGGGCGCGGAAGGGATGGCTGCCAATGCCGAAAGCTCCTTCCCGGAAGAAAATGGTCGCGCCATATTCCCCGTGTTTTATGACCACCGCCTGCGGCCCAAGGGCAAGCACCTTCTGCGCCGCGCGCGGCAGATTCTTCTCCCCAGCCAGCATTTTTGCTTCGCCGTCATTGATCAGCAGCACGTTAACAAGCTTCAAGGTCTCAACCAGTTCCTTGCGCGCGCCCTGGATCCAAAAGTTCATGGTGTCGCCGCCCGTCATGCGCACATGGTCCATCTCCAGACGCACAGCGGCTTGCAGACTAGGATGAATATTCCCCAAAAATAAAAATTCGCAATCCCGGCAGCTCGCGGGAATGCGTGGCTGGAATTTTTCGAAGACATTCAGCTCGGTAAAATCAGTTTTGGCCTCGTTTAGATTGTCGAGGTACTGCCCACCCCAGCGGAAGGTTTTTCCCGAAGCATGTTCAATGCCCTCAGTATTTATGTGGCGTTTTTTCAGCACGTTCTCATGCTCTGCGGAGAAGTCCTCTCCTACCACGGCAACCACCGCGACATCGGTGAAATAACTTGCAGCAAGAGAAAAATAAGTAGCGGAGCCGCCCAGCACATTGTCCGCGCGGCCAGAAGGAGTAGCGATATTGTCGAAGGCGATGGAACCCACGGCGAGTATGCTCATGCTTTTTTGGCTTTCATGTATTTATCAAGAATAAGTTTCAGTTTTTGCCGGGTTGCGGCAGGAATCTTTTTAGGGTCCGTAAGGATGGCATGCGCCAGCGCCGATCCGCATTTGCATCCTCGGCCCTGCGGCATGGCCGCGACGCTCTCGCGCACCACATTGCATGCATTCTCGGCATTCTTCATGAGGACCGCGACGATCTGGTCCACGGTCACCGAATCATGGTGCGGATGCCAGCAGTCGTAGTCCGTGACCATGGCCACGGTCACGTAGCAAATCTCCGCCTCGCGCGCCAGCTTGGCTTCCTGCAAATTCGTCATGCCGATCACATCCATGCCCCAACTGCGATAAACATTCGACTCCGCCTTCGTGGAAAACTGCGGCCCTTCCATGCATAGGTAAGTCCCGCCACGTTTTCCCGTGACGCCAGCCTTTTTACAGGCCGCGTGCACCACTCCCGAAAGTTCGGCACAAACCGGATCGGCGAATGCGATGTGCGCGACAATGCCGTTCCCAAAAAATGTATCCACACGATGCCGCGTCCGGTCGAAGAATTGATCAGGAATTACAAAGTCCAGCGGCTTGTGTTCTTCTTTTAAAGACCCGACCGCGGATACCGAGACAATCCGCTCCACGCCCAGTTGCTTGAATCCATAAATGTTCGCGCGAAAGTTTAATTCCGATGGCAGGATGCGGTGGCCTCGCGCGTGGCGGGCCAAAAAAGCCACTTTGCGTCCTTCCAGCGTGCCCAGAACATAAGCATCGGAAGGCGCGCCGAATGGGGTTTTGAGCTTGACTTCGGTGATCTTGGTCAGCCCAGGCATGGCATACAACCCGCTGCCGCCGATGATGCCGATTTCTGCTTTTGGCAATTTTCCTCCCGCCTCAACCGAAGCGCTTTGGTAAGCGCTCTTGAAGGTGAATCGAGATTATACAAAAATGGGGTTACAACTCGGGGCCACAATCCAATTCGGGCATCAAACGCCCGGGAATTACAATCAAAGACCATTACCGAAGGTCATGCCAGATGGAAAAGTTCCCAATTTTAGCGTATAAAAATAAGTTGCGACGGCACGTCCCTCCTTTCCGTGCGGCCACAACGGAATCCACCAGATAGAGCGAGGTTTCATGTCCACCATCACCCATGCTCCGAAAGGACTCGAGGGGATCGTCGCCACCAACTCCAGCATTTGCTACATTGATGGCGATCAGGGAGTTTTGGCTTATCGCGGCATTGATATTCACGAGCTAGCCGACAATTCCAATTTCGAAGAGACCTGCTACCTCCTTTGGAATGGCCGCCTTCCGAAAAAAGACGAACTGAAGCAGGTTCACGAGCAACTCGCGGCGGAACGCAAACTGGATCCCGCCATCATCGAACTTCTGCGCACCGCGCCAAAGAGCGCGCTGCCTATGGATGTGCTGCGCACCGCAGTCTCCGCGCTCTCCTTTTACGATCCAGAAGAAAAACTCAACGACCACGCCGCCAACGTGAAAAAAGCCATCCGCCTCACCTCGCAGATTGCCATGATTGTGGCCGCCTATGATCGTTTGCGTAGCGGAAAAGACGTCGTCAAGCCCGATCCATCGCTTTCGCATGCCGCAAACTTTCTGTGGATGCTGACGGGCAGCAAGCCCTCGCAGACCGCCGAACGCGCCTTCGATATCGCGCTGATCCTGCATGCCGACCATGAACTGAATGCCTCCACCTTCGCCGCGCGTGTAACCGCGGCCACGCTTTCTGACATGCACTCCGCTGTCACCGCCGCCATCGGCGCACTAAAAGGTCCATTGCACGGCGGCGCCAATGAAGCTGTGTTCCGCATCCTGGAAGCGATTGATAAATCCGGCAGCGATCCCGTGGATTACGTAAAAGGAATGATCGCCCAGAAAAAGAAGATTCCCGGCTTTGGCCATCGCGTCTATCACACCGAAGATCCCCGGGCCACGCACCTGCGCAAAATGTCACACGATCTCTGCCAGTCAAGCGGACAGCAGAAGTGGTACGAAATGTCCCACAAGATCGAAGAATTCGTGAAAGCGGAAAAAAAGCTCAACGCCAACGTGGATTTCTACTCTGCTTCCACATACCACACGCTCGGAATTAAAATAGACCTGTTCACGCCCATCTTCGCGGTTTCACGCGTCAGCGGCTGGACCGCCCACGTGATCGAGCAGCTCGACGACAATCGGCTCATCCGCCCGCGCGCTGAATACATTGGGCCTGCCTATCCGCAGCATTGGATGGCATTGAACCAGCGGTAAGCTTTTAGCTTACGGTCATCCTGACCAACCTGCACCCCAACCGACCTGTCATCCCGACCGAAGCAGATCATCGCGAAGCGATGATCTGCGAAGTGGAGGGACCTTGTGTTCTCACTCCGCCATCCGAGCCCAGCAAAGACTGAAAAAATCAAGAATTGAGAATAAAATTCAAACGGCGACGCCAAAGCGTCGCCGAAAGTTTTGAAGATTTTTTGGATTACTGAGCAGCGCGAACTCGCCACTACTTCTCCGCCGGACTCTTCTTAAACAAGATTGCCGCCACAAACGCCGCCACCGCGCCTATAAGCCATTCCATCCGCCAAAGCTGAATAGCCTGAAAATCGGCGAAGTTCTCCGCGCTATACACAAATCCCGTGACCAGCGCACCCAGCAGGCAGCCTACGCCAGCGAGGAATGCGATTAAAGAAGCTGTGGGGAGGCCCAGCTTCGTCTTGATGTTTTGGAACTGTAGGACATTGAGAAACTGCATTACTTCTATCCAACTGCTTTGGGAAGGGCTGTCTTGTAATTGGCGGGGGGAGCCACAAGCATGACAAAAGCCAGCGCCGAGCATGAATTCCGTGCCGCAGCGGCACGCAGCAGCCACGGAGGAAGAGGCCACCGGCCCTACGACCAGGGGAGGACGCCAGAATTCATGATCTACTTTGTTGATAACTTCCGACATGAAGCACGCCTTTCCAACTGACAGTGCAAACCTGTGACCAAATCTAAAACACCACGGTAACTAGATAAGTTATTGATTCGGTACGCGTTTGCTCATCCTGCGATCTCTTCGCAATATGCCTGGGGAAGGCAATAATTACGCGAAGCGGCAAAGATTATCGAAAAGAACTACCTGCATTGTGTTCTTTTCGGAATCCGCAAAGGAATAACCCTCTTGATTCTCGCGCGGAGCGACCACGCAAATCATATAAACTGGCAAAAGACGGCCTGGCGGAACTTAAGAGAGACCTGAGACTTGCGCGTAGCCTATAGATTGGCTTTTGTTTTTTTGCTGCTTGGCGTATGCCTCGCGCAGACCAACACTTCGCCGCGTACCTCTGTCACCCCAACCTTCCGTCCCAATGATCCCTTAAATGCCGCCGCCTACGAGCACTTTTACAACCTGGAATACCCTCGGGCGGTCGAAAATTTCCAGCAAATCGTGCAAAGGCACCCCGATGATCCCTTTGCCGTCAATCATCTGCTTACCGCAGTGCTCATGCGCGAACTTTACCGCATGGGGGCCATGAACAGCGGAGAGTATGCAAACGACAGTTTTATTGGCGATGCCCACCGCGCCGCCGATCCAAAGGCCAAAGAGCAGATACAGAAACTGGTGGAGCGTGCTGAGGCCCTCGAAGACGCGCGGCTCAAAACCAACCCTAAAGACATAGACGCCCTCTACGCCCGCGGGGTCACGCGGGCAAACCTCTCGCTCTATACGGCTTTGGTGGAGCGCGCGTGGTTTTCCGCACTGCGCAACGCAGTCGGCGCCCGGCATGACCATGAGCGCGTATTGGAATTGGAGCCCCATTACACTGACGCCAAACTGGTCGTCGGCACCCACCTCTACGTGCTCGGCAGTCTGCCCTGGAGCGTGAAGGTTGCGGTTGCCATGGTGGGGTTAAGCGGCAGCAAGGACAAAGGAATTCAATATCTTCAGGACGTTGCCAACTCCAATGGCGAATCCAGCGTGGATGCAAAAATCGTGCTCGCGCTGTTCTTACGCCGCGAACACCGCTATCAGGAATCCTTGCAGATCATCCGCGGGCTGGCCGTAGCTTATCCGCGGAACCTCTTATTTGCTCTCGAAGAAGGCAATCTGTTGCGCGCGCAAGGGCACAACCAGGAAGCCGCCACAGTTTACAGAAAAGTATTTCAAGCCGGAAGGGAAGGACACTATCCCGGGCTGCACTACGAGTTGGCGGCCTTAAGCCTAGGCGATGTACTGCGCTCCCAAAAGGATTATCGCGGCGCGGCCGCCGCTTACCTTGACTCGGAAGGCGTTAAAGATGCCGACCCGGAATACAAGCAACGGGCAGCCCTATCCGCCGGGCAAATGTACGACAGTTTGTCCAATCGCAGCCTCGCCATCAAGGAATATCAGGCTGCTCTGGCCATCGATGGAAAATCCCCGCAAGCTGACTCGGCACGCAAATGCCTGCAAAACCCTTGTCCGGCGCACTGACAAATTGAACTTTCGGGCCTTCTCCGGCGTATCATGAAGTGAAACAACCGACAATGGAGGCCGGTTATGTATTGCAACTATTGCGGCAAAGTAATCCAGGACGATGCTCAGCATTGTGCCTATTGCGGTAAGCGCGTAGGCGGTGTCGCGGGACGCAAACGCCTCATTCGCTCCCGCACCGACCGCAAAATCGCCGGAGTTTGCGCTGGCGTGGCCGAATACTTTGATTTGGACGTGACCGTGGTCCGTCTTGTATGGCTCATCGCGGGCGTAATGACGGTCGTGGGATGTTTGTCCTACCCCATCGCCTGGATTGTCATGCCTGAGGAGCCTTTGGCATTGCCCATGCCCTCTGGCTACCAGGTGACGAATCCTTAGTCCGCATCGCCCATGGCAATTGCCGGAATGATTTTTCTGAATGAAGCGAATCCGCAGCGCTGACGCCGAAATTGCCTATGACGTGCTGGGCAACGGCCCTCCCGTTATCCTGCTTCATCCTTTTCCTACGAACCACGAAATGTGGCTGCCTGCCATTCAGCCTCTCATCTCCCGCTTCCGTCTCGTCCTGCCCGATTTGCGAGGCCACGGCGATTCCGAACTGGGAGAAGGCCCGGCACTCATGGAAAAACATGCGGCTGACATCGCCCGCATCATGGACGATGCAGAAATTCGCCGCGCTCCATTGGTCGGAAACTCCATCGGCGGCTACGCCATCTTCGAATTTTGGCGTCGCTTTCGTGAGCGCGTTTCCGGCCTGGTCTTGTGCAACACCAAATTACAAGCCGACACGCCGGAAGAACGCAACACTCGATTGCAGTCTGCCGCCACCGTCCTGGAAGCAGGCACAGAGCCATTTTTTGCCAGCCAATTGACCCGCCTCTTAGGTAAGACCACCCAATTCTCTCGTCCTGATCTGGTCGAGGGCGCATTGCGCATGATGCAAAAAATGTCCGCCGAAAATGTTGCGATGGTGCAACGCGGAATGGCCGCCCGCCCGGATTCGCTCGCGACGTCGAAAACCATTGACGTGCCAACGCTCATCATCACGGGAACCGAAGATGCGCTCACCGGCGCTCCCCAGGCGGAAGTCATGCACCAAAACATTGCAGGCAGCGAATTGAAGACAGTGAACAAGGCTGGACACTATTCCCCGTGGGAACAGCCCGAAGAAATCGGAAGATTGTTGCGGCAATTCCTGGATGCACGCGCCTCGCAATGAATTTTCCCTCGCAAATCTACGGCTCGTCTCAGGCTTTTACCTTAAGTTATTGATTTCTATGTACTTCTGGGTGGATCAATCTAAGATTTTTCTTGCCTTGCATGTAGGTACTTGCCTAAAATTCTTTCAATTTGATTTTGCTTCTTTCCGTTTTCGTTTAGCCATTTCAAAGAGCAAAAATCACTGGATTCAAAAAGCCTGGGGGATTGAGAAAGAAATGGAATCCTCCGATCTGCCAACCTGCATAAGCTGATTGCGTTCCGGGCAGTACGCAACGGCGGGCACTAACCAATCCGAGAGCACTGCGGGGCAACCGCAGACACGGAGCGCTGTTTTTTGAAAAGCAGCCGGCGCTGCGTACGGATAGCTGTGTTCATTTGCGGCACACGACGGCTCAAAAACCGTGGAGTGGCGTGAAGAGGATGAGCGCGGCATGCAAGAGGTCCGGTGGCATTGCAAAGCAATGCTGGCAGGCCAGAAATACCAATCAAAATTCTGGAGAAATCGAAAAATGAAGTGGACTCTTCACGTCTCTCGCGTAATCATCTGTTCCCTTATCACTGCTTCGGCCGCATTTGCTGGGGTTTCCATCTCTGCACCATCCAACAATTCCAAGGTTGGAACTTCGGTTCAGTTTATCGCTACTTCTGAGTCGCCCTCTTGCTCGAAAGGCGTATCTTCCATGGGGATTTACACGGCGCCCGGGAAGCTGGTCTATACCACTCAGGGATCCAAACTGAACACCAGCATTACCTTAGGCGCAGGAACTTACAATGCGGTCGTCCAGGAATGGGATGGCTGCGGCTGGAGCGCCAAGAAGCAGGTCACAATTACAGTTGGCAGCGGCGGTTCATCAGGAGGAAGTTCTCCGGCACCTCCCAGCGGCGCAAATGTTTTTTCCAACCTTCAAGCGGACAAGAATTGGAACGGATACGCTCTGCTGCCTCCCGGCTACGGAATTTGCGATAGTTGCACATCAACGAACACGAAGGCCAGTTGGTCCACGGCCCAAGGGGTAAGTTCTCCCTCTTTGAGCGGCAAGTCCATGAAGTTCAGCCTCGGCGGCAACATGTCATTTGGTGACATTCTCTGGAACCAGAAATTCACCACCCGCTTGGCTGATCAGAAGAGCGTCCCGAATTACCATCAGTTCACCTACGACGTCTATTTCTACATTGCTGATGCCTCGGTTTCGCAGGCCCTGGAATTCGACATCAATCAATTCATCAATGGAAAGTCCTATATCTGGGGCCACGAGTGCCGCATCGCCGGTGGGCACGAGTGGGACACTTGGAACAACCAGACTATGCATTGGGTAAAGAGCGGCATTCCCTGCAATCCCAAGAGCGGCGCCTGGAACCATCTTGTGATTCAAGCTGAACGGACCTCTGACGATCACATTCACTTCATCTCCATCACGCTGAATGATGTCACCTCCAAGGTGGACCGTTATGACACGCCAACTAAAACCACCTGGTACGGCATGACCATCAACTACCAGATGGATGGAAACAGCGCACAGAAAGACTATTCGGTGTATTTGGATAAGTTGAACTTTTACTACAAATAACGTTTGGCAAGTCTTGTATGGGCGCACTCGAAAGAGTGCGCCTTTTTTGTTTCCTCCGGTTCGCCGTCACGAAAGCGCGATGAAGAAAGCGCGAACACTCCTACTCTGGATGGCGGTATAATTCCGTTAGAGCCGTGCAGGTGTCCTATGCGCTCCCACCAGCTTCCCATTCTTCCCCGCACTATCGTTCACCTCTCGATGCTGGTGCTGTTGCTCGCCGTTCCTGCCCTCCTGCGCGCGGATGACCAAAAATCCCCAGCCGCGTCTGGTCAACCGCTTAAGGGCGAACTCACTAAAGAAGACCGCATTGATATCCTGCGAACCTTTACCGCCGACCTCACCTACGTGCGTACCGTATTTCCCATGGGAAAAACCGGACTCTCTTTAAAAGACGGCAAAATCACCCCGAGCGGCGATGATCTGCGGCAAGATTTGGCTTTGTGGGGTCCTTCGGTGAAGCCCGGCGACCAGGTGCTTATCAGCTTAGTGGCATTTAAGGGAGACCGCATCCGCTTTGAAATCAATGGTGGCCCCGTCAAAAGAAAAAAATGGTACCAGCATATTGAAGTAGGTATGGGCGGAGACACACAGCCGGTCGCTCCCAGCGACTCCAACTCCAACCCCCGCGGCTCCTACGTGGACCTAGTTTTCGACCATCATATTCCCGACATCAACGCCAAGCGCGTCCAGGAATTGCTCCAGCCCGTATTCGATTTCAACTCCAAATCGGGCGTGGATGCCTATCTCGAGAGCGTCCCTCCCATCGTGCAGAAGGCGATTAAAGCGCATCAGGTGCTGGTGGGAATGAATCGCGAGATGGTCCTTTATTCCAAAGGCCAGGCGCCAAAGAAAATTCGCGAGAAGGATTCTACCGGCACCGAATACGAAGAGTGGATTTACGGCGAGCCTCCGCAGGACGTGGATTTTGTCCGCTTCGTGGGCGACGAAGTGGTGCGCGTCGAGAACATGAAAGTGGATGGCCAGAAAACCGTAAAAACACAAAAAGAAGTAGATCTCGAACCTTCCGAGGCCGCCAAAGCAGCGGAACCCTCGAAAGACGCTGCTCCTCCCACATTGCGCCGTCCCGGAGAACCAGCCCCAGCCGATCCGCAGATCAATCCCCGCCAGAACTTCGCCCGCGAAGCGACAACACCGCCCGATTTACTCAGGTAGCGAGTCCAACTCCCAAAGTTATGTCATCCCGAGCAGTTTTGCGAGGGACCTTACGTCGAATCGAACTGTATATGCCGCTATCGGGAGCAATATTCCCGCCGACCTCTAAAGAAAGCGACTGGCCTCCATCACTTGGCCCTTTCCCCACCTCCCTTTACACTAAATAAGTGAAGATCGCACTGGGCCAGATCAATCCGACCGTCGGAGACTTCTCCGGCAACGCCCGTAAAATTATTGATTTTTCCCATCGCGCGCGGGCCGCAGGAGCGGAGTTGATACTTTTTCCTGAACTCTCCGTCTGTGGCTACCCGCCCCGCGATCTGGTCGAACGTGCCTCATTTGTCGCACACAATCGCGAGACTGCGGAACACATTGCCAAGGAGACGCTTGGCATTGCCGTGATCTGCGGACTGGTCACCCCAGCCCAGGCCGAAACCGGAAAATCCGTGATGAACTCCGCGGCCCTGCTGCAAGAGGGCAAAATCGCCTTCGTGCAGTCGAAAATGCTGCTGCCCACTTATGACGTCTTCGATGAAATGCGCAACTTCGCGCCCGCCAAAAGTCAGTCGCTATTTTCTCTCGGTGGAAAACAGATTGCGTTAACCATCTGCGAAGACGCCTGGAATGACAAAAATTTCTGGGACCGCCGCCTCTACGCCTTTGATCCCGTCGAGGCCCTGCTGAAGGCAGGCGGAGAAATCGTCCTCAACATCTCCTCTTCTCCTTTCTGGACAGGGAAGCGCGAATTGCGCCGCGACATGCTTGCCTCCATCGCCAGGCATCACAAAGTTCCCGTCGCACTCGTGAACCAGGTTGGCGGCAACGACAGTCTCATATTCGATGGCTCCAGCATGGTGCTCGATAAAACCGGAAAAGTCATTGCGCAGGCAAAGTCGTTCGCCGAAGATTTGATTTTTTTCGACTCCGGCCAACTTACCGGCGACATTCATGATCAGATTGAAGGTGACGAAGCCAGCGCCTACGAAGCATTAGTGCTTGGCGCCCGCGACTACGTTCGGAAATGCGGCTTCCGGCAGGTGATCGTGGGCCTGAGCGGCGGAATTGATTCCGCTCTCACCGCCGCCATTGCTGCGGACGCCGTGGGGCCGGAAAACGTAATCGGAGTTGGCATGCCCAGTCCCTACTCTTCGCAAGGCTCGATTGATGATGCCCGCGAGCTGGCGAAAAATCTCGGCATTCGCTTTGAATTGTTGTGCATCACCGAAGCGCTTGAGAGTTTCAAGCTGACTCTGCGTTCTCAATTTTCCGACCTTCGCGAAGACGTGACGGAAGAAAATATCCAATCGAGGATTCGCGGAACGCTGCTCATGGCGCTCTCCAATAAATTCGGCGCTCTGGTCCTGAGCACCGGCAACAAAAGCGAAATGGCCGTGGGCTATTGCACGCTCTATGGAGACATGGCTGGAGGCCTCGCCGTAATTTCTGACGTTCCAAAAACAATGGTGTACCGGCTGGCGCAATATGTGAACTCGCGCCGCGCCGTAATTCCCCGGTCGAGCATCGAGAAGCCTCCCTCCGCGGAATTGCGGCCCGACCAGAAAGATACTGACTCGCTGCCTCCTTATGAGGTGCTTGATCCCATCCTCGAAGATTACGTCGAGAAGGGACAAAGCGCGGAGCAGATCGCTAGCAGCCGCGCGTTGCAGATTGAATTGGTTAAGCGCGTCATCCGCATGGTGGAGCGAACTGAGTACAAGCGGCAGCAGGCCGCGCCGGGACTTAAAGTTTCTGAAAAAGCTTTCGGATACGGCCGCCGCTTTCCGATCGCGGCAAAATCGGATGTGTAACGGCAACAGAACATGTAGCGCCGGGTCTGTGACCCGGCGTCTCCAAACCGCACAATTAGTTTACAAATACTTTATCTCCTGTTCATTTGCATCACGCACGAAAGGAATACATGAAGCGTAATTCGATCCACGCATTTGCCACCATCATCCTGTTCGCGAGTTTCGCCATCGCACAGCAGAAGCAAACTAAAAAACACTCCAGTGGCCCCGCGCCACAAGCGTTGCCCGCCGCGCCATCTGCCGCTCCCTCCGCGGGCCTGCCTACTGAAGATACGGTCAATGCTTTCATGCGACAGATGATGGGATACGACCCCAATGTCACTTGGAAGATTGAAGATATCCGGCCCTCGGGGGCCGCGGGACTGGCGGAAGTCAGCATCGTTGTCGGCAACGCACAGGGCTCCCAGCTCAACAAGTTCTACGTGACCGCCGACGGCAAACACGCGGTCATGGGACAGATCATTCCCTTCGGCGAGCATCCATTCGCCGCCACGGCCCAAAAGCTGAACGCCGGAATCAACGGTCCTTCGAAAGGTCCCGCCGCCGCTCCCGTCACGGTGGTCGAATTCAGCGATCTGCAATGTCCGCATTGCAAAGCTGCGCACCCGATCTTGGATAAACTACTCGCCGAAGACACCAATGTTCGCATCGTCTATCAAAACTTCCCGCTCCCCGGCCACGATTGGGCGGAAATGGCCGCAGGATACGCTGACTGCATTGGCCGCAAATCCGGTTCCAGTAATGGTTCCAGTAATAACGACAATTTCTGGAAGTTTGTTAGCGCCGTGTTTGACGCGCAGTCTGACATTACCGCCGCGAACGCCGCCGAAAAATTAAGCGCATTGGCCGACCAGTCGGGAGAAAAGGGAACGGAAATCGCCGCCTGCGCCGCCACTCCCGATACCACTGCCCGCGTGCAGCATTCCGTCGAGCTCGGCAAATCAGTCGGAGTCAACGGCACTCCCACGGTCTTTATTAATGGACGCACCATCACCAGCCTGGCGTCGGTCCCGTTTGATGCGCTCAAGCAGTTGGTGGACTTCGCCGCGACCGACGGTAAGCAGTAGCTAACAGGAGGCTGCCCCACGCTTCGCGGGTTTTGAAGCGTGGGCAGAATTTTCTTCAATTTCCTCTTTTTATGCATGAGCCCGCGCTGCTAGAGCTTCCGGGAGTGGCGCTGCTTTGATGATTTCTTTTTTTAATTCTAAAATCTCATCTCCTTTTAGGCTTTCCTCTTCCGGCTCTTGTTCGTAGTCTTCTCTGTTCCAGGGATTTTCGCCCAGCGGAGTTCCGTCCACGCAGCGGGGATCAATCACGATTTTTTCTTTTAGCACAGGATCGAAGGTGACTTGGCGAAGGTTGGCGGAGGCGGTCTGCAATCCGTAGAGAAGCAGGCTGGCGGTCTTGTGTTCGATTTGCCCGGCGAGCAGAAGACGCATCACTTGCATGAGCGAGACCTGAACGGCGTTGGCGTCTTCGAGGACAGGCAGGTCGAGCACGGGTTTTTTGCGCGATTTGGATTGCGGCGCGCGAGGGGAGCTAAGTCCCGGATTCAGAACTATGCGCTGCTCGTGCCAGCGTTTGTGAAAGAAGCAGTATCGGTTGCGGCGCATGGCGGGCGATCCGCATTGCGTGCCGTTGACCTTGATGTACTGACAGCGGGGAATATTGGGGCTATATAACATGCGACTACCCCCTCCCCCGGTTGATGGAGACGAAATCTACTGCAATCATGGAGATAGAGGATGATGGCAGCGCAAATCTATTTGATATAAATACTTGCGGGTAAAATATTGATTGCCAGATAGTTACAGTCATTTTGAGAACCTCTTAATAAAGTAGCTATGACTGTTATGGAGTAGATCGAAGGCGAGAGTCAATGCACGAATGGGCGGGGCGGAGGTTTCAAAACAGAAAATGAGCTATCCCAGTCGCCTTCCAAAAACCAGGCGCGAACCCTTTGACAAGTTCTGGTTGGGCGCTGGACACCAGGTGCTGGGCTCGCAGTCCAAAGGTCGTCAAGAATGCCAGCATTGGCAGGACAAAAATCTGCTAGCAATCCGGTAAAATACCCCTACACGAATCATGAGTCACTGCGGCACCAAGACAATGCGGACTTGTGTAAAAGTGCTGGCAGACATTTATGGCTTGAGCCGACACGGGAATCCACGGTCAGGGATGTCCGATCTGATCTACGTCCTTCTCAGCAGACAGACGACAGAAAGAAACTTTAAAGCTGCATATTCTCGATTGAAACGTCGCTGTAGAAATTGGAATCAGCTTGCGACATTGAAGTCGTCAGAAATCTACGAGGAAGTCGCTATTGCTGGTTTCGGACGCCAGCGGGCCAAGGAACTCAGAACAATAGCCCTCCGCTTGCGTGCAGACTTCGGGCGGGTAACACTCTCTCCTCTACGCACTTGGCAAACACCCGAAGCTGAAAGTTATCTCACCAGTCTTCCGGGTGTTGGCAAGAAGACCGCGCGGTGCGTGCTGATGTACGCCTTCGACCGGAAGGTTTTCCCAGTTGATGTTCACTGCTACCGAATCCTTAACCGGCTGGGACTGATAAATTGCGCTGGGCCGGTGCGCAAGCATGAAGACCTGATTCAAGATCGGATCCCCCCCGACCTTCGGTTGGCTTTACATGTGAACCTTGTGTCGCTTGGGAGAGATGTTTGTCATTCAACAAGCCCCGAATGTGGCAAATGCCCGATGCAGAAGCTATGTTTGTTTGCAGCTGATCCGAAGCAAGTCGGGACTGAAGCTTCAAGGAAACTCCGTCGATATGCTTCAGAGGTGGCAGTTTGAGAATCATTTCGCTATTCTCCGGTGCTGGCGGGCTCGATCTCGGGTTAAAGCGAGCTGGGCACGCGATTGTTTGGGCCAACGATCACGACCGCGACTGTGTTGAGACATACAAGCAAAACGTCGGCCGACATATCTTTCTCGGCGACATTGACAAAGTAAAGTTGAAAGACATCCCGGATGGCGAGGTGCTTGTGGGTGGCTTCCCATGTCAAGGCTTTTCCTGCGCGAATCTCTTGCGACATGCAGCCGACGAAAGGAACGCACTCTACCTTCAGTTTCTTCGGATTCTCAAGGGGAAGAAACCGCCTTTTTTCGTTGCCGAAAATGTACGAGGCTTACTCAGCTTGGATGAAGGCAAAATCGTGAAAATGATCGTCAATGATTTTTTTGCTTCGGGGTATGAGGTAAAATACGATACCTTTAATATGGCTGATTTCGGTGTGCCCCAGAATCGCTTTCGCGTAATTATTCTGGGCATGCGAAAGGACCTACCGTCCACCTGTTTCCCGTCGTTTCCGTCTCAAACTCACGCCCGGAAATCGAGCAATGGCTTCAGGCCGTGGCTCTCGATTGGAAAGGCCCTGCAGGGGATACCAGAGCCAACCGGTAAGCACAATCTCTTTAATCACATCTGCTCGAAGTACAAAGTAACCAATCGGAACTTCACGGGCCATCGGCGCACGGATCCAACCAAACCTTCTCCAACCATTCTTGCTCGTGGAAACGGAAAAGGTGGGGTATGCGCGATCCAGCATCCTCGCAATCACAGGAGGCTCTCGGTTCGTGAATCTGCATTGATTCAGACGTTTCCCCTTGAATTTAAGTTCAGCGGAACATTGAATTCGATGTATCGTCAAGTTGGTAATGCTGTGCCACCAACATTTGGTGAATTGCTCGGCAATGAGCTGAAGAAGGTCGAGCGGAAGCTAAAGGGTAAATGAAAGTCATCTCCTTGTTTTCAGGTGCTGGCGGGATGGATCTTGGTTTTATCCAGGCTGGCCACACTATCATCTGGGCAAACGACATCTGGAAAGATGCGGTTGAGACTTATCGGCGCAACCTTGGGAATCACATCGTCTGCGATGATATTTCAGCAATGGATGCTGCAACAATTCCGGATGGCGACATCGTGATCGGTGGCTTCCCGTGTCAAGGCTTTTCACTCGCGAACAGGAAACGCAATACGTCGGACGAGCGAAACTTCATGTATCTGGAATTCAGGCGAATCGTATCAGAAAAGAAGCCCAGATATTTTCTCGCGGAAAACGTTAAAGGCATCCTCAGTTTGGATTCTGGGAAAGTGTTCGAGCAAATACTGCAGGACTTCAGCGAAATCGGCTACCGCATAAGGCATGAAGTCTTGAACGCAGCGGATTACGGCGTGCCTCAGAGACGAGAACGAGTGGTATTC
>DASXFN010000084.1:0-4252 GCA_036489565.1 Terriglobales bacterium
TTTCTCGAGTGTCCCTTAAGGGCATCGGTTTTTCCTACGGATTCGTAGTCTCAGACCTACAGTTTCGGCAGGATTGTTGCCATTTCATAAGGGGGCTATTGTGGGTTCACGTTGCCCTCATAAAGCCCACCTTTCCGAGGCAGGGGTTGATTAGAAGATCAGCCCCTGCTGCTCGCCTTTTACATATTTGATCTTAGATATTCGCTCCGATTTTGCTTGTGATAAAGCCCGTGCCAACGCCGTCTCTGATTTCCGCATCTTCATACAAGCAAAGCGACTTTAGCAATTCTAGGAGATGGCAATGGGACGGCATAAAGAGAAACTTCTGTGGAACGTACTCCTGGGCAGCAGCGTGTATCTGTTGGATTCACTGCGCGAAAGGCTGTCGGGCAACATGGACGATGTGAAAGAACGGGCTCGCGACACTTACGAGACCGCGACCGATCGCGTAAGCCGCGCAACGGATGTGATTCGGGGCGAGGATCATCCTGTAATGGGGACCGCGGCGGCCATTTTGATCGGCGTCGGGATCGGCGTGGGCGTAGGAATGTTGCTGGCACCGGCCAGTGGCGAAGAAACGCGCAGCAACCTGGCGGAGAAGGTGCAGGACTTCGGCAGTAAGATCCGCAGCCGCGCATCTTCCGAGCCTACCGGCGCAACCGGAACTTACGGCGAATAGAACGACAGGACGGTTCGCGGTGTGGTAACCACGCCGCGAATTACCTGTCCTTTAGGACATGTGTTTTGCCCGGCGTTCGTAACCTATTTTCGCCGCGCGCAAGAACATAGTCTTAATGCGATGTCCCCACGGTCTCTTTTGTTCTCCTCTGACCAGGAGACGTTGCACATCGTCGGCCAAGTCCTTAAGGAATTGGGACTTGAGGTGGAATCCTGTCTCGAAATCTTTTCTGCAATCGAAAAACTTACCACCAGGACATTCAACGTGGTTGTTGCTGACCTCGACGATGGAGCAGAAGCCGCTTTTCTGCTCAAGACCTGTCAGGAATTGAACTCCACGCGCTCGTCGCTCGTTGTCGCGATTGCTGGCGTGGGCATGAGTTCCGCCCAGCCCGGAGCAGGCCTCGTCCTGAACAAGCCGCTGGTACCCGAACGAATGAAGTGGTCGTTGACGCATTGGGAGCCGTTTTCCACCCGATTGACTGCGGACCCAAATTCGGCACGAGTTTCCGTTACAGCAGCAGTTCCAGTGGCCAGCCAGCGGGGGCCGGTTTTAGTGAAGAATGTTAACCCTGGGCAGAAGCAGGCGGCGCTCCGCCCGCGGCTAGTAGTCCAATCACCCAAGACTGAATCACGGAAGGCTGACTTACCCGAAGTTGAATCAACCCTGCTTCAGCCAAGCCGGCTTAAATCGACCCAGCTTAAATCAACTCAGGTTGAATTGCCTCAGCACCGAATTGATTTACCCCAGCAACAAGTAGAGGTACACCAACCGGAACAAAACGTATTGGATTCCGAGTTGATACCGGAGGACGGCTTGGTTCCTCTCGCGGAATCCGCCAACGCAAAGTTTCGGGGCCAGGCGCACAGCACTTCCTTTACGGCAAGCGCGCGAGGTCTGGACTTCCTGGATGAGCAAAATGCATTGCAGGTGCGGGGGACGAGGGCAGACCAGAAGGGCGCGTTCTCCAGAATTTATCGGCCTATGATGATGGCGGCGGTGCTGCTCTGGCTTGCGTATATCGGGGTGGAGCCGGCCCGGAGCGCGGCTCTGGTAAGTTCGGTGGCAGTCATCTACACCAAAGCGGTGGAGCATACCCAATCATGGCTGCAAGCGCCGAAGGCTGGACATTCCGACGATGAAGATGCAGATGTAGAAAGCCGTCCGGTTCGACATCAGGCATCCCGGCCGGAACGGGTTGAAATGATTCATCTGGAGCCGGTTGTGCAACCCCCGCTTCCCATGGCAGGAGCTCTTTCTCCGGAGAGCGCCGCGCAGGCAGTCGCCTCGGGTTCAGGATCCAACATCCCCGATAGTCTGAAATCGTCTTTACCACAGGCGCCGGCTGGCGTGGCTTCAGCGGCAGTGGAGGCGAAACTTGCACCGTCTTCGGTGTTGAGTGGAATGCAACCGGTGCTGGTTCCTGAAGAATTTTCCAAGAACATGGTGCTGGACCGGGTAGAGCCGGACTATCCGAAACAGGCACTCTCGTCAGGATTGCAAGGGCCGGTCGTGTTGCAGGCGTGGATTGGCAGAGACGGAAAAGTAACCGAGCTAAAGCTTGTGCGCGGCTATATGGTCCTCGGTAAGGCAGCTTCTGACGCGGTGCGTCGCTGGCGCTTCAAACCCTACATTCTGAACGGACAAGCGGTGGATGCACAAACTTATATCACGGTGAATTTCAAGCTGCCGAACACATAGGATCTAGTCGCTGGCCCGCCAGTACTTCTAAGGGACAATTCACAACTTTTTACTTTTTTTAACCCCCGGTTGACACCCCTCCCGCAGTGTTTCCACTATCGTCTTCTGGATAGAAGCTGTTTTCTGCATGAAAGCCGATGCAGGGCTACGATAGGCAAATGCGATATTGGAATGAGAAAAGCCGGCTGTTGCTGGCCCTGGAGCTAGCGGTCGTTCTTCCCGCGGCGGCGCTGGTGTTCCTGAGCGCATGGCAGTTGAAATCCATTCAACGGGACCGGACGGTGCAAGCGGCTTTTCAACGGGATTTCTCGCAGATGCTGAAGATCTCAGAAAAGCAAATGAACCAGCGCGTTAACGACCTTACAGATGATTTCCGACATGAGTTGAAGGCATCGGGGCCGGGTTGCGCGCAGACCATGGATCGTATTCTTCCCGGCTTTCCTTATATCGCTGGCATGTATGTCTATAGTCCCAAGACGGGATTTATTTTCCGTGGCCAGCCTGGTCGCATGGACAATCCGCGATTCAAGGCGGAGGCGGATGATTTCTCCGGCAGCCTGCAAAAATGGCTCCCTCTGGAATACAAGGAGGAAGTCTCCATGTTGACGTACATGGAGAAATCGAACCAGCCATACCACTATGGCATTAACACCATGATGCGGAACGGTAAAGACGTTTATGACTCGTACTCGCTCTTGATCGTAAAAGACGACGCAAGCGGAGAAAAAGTGCTGGCGGGATTCATGTTTGATCCCGACTATTTGCATAATCAGCTTTTCCCCCAAATGCTGAACGCTGCTGTCAGCCATCACGAACAAGGGGATGAGAAAAATCCAATTGCAATGATGCTGCATATGAGGAGCGATTCCACGCCTGTGGCAACTTCGGCGGAGTGGGATGGAGGCGAACCGGAAGTGGAGCGTTCTTTAGAAGGCGCATTCCCCGGGCTTGTGCTGGCCGTAAAAATGCATGGCACGACTCTGGCCGCGATCGAGAACCATTTTGTAAAGACCAGCTTTATCACTCTCAGCGCCATTACTTTGCTGCTGATGATCGGACTGATTTTCACCCATCGCAGCATTTCCAGGGAAATGGCGCTGGCGCGGTTGAAGTCAGATTTCGTCTCCAATGTTTCGCACGAACTCAGGACGCCTCTTGCCCTGATCCGGCTGTATTCAGAGACATTAGAAATGGGCCGCTTGAAGGATGTTTCCAAACAGCAGGAGTATTACGAAATCATTCGCAAGGAAAGCGAGCGCCTGAGTGCGCTGATCAACAACATTTTGGATTTTTCCAGAATCGAGGCGGGCCGCAAGGAATACGACTTCCGCGAAACCGACGTGCGAGAGCTGGTGCGCACTACTCTGGATGCCTACCGTTATCAGATTGAGCAAAGCGGCTTCACTTTCGAAGAAACCATTGATGAGAGTGTTCCCACCATGAGCGTGGATCGCGAAGCAATTTCCCGGTCGCTGTTGAATCTGGTGAACAACGCCCTGAAGTACTCACCGGACAACAAGTACATTGGCGTGAACCTGCTGCGCAGGAACGGCTCCGTGGAGCTGCAGGTGGTGGACCATGGGATGGGGATTCCGCGGGAGGAGCACGGCAAAATTTTCGAAAAATTTTATCGGGTTGGCGATCCGATGGTGCACAACACTCGGGGAAGCGGGTTGGGACTTTCCCTGGTCCGGCACATCGTACATGCGCACGGTGGGACGATAACGGTGGAGAGCACTCCTGGTGAGGGCAGTAAGTTCACCATCACACTTCCCGTAGAGGGCGCACCGGTAAAAAGCCGGGCTGCGGCGGAAGGCGCGTAAGCGGTGGAGAACGCATGTTGCATAGGTCCTTCGCTGCGCTCAGGATGAC
>DASXFN010000099.1:0-19627 GCA_036489565.1 Terriglobales bacterium
CCTGGCTTGGAAGAAGCCAGCCTGTATGCGCTCCATCATCACGAGAGCTTTGACGGGACGGGCTATCCTGCCCGGCTAAAGGGCACCGACATCCCGCTGGTTTCGCGAATTATTTCCGTGATTGATTCCTACGACGCGATGGTCTCCAGCCGATGCTACCGGAAAGGTCTGCCGCACACCGAAGCAATCTCCCGATTAGTTCTTGGCAGCGGCACGCAGTTCGATTCCGATGTTGTGCAAACCTTTATTCCCATCGCGGAGCGGGAAACATCAGATGTTTTCGCGGCGGCAGGCACAAGCGTTTCCGCGGCACTGTAGGTTTTCCAAACTACAATTTTCTCTTTGCAAGAGATTCGAGCGAGTGATCCGCCTAAGATAATATTTTTCCTGTTTGGAGTTTATACGCTCTGATTTGCGTTAGTTCTGAAATACCGTTTTTGAAAAACTGAGCGGTTCGTTCTTGAGGATACCTTTACCTTCTTTAATGATGATGAACTGATTAGGTAAGATTTTCGGGATCGTGTCCTTGTGTCCACTCGGCCAGGCAATCTGCAGGTTCACGGTCTTGCCTTCCGATGGTTTGCCTAGCCCGAACGTCAGCGGCAATTCGCTTTGCGATAAATAGCTGGATCCGGTTTTCACCATTTCCATCAAACGCAATCCCGTAGATGTTGTGGCAGTGACTTTTGCTCCGATGCCGTCGCGATTGGAGCGAGTGCCAATCGTTTTTACCCTCAGCACGTCATTCTGGTTAGCGTTGTCATTGCGCAAAAGCCGCGCCGGGCCGTTGTTGGCCATGATGACCAGATCAAGATCGCCGTCGTTATCAATGTCGGCGTAAGCGGCGCCCCTGCCGACAATCGGCTTCTGCAACGCCGAGCCGACTTTGTTGGTGACTTCTTCAAACTTGTTGTTGCCCAAATTACGAAACAGATGCGGCGGCTGTGCGTATTTTACGTTTGGCTGCACAACGTTGATGTCATCGGAGACGTGGCCGTTGATCGCCAGTATGTCGAGCTTTCCGTCGAGATCGTAATCAAAGAAGAAAGTTCCGAACGTCAGCGACTTTGTGGAAGCCGTGCTGATGCCGTTTGTCGGGGCCTGATCGGTGAATAATCCCGATCCGTCATTCTGATAAAGCGCCATCCCTTCGTTCGTAAAATTGCCGACTACTAAACCTTGTTTGCCGGAGTTGTCGTAGTCTGCGGCGTCGGTTCCCATGCCCGCGCGCGCGGTCCCCGCTTCGCCGTACGCCACGCCGGCGGCGACGCCGACATCGGTGAAAGTGCCATTGTGGTTATTGTGGTAAAGCTTGTTGGGCTCCGTGTCGTTTGAAACGAACAGGTCCATCCAGCCGTCGTTGTCGTAATCGAGCAACGCGACGCCGAGAGATTTGCTCGTAGGATCGTAGAGGCCGGCCTTCTTGGTAACATTTTCAAAAGTTCCGTCGCCTTTGTTATGAAAAAGCGTGGCGCTCTGGCCTTTGTAAGTTTGCGGAGTGCAGTAAGACTTGTTCTTTCCATCGAGCGAGCAATATTGGTCCGTAGCTACCGACCACTCAATGTAATGGGCAACGTAGAGATCGAGCTTGCCGTCATTGTCGTAATCGAACCACACCGCGCTGGAGGAAAATCCTGGATCGGCTACGCCAGCTTTGGCAGTGACATCGGCAAACTTCCCGTTGCCAAGATTGCGAAAAAGATGGTTCGATCCCAGCGTGGTGATGTAGATATCGTCGTAGCCGTCATTGTCGTAATCCCCGACGGTGCAGCCGAGTCCATACATTTCAACCGCCAGGCCCGCTTGTTTGGTGACGTCGGTAAACGTTCCATCTTTATTGTTGTGATAAAGGGCAGGGAAGGATTTGCCGGTTTTGTGCCCCGGCCAATCCATGGAGTTGACCAGCAAAATGTCCTGCCAGCCGTCGTTGTCATAGTCAATGAAGCAAACGCCGCTGCCCATCGTTTCGGGGAGATACTTTTTTCCGAACGCGCCGGAGTTATGTTTGAAGTGAATTCCCGCCTGCGCGGTGATGTCGGTAAAAGTTATTGGCCCGGAAGGGCGGGGAGAGGATGCAACAGAAGTTTTCTGGACCACGGCAGGTTCCGACAGAAGCGCGGACGAGATAACTGGTGCGGGACGCGCGTGCGATTGCGCGGAGAATCCAACTTTGGGCGAAGGCTTCTGTTTGCAGGCCGTTGTACATGCAAGCGCGGCCAGCAATAGATAGGGAATATGTCGAAATCTTCGCATCAATAGTTGCTTTCCTTGTCGCGTTGCAAACGTCAGTGGGCGACCGCCAGTTGCGCTGCATTCTTGCGGCGCGCATCCAGCCAAATCTCAACAAGCATGGCAATTGGGCCCACGATGAACAATGCGTAAAACGGCGCATACACGATCTGATCAAGCCGCATAAACATTTCTACCAGGGCAATAATAACCACGACGATGCATTGCCATTTCGTAGAGCGCACCGTTGTTTTTGGATCGGTGATCATGAAGAAGATAAAAAGTTGATACATGGGCCCGGTGATGGGTGCGACTTCTGATTGCCACGGGCTTCCGGTCATCCAGCTTCGCAAAAATGCAAATGCGATGAACGAGACGACATAAATTCCGGTAATGTGAAAGCGGTGCAAACGCCAGATAATGACCGAACCCAAAATCCAGATGATAATCATGGGGAGTAAAAAATTTCCCCACTGAATACCTAGCACGCTCACAATTGCAGGAGCCATTAACACAATCACAGAAATCCCGAAATTTGATGGGTTCCAAATGTGCCGCCCTTTAATACGCAGCACATATTTCGACATGATAGAAATTGCAGCGCAAAGCGCATAAGGCCAGAAGGCAGGAGATCGAAGCAAAATTCCCACGCTAATGCCAGTGATATAAGCGCTCGCAGGGTGTGGAAACTTCCCATAGAAGAGCTTGCCTAAAATCATTTCCAAAGCGATGGCGGTCACGATCGCCAAGAAAGTTTTCCAGTGACTTTCAAGCATGCCGTACATCAAATCGCCAACCAACAAAATGCACGTAATAAAGATTGGCGCAATATAGCGGTTGTCGAAGGTAAACAACCGTTTCTTGCCCGGTGCGTTAGGTTGTAAAGGCAGAGCGGGTACGCTCGTATGGGAACTCATTCAGGCTCCTTGAGCTTGTATATCCGGTCAGCAGCAGGTTTATCAAGAGTCTGAATTTTGCCCGAAGGCCAGTGGATAACTGCCTTTTCAATTTGCGGGTTTTTGCCCAAACCAAAGTGCAAGCGACGGTCGTTTTGCGCGGCGAAGCCGGAGCTGCCGGAGACGTTTTGTATCTGCTCTTGCCCATTCCAGAACATCGTGACCTGCGCGCCAATGGCGCTACGATTGCTCCTGGTTCCTTCAAGATCAAACTCGATCCATTGGTTTTCAGGGGTCACTGTGTTTTTATAAATCAGCAATGGGCCGTTTTGATTCGCGATCACTACGTCGAGTACGCCTCGGTTCCATAAATCCACCAGCGCGACGGCGCGGCCATCGTGTGTGTCGGTCACTCCGACCGCCTGGGCCACGTCTATAAATTTCCCCGTACCATCGTTCAGCCAAACTTTTTTATTTTGATAACCCGATAGGCTGCGGCCATCAAATGCCGGCCAGTTCTTGGCGTCGCCGATGATGGTGCTGTTTCCGCCGGCCACTTTTGAAAAGTCGTACCAGTAACTCCGGTTTCTATCGGCGGATATATAGCCGTTGGTGAGAAATAGGTCGAGGGTGCCGTCATTATTTAGATCTCCAAATTGTGCGCCAAAGCTCCATCCACCAAGCTCCACCCCAAAGTCGCGCGCCAGGTTTTCATACTTAATGCCGTCTCCGGATGTCCCCTGCTTCGGCACCCACAAGTTATTTCCCTGAATCAGAATGCCATCTTCCGAAATATTGGAAACATAAATGGAGTATTTCCCTTGATTGAGAATGTCTCCGAAGGCTGCATTCATCCCGCTTTTTGGCGCGAAGCCCACACCAGTTTGTTCTCCGGCTTCGTGGAATTTCTTTCCGTCATTGAGGTAAAGCTCGGAGACTCCATAATCATTGGCGACGAACAGATCCTGATGTCCTGTGCCACGCAAGTCCGCCGCCGCCGCTGCCAACGCCCAACGCCGGCTGTTGATGCCGACTTTTTCGCTGACCTCTTCGAACTTTCCATTGCCCAGATTATGAAACAGATATTTCCTGCCGCCGTTCTTCGCGTACTCAAAACTATCCGGCATGATGCGAGTTGTTTTGATATTCCATAGGTCAATGTCTTCGGAGTAGTATCCGCCGACAAACAAGTCCAGAAGCCCATCGCCGTCGTAGTCAAACCAGACCGCGGTATTGGCATTGATCCACGGAGGCAGCCCTGCTTGTTCAGAAACGGGAGTGAATCCGTGGCCGTGATCGTTGTGGAACAACTCGGGACGTCCCCACTTAATCAGAAATAAATCCTCATAGCCGTCATTATCGTAGTCGCCCCAAACTGCGCCGGTGGAAACTCCAGTCCCTGATTTATTGACGTCGGCTACGCCCATCTCTTCCGCCACATCCTTAAATGTGCCGTCGTGCATGTTGCGATAGAGATGGTTCTTGCTGCCAATGGCGCTGTTCGTTACGTAAATATCGGGCCAGCCGTCGCGATCAAAATCCACAATGGATACGGAAGCTCCCATAGAAGCAACTTCCGGCATGATGGAATCAAGCTTGGGGTCAAGCGTCGGAGCCTGATGCACGAAATCAATGCCAGCCGCATGGGAAACCTCTTGCAGATAAAACCCGTGGCGGGCCAAGGCGGTCTTTTCGTCCGTCTTGGCTTTGTCGGTTGCCTTGCTGGCCGTGATCTTCCGGATGAGCAACGGCGTGGCCAACAGGACGGCAAACAAAACTGCTAAAAAAACTCGGGCGATCAGACGTGACTTCATTGAGGCAAATCACTCCTCCACTCGTTTTTGAAGACTTCAGGAGTGACGTAGCGGGTGTGATAGTTCTTCCAGTCTTCGGGATGATGCCGGTACGCCCACTCGTCTTCAAGTCTTCCCGGCCGCGTGGTGTACTCATTCTTAGCGTGATAGGGAAGAGGAAGGACAGTTTTGGAGAATGTCGAGTTGTAATCTCCGTCCTTAATCCAGCCATCGCCAACGATTACAAAATCCCGCACCCAGCCCTTTGGAGGCGGAGTCTGCTCGGCAAAGCGCAATGACACTTCGTCTCCCGAATCCACGATCACATAACGGTCGTCGGTGCGCTCCAGAAGTTCGCGCACATCGCCGTAGCGCGTGTAATAGCCAATCAAGTCGCGCCAACGTTGTTGTGTCCCTTCCAATTGATCGTAATTGGGGACCTCAGGCGCACGCGGTTCGCCTTCCGCGGGAAGATGCATGACGGAATATCCGCGATGATGAAGATCGGCGACGGTGGGATTTAACGTTCTCGTTTTCTCGGGAGCATTGGGCATTCCCTGCGCCCAATGAATCGCGTCCCAATAGATTTCCAGGTTGGTACGAATCCGGACCTTACGCGGCGTGTTTGGCCGGAATACATTGGTTAGATTGAATAGCACTGTTTTTTTGCGACCGGCAGGGAAGCCCAGATTATCTTGGGCGGTGACCCAGCCTCCATGCCCGTCCGGCACTTCCAGGCTCATTCCATGCGCGCGCCAGCGGTTGCCCTGTGTGATGGCTACGTTCACGGAAGATTCAGTGTCATGGATAGAGCCTTGCGCGATCAGATATAGCGGGCCGCTTTTTGGAGCGTCGTCACCAAGATCAACTTCTAAATAATGATCGCGGGTTACCCCCTGATACTGGCCTCGACCGAAACTCATGACCGCGCGGCCATCGAGGGTTCTTACAATGTCGGTCACATCCTGGCCAGTATCGTCCACCGCTTTGGCAATTTCATGCGGAGTCGCGACTGTTGTGATGCCCAACTTTGCGGGCGGAATGACGAACCGCTCATCCACATAAATTTCCGTGCCTACAGGATGGTCCACGGTCATGAGCGCGATGTAGTCGTAGTAATAGACCTCCCACAACTCGGCCGTGATGCGGATGTCGTAATAGCCATCATGGGGCACGAGCTGATCGCGGCCAATCTTGTACCACTCGCCGGTGGTGGCAATCTTTGCGGAGCCCAGCGTGTTGATGCGCAAGCCGATCGCCGAACCCCAAGGGACGGCGTCTTTCACGAACTCCATGTGCTTGCCATTGTAGGCAAAAAGAAATGG
Source organism: Terriglobales bacterium (assembly GCA_036489565.1). Classification (GTDB taxonomy): domain Bacteria; phylum Acidobacteriota; class Terriglobia; order Terriglobales; family Acidobacteriaceae; genus JAICKN01. Next base: position 6,244 of record DASXFN010000099.1, read on the forward strand.
ACAGGAAGCTTTCAATCGTTGCTCGGTCACAACATCCTGATCGGCCTTGGCTTCAAACTCCGCGCGGACTGTGCCATTGGGCCACACTACGCGAACCACTTCCGCTTCGGGTTGTTCTCCCAAACCAAAGTGAAGCTGCGGGCCGGTGATCGGCTGCTTTTGCACTAACACGCCCGAGCGGACTTCCACTTCACCGCCTACGCCGAATGGATTGATGCGTTGATCGCCCACTGCTTGTTTGGCGTGCGGCTTCACAATCAGCCAGTGATAATTTTTCGCGCTTTGATTGATCGCCTCAACGGCTTGGCCATCGGCGGCCAAACCGACCAGATCAAGCTTGCCATCACCATTTACGTCTGCTGCGTCAAACACCAAAGCAGGCCCCTTCGGCTGATTCAGCAACGTAAATTTTCCATTCTCATCACCCATCCAAATCAATGCGCCGGACAAACCCTTTCCACCTTGCGAAGGAGTTACAGGCGCCAAATACAAATCCAATGCGCCATTATTATCCAAATCCGCAAGATGCAAACGCACTTCACCGGAGAGCAGATCAGCCGCATGGGGAACTATGCCAACTTCAGCGGTCTCCCACGCTTCTCCCTGATTTTTATCCGAGATTCGCAAGATAACGCCACCGGCCTGCACCGCGAGCAAATCCAGTACGCCATCATTATTAATATCTCCAACGGCAATCGCCTTGATCTCGGGCAAATTGGCTGGAAGCGGGCGCTCACGGAATTGTCCCTGCCGCTCGTTCATGAAAACATGTAGATGGCCCGCGCCATCAATGATCGCGGCATCGGGATTGCCGTCGCCATCCAGATCAGCCCAGGCAAATTGTTTTAAGCCAGAAATCTTTTCAAAGGGATGGATGGCGAGGAATGTGCCGTCGCCGTTGTTGCGCAAAACTGTTGGCACGCCTGCGCTCGAGCCGAGCACGATATCAAGATCGCCATCGGCTTCAATGTCCACGGCCCATGCTCCCGTGTAGCGAGCATTGGTTACAGATTTCGGCAACTTCGTCTGTGGAGTCACATCCGTAAATGTGCTCGGACTGTCCTGCCGCATTAAGCGGACTCCGCCCGCGCCTGTTAGCGCAAGATCGGTCTTGAAGTCATAGTTGAAATCAAGCGACGTAATGCCTTCGAGCTGAGGTGGAACATTCGAGGCCCCACCAGGGAAGGGAAAATGTGCACCGCTCGTCAGTCGCACTTCCTGACTATTCGCTACTGCCAGGACTGGCGCGCCGTCGCTGCCCAATTGTATCGAGTGAAGCCAATTCCAGTGACCGGTCAGGTTCGTTATAGGCTGCGAATTAAAGCTGATCGCGGTATCGGCGGGAGCAGGTTTGAATACGGGCGATTCCATTCGTACAAAATGGTTGAACGGCTGTGCCTCTTCTCCGGGCGCGGCCTTGATTGCCCGCAGATTTATCCGGTATTCAGGAACCCGCATCAACACATTGCGCAAGAAGGTGGTCTGCGTTGCCGCAGTATGCAAATCCGAGTTCGCCACGGCGGTCTGAACGGATTTCAATTGCTGTTGTACCTCAGGGGGCCACGCAACTGATTGAGCATCAATCTGCGCGACGGCCGATTTCAACGTCACCGCATCGTTCCGCTTTGCTGCAACCCGCGCCAGTTCAAGCAACGCCGCTAAATTATTGGGCTGGGCTGTCAGTATTGTTTGCATCAACTGTTCAAATTGCGCTTCACTGTTTTCATCATTCTGGCGCTCAATTTCTTCCGCGAGTTGATAAATTGCGCGCAGGTTTCGAGGATTGAGTTCCACCGCTTTCTGTAAATCCGCGATAGCTGCAGAAGAATTTCCCCGTTCGCTGTCGAGTATTCCCAACAAATCGCTGATCTGGTCATTGTTTGGAGCCAGTTCCCGAGCTTTGCCCAACCGTTGGGCCGCCGCGTCAAAATTCCGCTGACGCAATGCAAGAATCCCCCAATTTGCCCAGCCCGCAGGTTCGCCCGGCGCTACTTTCGTAAGATCAGAAAGTTTCTGTTCGGCATAGACGTCATGGCCCACTTCCAGCGCGGCCAGCCCAACGTAGAAGTCGGAAACAGCCTTGACGTATGCCTCTGATCCCTTCGCGGGCAATTCGGGAGAGCGTTGACAGCCGACCAGCATAATCAAAGCAATCCAGACTAGGATCCGTCTTACGCATCTGACAGAAATCTGAATACGACTGGTGGAAGGATCAAGCGACATTAGAAGACCGAGAGACATTAAAAGCTGGTACCAATCAGGAGTTTACTTGTTCGGGGACGGTCACGCCTGCCGCAGCCGTAGCCGCTCTTGCAGCCGCCCGTTTCCGCATTCGTTTTCGCCGTTGTGACATACCTCGAAACCATAAAAAGCCAAAAAAGAAGAAAGGAAACGACCAAAGTATCACATGAAGTTGCCCCAACGTGGTAGGGGTGGGTTCCACGCGGGATAGCACGTCGCCGCCACCAATGGAACTCTGCACAATGACGCGCACACGCCAAAGCTCTTGCGCGTCGAATTTAGCTTCTCCATTGAACTGCACATGGTCTGTTGCTTCGTCCGGCCACGTGTCATAGATCGCTTCATGCAATCTGCCACTAACGGGTTGCACCGCAATGCGCACCTTCACATCCTTAGGAACGATCTTGCCTGGCACAGGATCTACCACTACAAAAAATGTCCCCGTTCCCAGATCGGGGTGTGTCCAGACGGACACCAGGAATGGGCCGTCCTTCTGATTTTGAACGATCTGAATCGGAGGGCCGAGGTGTGCCCAAGCTGGAAGCGCGAGAAAAAAACAAAATGCAACCACCGCGCAAAATCTGCTCAACATCTTTCGATCAAGTTTTCGACCTTCGACCACAGGTCTTTTCCCTTGGCAAGACATTCGAACTTCCTTAACTCATCATGAAAGTCGCCCGCATTTCCATGGGTTGGAACATCAGCCACATAGATGCCAAGCAAATTAAAAGGCAAACAGCAGCCCATGGAATGAAGGCGCGCATGGGATGCTCGGCACAATCATCTTGCGCCATATGGTGCGTCAGCATGAGCGATCCAGCAAATCCGAGCCCGATAAATGCCAGTTCGATCGGCTGAACAAATCTTGCGGGAATGCCAGTTAAAGTCCAGAGGGGGCCTCCCAGCAGGTTCCGACCCAACCTTGCGGCGGCGCTCTGCGTGACCGGAACAATGGTGAACATGCCAGTGAAGAAATGAAACCCATAGTGTGCCAGCCACATGCCGAATCCAAGGGGAGCCAGGGCATAGCTGTATCGCACCGCAGTCGGAAGCAGGCGACGATTGCTCCCGCCCAAGGCGCAGGTTAGCCAGGCTGCAAGTCCCAACAGCACAAACGGTTCTACGATCACGAAGAATCCGAAGATCACGCCGAGGACGGGCGCCCGGTAGCTGACGTGCATTAACCCCGCCAGCCATCTCTCAACCACGTAAACCGGGCTAACCATGCCGAACGCATTCACCAAAGCGCCGAAGGTAAACACAATCATGAGCGCGGCAATATCCTTGCGGCGCGAAAACATACCAATCCCAGACCGCATGGGGTCGGTCATCAATTCGCTCGCGGGTGGACGGCTCATGATCCCCACGTTATCGTGCGGGCACGCATGAACGCAGTCCAGACAGAATGTGCAATCCATATTGCCGGACTTCAATGGCTGGAAAAGAGCCAACTCACATCCTCGCTGGATAACGACCAAGTCTGATGCAGGTGCGTGTTTTCCGCGAATGCAATCCTTGGTACTGCACTGCGTGCAGACTTGCTGATCTCGAACTTTCACCTCCAATGGGGAAAGCAGCGAGGCCGCGAAGTTGAACTGGCCTAAAGGGCATACAAATTTGCAGAACGAGGCGTGCTTGAAAACCCCGTCCACCAGCAACACAGCGACAAAGTAGCCAATGATCAACCACGCCGTCCACCATGGCGAGGACCACAGGTGAAAAAGCTCATAGACAAAAAGAACCCCTACAAAAAGGATGACCGAAAGCCATTTATTACGGAGCTTTCGCGGCCAGTTGAACCGGGGATGGAAAAAGCGCCGCGCCATGTTGCGGACCAGCATGAAGGGACAGGCCATGCAGAAGAAGTTGCCCGCAGCCAAAATCACCAGCACCAGCAGGCCGCGGAAATGCAGCCAGGTTAAGGTGGTCGCTAAATTTTTTGGCGCCAGGCTCGGACCAAAAAGGCCATCGAGAACCATGACCACACCAAGAATAAGAAGGGGAACCTGTAACACTGTGCGGGCATGGCGCCAGCGTAGGAGCGTTCCAATTCCGCGAACGCGCATCAGGTCAAACTCTTCTGGCTCAGTAAGCTCTAGCGCCGGAGTGTACGGATCGGAGGGCACTATTTTGATTGAACTCCCATCAAATCGAACTGCCGCTCGAACTTCGCCCCATCGGAAAGAGTACCGTGGAGCAGAATGACCCAGTCGCCGCCCATGTTGAGATTGATCTTTCCCCGGTAGCGGCCGGGAGTGATTTCACTCGCCTGAGCAAAAACAGGGGCCATACCGGCATGGGACATGTCGGCCTCCATGTCAATATGCGCGCCGGTTACTGGCGCTGAGGCGGAATCCGCGACGGTGAGCGTGATCTCAGTCAGGCCTGCGCGGATAGGCTCAGGGTTGATCTGGTGCGCGATTGTAATGTCGGGAGCTGGCGCCTGCCTGCTGCACCCAAATCCAAGCAACACAATAAAACAGGCACTAAGTGGCAGGTATCGAGGCCACAATCGGAAGTGTCCCGGGCACCGTGCCAACCCCCCTTCCAACCCCCCTTCCAACAATGTCACGCTGCCGCCGAACTCCGCTCCTCTGCGGGATGCCATTCGCAGGTGCAATCCTGGTGCGGCTGCTCCTCTCCTTCAGGCGGAAACATGTGGTAATACATCCCCATCGCCATCGGGATCGTTACGATCGTGTTATAGATAAGGTGCAGTTCAATACGCGGTACCCAAACTTGCACAATGCTGCAGGGTACGGGCGAGTGAAACCAATAGTGATGCGTCAATGCCTGATATAGCAGGCCTGTATGCTCGATGTCGTGCCAGATACCGATCCAGATAGCCGCATTCCACCAGATGCGGGAGCGTCCCGTGAAACCCTTGCGCAGCACCAGCAATCCGATCAGCATGAAGGTAACAAAGCCGTAATGGAGCCACTCTGACTGAATCAGCCACGGATACCATAACCCCACAATGCCCAATGCTTTGGGCCGCGGCCAGTGCAGGATAAAGACCTGGTAAGCCTGGACAAGGTGCTCGCTCCAATGACCCAGCACAACCGCCGTCAGAATCAGCAACGATATCTTGTGCCATTTGCCGTTGAGCTTGTGGTAAAGGCTGCTATTGGGCCTCGTCACAACATGTACGTTTGGAATTGCTGGACTTGAAACCGCCATAACCCCTCCCCAACAGAAATTGCACTCCAAAGATAAAACAAAACAAAAACTGGTCAATAGTGCATTTGTATTATTCAACCCAAAATCTCGACTGCCCTTCTACCGCCATGCGCAGGTTGTTCAGTCTGCTATCTAGAAATGGAAGTTCGTCTCCAGGTATATAAGCTGCCCATTAGCATCTTTGGGATAAATACTTGAAATCACATCCCCACCCCACGCATGGCCGTAATAAAAAGTAGTGGCAAAGGTTTTTGTGACCTGGTAGTCGGCGCTTACGTCCCACACATTCGCAAGATCGTTGTGGCCATTGCTGGGGCGGCCTTGATATCCGAATGTTTTCGCCTGGAAAGCTCCGCCGCCCAAATACCAAAGATCGGCCGAGTTTGCCAGCTTGAGCCCGTGCCCCTCCGTGCGCAAGGCGAGTTTCGATGTCGGACGCAAATTCAGTGTGCCGTAGAAATCTTTGTTGTTCATCATGTTGTAAAACGGGAGACGGGCATATTGGCGTGGAGTAGTTAAAACCTGAAAGAAGGTTCCATGCCGCGTGTCGTTGGGATTGCCATCTCCGCTTCCGTAGGAGTAACCGACGCTAACCCATGGCTTTAAAACCTTTACTGCCGGCTGCCATCCAGCTTCACCGACGAATGCTGACGCGTGCTGGTCTAAAGTTCCCCACGAACCGCCCTGCACAACACCCCATCCGAGGACATCGAACTTGCCGGCCCTTGTCGTATTGAAAACGTGGGCATAGTCAGCGCCATAGGTTGCAATCTTGATCTCGTTGATGTCTGCTGCTTTTGCGGCAGCTGTACGATTATCGGTTTTCAGCGTCAATGTGCGGTGATCGATGTAACCCAAAGCAAATATTCGCAGTTCGCCCGCGCTGTTTTTCCCTTTCACAGATCGCGTATATGCGCCGTAGTATGTATCAATATCAAGTTCTCCCATGCCATCCACCTGAAGGACTCCTTCTGTGGGCCGGGCCGCAAAAAAGGTGACATTATTTTGTCCGGAGTTCAGGGCGAGTTGTGCTCCGTCAAATGAACGCTGAACCGCGGTAAATCCGAAATTCGAAATCAGCCGGTGAGCAATGCGGGTATTGATGACCGCAGCAAGCATTGGATCTTTCGGTTTGACTTCGGTGCCATCAAAAAATTCGAAACGCCCTAGCTTTAATTTCGCTGGCCCCAGACGTTTAAAGTTGATATATGCCTGCTTCAAAAATCCATCAAAGTTGTTTTCATGATTATTATTGGCGGCATAATATGAGCCTCCCAGTCCGAGCTGACCTTGGGGAGCGCCGACCACCGCATCATCCGGCAAACCAACCAGAGCCACTCCAGACCCTTCCAGAAACCAATCAAAATTCTCGCCCGTCTGGCCAATCCCCACGCGCAGCAATGAATGCTCCAATGCGTAATCACTGTTTCCAGTGTTACCCTCAAACCAGTTCCAGCCTTCCACACGGGTGCGCCAATTCACGGAAATATCGAATGCTCCGAGCTTGTGTTTTTCAGGGGTGATTTTCGGCGGGGCGGATGAAACCTGGCCCGTCCCTGACGACGGATCAGCGGATGCTGGATCGCTGGACGCCGGAAGTGGTTCTGCTATAACAGCCACCTGCGAATTTTGGTCTGCCGGTGTAGCAGTCGATTGCGGAACTACGATTTGCACTGCCTGCTCTGAATGCTGGAGATTCGGGGCCGATTGTCCTAACATCGGCGCGGCAGTCAACAGAAGAATCGCGGCAAATCTATACACTACTACTGAAAATTTCATTTAGCCCTCTCCAATTGTGGAAGACACCCCAGATCATTCCGCCCAGGAGGCGGGCGTGGTTGAAAAGAATGTAAGGTGAACCATTAAGTCCAGCAATAGTAGGAAAGTACTAGCGTCGTTTGGATGGTTGAACAGCTGTTGCCCTAAGCGGCCGATCGTTTCTTATGTTGCCACATTCCATCCCCTCCCGCGGCACTTGGGCTGGATTGATATTTTGTATGATGATGGGTCATATCTCATTGATCGGAATATTGAATGATTGGTGAAATGAGGCACCTTCGTGCCTTCCTTACCGTTGCGCGCGTCAACAATTTCACGCGCGCAGCCAATGAGCTGAACGTGTCTCAATCCGCTCTTACAGTTCAGATCCGGCAATTAGAAGAAGCACTCGGAGTGACGCTCTTTGATCGCAGCAAGCGGCGGGTGGCGCTTACCCAGGCAGGCAGGGAAATGTTAGCGCCGCTGGAGCGCATCCTGATTGATACGGAAGCGGTGATCAGACACACCCGCGATTTGGCAGGCCTACGGCGGGGAATTGTTTCAATCGCGGTTTTGCCTTCTATTGCCGCAGGATTATTGCCCCGGGTCTTGCAACAGTTCACCGAGAAGCACCCAGCGATTCCAGTACAGGTCAGGGACCTGGTCGCTGAACGAGTGATTGATGCTGTTAAGCGGGAAGAAGTGGATTTCGGGATTGGCACCAGAGTGAAGGCGGACCGGGATCTGACAACTACGCAACTGTTCACGGACCGGCTTTCCGCATTTGTGCCTAAAAATCATCTACTGGCAAGGCGAAGCAGAATCACGCTGAAAGAGCTCATCCAGTACCCGTTGGTGTTGACCAGCAAGGACAGCAGTGTGAGAGAAATCCTCGAACTCACGCTCAAAAAGGGACGACTCTCGGTGAATCCGGCGTACGAAGTCAGCTACATGTCCACTGTGTTCGGCCTGGTGCAGGCCGGGTTGGGCATCGCCATCCTGCCAGCCGTTGCTGAACGCATGGAAGGCTCTACCGATATTGTTCGCGTAGAAATCACGAATCCAGTTTTGAACAGACGCGTCGAGATCATCGAAAAGAAGGGACGCTCACCGTCGCATGCGGCCCGGGGCATGTTGGAAATCTTTAAACATATTGCCTTGTCTCTCTAACGGAGTGCCCCGGACGATTGCGCAGATAGGTTACAAATGCGCGCCTAAATTAGATGATCGTAAAACACGATCATTGTGTTCTGATAATTCTATTGTACAAATTAGTGAATTAATTCGTATAGTTGGGCCCGGCCGAAGGTCGTGGTTGTTGTCGGCGGAGAAAATTTCAATGCCGGGTGCAATTTGGAAATCGTTTTATTAACAAGAGCCAGCCCAAAAACAAGAACAAGAACAGGTGCAGACCGCAATGAGCGCAGATGAAAGCTTGATTAATGGCGAGAGGATCTCAACCAGCAACCAGAAGCAAACCGGGCTGCAAAAATACATTAGCCGACGCCTGTTGATGAAGAGCTCGGCAACTGTTCTTTGCGCAACAGCTGCTTCCGGATTCGCGCCGGGTGCTCAAGCAGCGGTAAAGAAAGAATCCACAAATGCCCCGGTTTCCGACAACGAACCGTCAATTGTTGCCTCAGACGAAACTGCCATTGTGGAAACTGTTTCCGGTAAGGTCCGCGGCTATATTCGGGACGGCATCTATACCTATAAAGGCATCCCATACGGCGCGACCACCGAAGGCCCGGCACGATTCATGCCGCCGCAAAAAGCTAAGCCTTGGACTGGCGTGCGTAGTTCCATGCAATATGGCAGGGTCAGCCCTCAGGGTGCGCGCGACGGCTGGGACCACGACGAGGAAGCGTGGTTATTTTCATGGGACGATGGAATACCCGGAGAAGATTGCCTGCGCGTGAACCTTTGGACCCCAGGGGTGAACGACCATAAAAAGCGCCCGGTCATGGTCTGGCTGCACGGCGGCGGATATTATGCCGGTTCAGGCCAGGAACTTCGCTCTTACGACGGCGAAAGATTAAGCCGCCGCGGCGATGTGGTTGTGGTTTCGCTCAATCACCGTCTGGGCCCGCTCGGATATTTGAATCTGGCAAATTACGGCGACAGATATGCAAGCTCAAGCAATGTGGGGATGCTCGATATCGTTGCCGCACTGGAATGGGTGCGCGACAACATTTCGAATTTTGGCGGCGACCCCGGCAATGTAACCATCTTCGGACAATCTGGAGGTGGCGGCAAAGTCGGAACTCTCATGGCGATGCCGGACGCAAAAGGTCTGTTTCATCGCGCGATTATTCAAAGCGGTTCGATTCTGCGGGCGGGTTCGATGGAGAAGACCGAGCAGCTCGCGGCGTCTGTGTTATCTGAGTTGAATTTGAGCGCTTCGCAGGTGGATGAACTGCAAAAGCTGCCTGTTCAAAAGCTGATTGACGCAGGGGCGGCGGCGCTGAAGAAGATGCAGCCGCCGGGAATGTTTGACTGGCGCAAAATTGCGGACTGGCTGGGTTGGGGACCGGTGGTGGATGGCAAAGTTCTGCCCCAGCATCCGTTTGATCCCGGCGCGCCGAAGATGTCCGCGGACGTGCCTCTGCTGGTTGGCACTACGCTGAATGAATTCTTCTCCGCCATTGGCCACCCCGAAGCGGAAGCCATGACGCAAGCCGATCTCAAGAAGGGCGTGGGAAATTTGTACGGGGAAAAAGCTGCATCCATCATTGAGATATTTACCGCGGCCCATCCGCATGAAAAGCCGTTCGACATATTCTCGCGCATCATGGCTGCTCCTATTCGGCAGAGCGCCGTAACCCAGGCGGGACTTAAAGCGGCCCTGGGCGCCGCTGCGGCCTATCTCTATTGGTTTGCATGGAAGACCCCGGTCTTGGACGGGCGGCCGCGGGCGTTCCACTGTTCTGAATTGTCATTCTGTTTTGACAACACCGATCGCTGCGAAAATATGACGGGGGGAGGCGCAGGCCCACGTGCGCTTGCAGCAAACATCAGTGACGCCTGGATCAACTTCGCTCGCAAGGGCGATCCGAACCACCCAGGAATTCCGCACTGGGCAGCTTTCACAGCGGAGAATTGTCCCACCATGATTTTCGACAAACAATGCGAAGCACGGAACAATCCTGATACCAAAGAACGGCAGGCCGTGACGGCTGCGTAATTGAGAACCTCTTTCTAGCGCCAGGGGGAGTCTGATTAAGTCCTCGCGGTGCCTCGGTCCGATCCGCTCCTTTCATCGACGGTGATTCGGGCAGTGCCAGACGGAAGTTAGTGACGTGTTACGCTGATTTACCGCAACCTTACTTTTTTATGGCCCCTCAAGCATCAGGCAATGCTGGCGCTTCCTCGCAGCCAACCCATGCTCTGGAAGGGCTCCGCGTGCTGGATTTTTCCCACGCTCTCGCGGGCCCCTACTGCACTCTGCTGCTGGCGGATTATGGAGCGGAAATCTACAAACTTGAATCGCCACAGGGCGGGGAACTCGGCCGTGGTTGGGGCCCTCCATTCGTGGGCGGTGAAGCTTCTTTTTTTCTCGGTTTGAATCGTGGGAAATACGGTATCTCTATTGATCTGAAGCAACCCGAAGGCATTGATCTTTGTTTGCGGCTGCTGGATCAGATGGACATACTGGTTGAGAATTTCCGGCCTGGAACCATGGATCGGTTGGGCCTCGGCTACAAGGCTGTTCACTCCCGCAATCCTCGCCTCATCTACTGCTCCATTTCAGGCTATGGACAGGATGGCCCCTCGCGCGATGAAGCTGCCATGGACTTAATCGTTGAATGCTCAAGTGGCTTTATGAGCATCACCGGCACGGAAGACGGTGAGCAGGTTCGCAGCGGCTACGCCGTCGCCGATATTAACGCTGGCCTGTTTGCTGTTATCGGTATCTTGATGGCGATTCAGCACCGTAATCGAAGTGGCGTTGGCCAATTCGTAGATGTCTCCATGTTCGACGGCATGATTTCCGCGATGAGTTCCAACTATATGGGATACCTTGGCTCAGGGCATGTGCCTGCCCCGCTGGGTACAGCCTTTCCCACCGTGGTTCCTTACCGGGTCTTCCATGCTAGCGACCGAGTTTTTTCCATCGCTGTGGGCAGTGAAAAGTTATGGGCCGCTTTTTGCCGTGCCATCGGCCATCCCGAGTTGCAATCGCATCCCGATTACGCGAGCAATGCGCTGCGAATTAAGAACCGCAATGCGTTGGAACCGGTACTGCAAGAAGTCTTTCGCACTCGCACCGCGTCCGAATGGACAGACCTGCTTGGCTCAGTGGGCATTCCGTGCTCGCTGGTGCGGACGTTTGCTGAAGTCGTGGAACACCCCCAATCGGAAGTGCGCAAAATGTTCCCTTACATTGAGCACCCCACAGCGGGCCGTCACAAGGTCACAGGATCCCCCATTAAAATGTCGGAGACGCCGGGCAGCCCATCAACCGGCGCTCCCTCACTCGGACAGCACACCTGCGCCGTGCTCGTTAAATTGCTGGGTCTTGATGCGGAAGGAATTAACCGGCTTGTTGCGGACGGTGTAATTAAAGCAGACTCACCAAGAGAGTAAGGCCTGAAGCAAAAGGATCTAAAATGAACGATCACTCTGGCAACGCGGCGAACTCAGAATAGCCCAAAATGCTTGCTCTCCTCGGCTTACTCACGATCATTCTCCTGTTGGCCGCAATTCTCAGTGGGAAGTTATCGCCACTTACCGCATTGATTTCGATTCCAGTGGTTGCCTCTCTGGCGGGGGGCTTTGGATTTGGTACCGCTGCGTTCATTGCTCACGGAATAAAGCAGGTTGCCCCGGTTGCGGCAATGTTTGTTTTCGCCATCCTGTATTTCGGAGTGATGACCGATGCAGGAATGCTCGACCCTATCATTGACAAAATTTTGCGGGTGGCCGGTCTGTCACCGCCGCGCATCGTGGTGGGCACCGCGCTTCTGGCGTTACTTGTGCACCTGGACGGCTCAGGAGCGGTTACGTTTCTTGTGACGATCCCGGTGATGCTGCCTCTGTATGATCGCTTGAAAATGGACCGACGGGTCCTGGCCTGCGCCGCGTCCATGGCGGCTGGCATTAATTTCCTTCCCTGGACGGGCCCCATGATTCGCGCGTCGGCCGCACTGCACATTCCTGTGGCGGAGATCTTTAATCCTTTGGCGCGAGTGCAGGCCGTCGGTCTTCTGTTTGTCTTTTCGGTAGCGTGGTGGATGGGAAAACGCGAGGCCAAGCGGCTTGGTTTGCAGGGCGGCAAAACACAGAGCGACATATTCGTGCGTCATTTGAGTGAGGCGGAAAAAGAACTCCGCCGGCCGGGACGATTTTGGATCAATCTCTCGCTCACCCTGGGCCTGATCGCCGCAATGATTGGCTTCCGCCTGGAACCGGCGGCAGTGTTTATGTGCGGAGCCGTGCTGGCACTCATCATCAATTATCCAAATTTAAAAATGCAGCGGGAGCGCATTGATTCCCATGCCAAATCAGCCATGCTGATGGCGGCGATTCTTCTAGCAGCAGGTGCATTCACGGGAATTATGCAGGACTCAGGCATGCTCGCAGCCATGGCGAAGTCCGTAGTTGCTCATGTCCCTATACGGGTAGCGGGACACATGCCTTTTGTTCTTGGACTGACATCCATGCCGCTCAGCCTGGTATTCGATCCCGACTCCTTCTATTTTGGCGTGTTGCCGGTATTGGCCGGGGCTGGAAAAATATTGGGAGTGGCGCCCGTTCACATGGCGCAGGCCGCGGTATTGGGACAAATGACCACCGGCTTCCCGGTTAGTCCGCTTACCCCCGCCACGTTTCTGGTTGTAGGCCTTGCCGGAGTAGAACTGGGTGACCATCAGAAATTCTCGATACCCTACCTCTTCGCGGCATCGGTACTTATGACATTGGCCGCCGTAGCATTCGGAGTTTTTAAAATTTGAGAAGTTGTGCCGATGATGTTTTTCTTATACCGGTCTAGTATTTGCGATGCGCGTGAGTTTTGGTCCATCTTCAGAGACAATCGGTCGTATATCTATCAACCGTTCACAGGAAAGTTTGTTGATTCTCGCGCAGATTCAATCTGCACTGCAATTCCTATGCCGTTTGATGTCAATATAAAATACCGGCGACCTGCTCGGAAATCTTCTCTGCTTTGTCACGAAGAACGGGGCGCTTTACGTCGGGAGCATTT
>DASXFN010000120.1:0-15928 GCA_036489565.1 Terriglobales bacterium
CTCAAGACATGCTGCGTGCGATTCTTCCGATTTCATCCCTTGTGTTGCTGAAACAATTTCGCTGTCTATCACTCGCGGAAAGCAATTAGCATAGCCGCGAACATCATCGCGGTATGACACGAATAATGTGGAGGCTCTTAACCGTCGGTCGTATTCTTTTCGAATGTCGTACCGGTAAATAAGACTCGATACGTGAAATGTGCCACTCACCAGATTTAGATCAAGCTCGAAGGTACAGCGGAACCTCTCACCAGATTCCAGATCGAACCGAGCATGTCCAAGGCGTTCCGTGGAAGTATCCAAAATCATACTGTCGGCTGGATCGGTGAGGTACAAAGAAACGGACAACTTTTCACATCGTACCCGCGCGGTGATCTCAATATCCACATAAGCCTTTTCCCCGGACTCAAATCGCTGGCAATCTCCAAGATGATTGCGTACCGCGATCTTGGAAATCACAACTTCCTGAGAATTATCAGTTGCACGCCCACCTTGTGGTTCCCCGAGATACTTCTGCATTACCTCCCCAGCGGAACCCATTGCAGCCATCTGTCCACGCTGCAATAACATGCAGCGCGTGCAGAATTCCGTCACTGCTGTAAGGTTATGAGACACAAATAAAACCGTGGCCCCGTTTCGTATTACCTCGCGCATCTTGTCCATGCATTGCTTCTGGAAAGCGTAGTCGCCAACGCTCAGGACCTCGTCCACAATCAACACATCCGGATTTACGTGTGCCGCAACGGAGAAACCTAAACGGGCATACATGCCAGACGAATACCGCTTCACCGGAGTATCAATGAAGTCTTCTAATCCGGCGAAAGCCAGGATTTCATCGAATTTGGAGGCGATCTCCCGTTTGCTCATGCCGTAGATTGCGCCGCTCAAAAATACATTTTCGCGCCCGGTCAAATCAGGATGGAAACCGGCAGCAACTTCGATCAGAGCAGACAACCGCCCCTGCACCTCAAAGGTGCCGGTAGTAGGGCGCATAATACGGCTTAACAGCTTCAACATCGTGCTCTTGCCGGCACCGTTCGGACCCACAATGCCGAACGCTTCCCCTTGCTGGACTTCGAATGAAATGTCCTTGAGCGCCCAGAAATCGCGGGGCGAATCAGAGGTTTCTCCCTTTTTCTTTCCCAGCAATCGGCCGGCGAACGCTGGGATCAAATCGCGCAAAGAATCATGGATCTCTCCCTTGCGAAATTTCTTGGACACGTGGTCCATGCGAACCGCAATATTAGACATTCCCAAACCTCACGCTAAAAACCCTCACCGCTATTCTCCTTGCATTTTGGACTGTCGAGCCCACTCTAGATGCTTTGCGCAAACTCTGGCTCAATTTTCTTAAATAGATAGTAGGCAAAAATCAGTGTCAGGAGGGCAAAGGCAATGCTATAAATCAACCAGTTCCAATCGGGAGCACGGCCATACACAATGGATGAAAATGCTTCCAAGATTGGGGCTATGGGATTCAGTAACAACCATCTGCCCTTCGGGCCAAACATATTCACGTCATAGAACACCGGCGTAAAGAAGATGGCAAAGGTGAGGAACACTTCGACAATATATTTAACATCTCGATAAAATAAACTTCCCGCCGAAACAAGGAGGCCGACGCCCACTGCCAGCACCACCACAGTTGCCAGTAACGGTCCCGCCCACAAAAGGCGAAGCCCCAGATTCAGGCGCACGAACATGAGCAGGATCGCAAGCACAGAACTTGCAATGCAGAGATCAAAGAGTTGAGACAACACTGCGGCCATGGGAAATATTTCTTTGGGGAAATAGATCTTGGTGACCAGATTCTGGTTGCCGATCAAACTCTGTGAAGAAAACCTGATGGAAGAAACCAGAAACGCCCAGGGAACCGACTTGATGGCGACGCTGACCAGATCGGCCACATCCAACGGCTTGTGCGATGCGATCGCGTAACCATACCGCACCAGAATTCCTGAGGCCACGATTAGAACCGGCATGAGAATAGCCCAGAAAAAACCCATGAGAGATTGCTTGTATCGCACCTTGATGTCTCGGGCTGCGATCATGACCAGTAATTCACGATATTTGTAAAGTTCCCGCAGTTCATTTCTCATGGATATTCAGTTGTACCTCCGGTTCACGGGTTTTACCGCGCGCCCCTGCAGATATTTTTCTACTCCGTCCTCACACGCTTTCGCATACACTGCCAATGCTTGGTCCACGGCCTCAATGGTGCGATCGATGTCTTCGTCGGAGTGCGAAAAGCTGACCACAAACGACGGCGCAATGATTCCCCTCCGAATCAGTTCCTGCAGGAAAAGGGTACGGAAGGATTGCGAGCGCTCGCCTTCTGGGTTTTTGGTTACGTAGATCAGATTTGATGCCTGCCCCTGAAGCTCAACATAAGAACCCAGACCGTGATGCTCGATGCGGGCATTAAGCCCTTTGCGGAGGCGGTCCCCCTGCTGATAAAGGTGTTCGATCACCTTACACCGTCGATAAACATTGAGTGTTTCCCATGCAGCAGCCAGCGAGTGCGCCTCGGCCCCGTGCGTGGTGGAAAGCAGAAACACCCTCTCCCGATCATGGTCGAGGCCACCAAGCCGCATGATTTCGCGTTTTCCGGCAAGCGCGGCAATCGCAAATCCGTTTCCCATTCCCTTGCCAAAAGTGCAGAGATCAGGAACTACCCCGTAAATCGCTTGCGCTCCGCTCATGTGCCAGCGGAATCCAGTGATGGTTTCGTCCAGGATGAAGAGACTTCCATTCGTTTCGCAAAGCTGCTTGAGTTCTCCGAGAAAATTGTTCTTCGGAGCTTCGGCAGTCGCCGGTTCCAGCATGACGCAGGCGATTTGGCCGGAATACTCCGCGAAGAGTCTTTTCACGCTCTCAATGTCGTTGAAGCGAAAAGAGACGGTCAAATCCTGGATTACCTGCGGAATACCCGCGTTCATATTGGTTTTTCCAATGAACCAATCGTCGACGGAAAAGAAAGGATGATCGGAGCAGATTGCCACCAAATCACGCCCTGTGAACGCACGCGCCAACTTTACCGCGGCGGTGGTCACGTCTGAGCCGTTCTTGGCAAACTTGACCATATCCGCATTGGGCAGGACACTCAGCAATTCCTCGGCGTAATCTACTTCGATTCTTGCCGGTCGCGTGAAATTGGACCCGAGCAGCATCTGCTGATAGGCGGCATCCACTACCGGCCCAAAGGCGTGGCCGAGAGTGACAGAGCGCAGGCCCATTCCGTATTCAATGAACTCGTTCCCATCCACGTCCCAAACATGGCAACCTTTGCCGCGCACGATAAATGCCGGCGCTTGCTCGGGGAATTGATCATCTCCCTTGGCATAGGTATGCGCCCCTCCCGGAATTAAAGAGTGGCTTTTGCTCCTCAAGCGGCGCGATTCGACGGCCGCGAAGGTCTTCGGGTAGGCCTCGTTGTCAACCTCTGACATTTATGCCCGACTCCTTCCGCGGTGCTTGGGCGACAGCGTGATAGAAACATTCATGAATTTCTCCCATTCGTCGCCACATCTTCAACTTGCAGTCAAACCGCTTGCGCGGCTCGAATGCCAGCATCCATCGCACCCCCCACACAACAAAGTGGCGAAAAAGATATAGGGGTACGCCTCTCCAAATCCAGCGAACTTCCGGTTTGATTCCTATTTCGCGGATGTCCGCGCGCCCTTTGTCAAACCACCACGCCAGAAAATACTTCTTCCGTACCCGACTCTCCGAAACCAGATGGTGTACGACCGCCGCGGGCTCATACAGCAACCGCTCACCCGCGACAATCAGCCGGGTGCCAAATTCCGTGTCTTCATTACGGATCTCGCTACCCGGCCGAGGTCCCAAATCGGTGCGGAACCCGCCATACATCCCAAACATTGTTCTCCGGAAAGCCATGTTTGCGCCATAGGGGGATTTGTGGAGTTGAGCAGCTTCATCTCCCAGGTCGAAACATGCAAGTGTCGAACCCAGATACGCGTAAGGGTCCTTTAACGACAGCCATCGTGGCTGCGGGCATGTAAGGGCGGGAAGAATTCGTCCGCCCACCCCCGCCCAGTCACCCTCCAGCAGCGGTGCGGTCAGGCGATCCAACCAGTCCGGTTCAACGCTTACATCGTCATCTGCAAATGCGAGAATATCTCCACCGGCCTGCACGATTCCCGCATTTAGAGCATGAGATTTGCCGGGACGCGGTTCAAATAAATAGCGGAAGCGACGTGGATAGCGCCGGGAAAAGCCTTCGACCGTCTCGCGCGTCCGATCGTTAGAATTATTGTCTACAACCAGAACTTCCCATTCGACAGATTCGGGCATCCTGGACACAGCAATGCTTTCCAGCGTATTGGCAAGACTCTGCCAACGGTTGTATGTACACAAGATGACAGTAATTCTCATCCTACCTCAACATTTCCACTTGATCCGATGTTGTCATTGCAAAGCTGATCCGGAAATTCTTGGCTCTGCCCCGATTTCGCGCCAGGTAGAACCGCAGTTCTACTGGCTCCCCGGGTACTCCCATCGGACCGACTCCATCGCATCAGCGATTTTAAGGGGCGCGCCAACATCACGGGGCGAGTCATGTATGCCCGGCAGGCCGTTCCCAGCGCTTTCACAAATGCTTTTTCCTTCCAGTAAAGAAACGCTAGCAATAACTGCATGCTCGCTGCTTGCCATCGTTCTACATGTTCCCAATCTGGAGACTTGACGACCTCCGCCGCTATTTTGCGCGCACTCTCATATTCGCCCGCCGCGCTCATGTTCCGCACCCAACATAAATATTCGTCCGCCAGAATAACTTGCTGGGTCCCTTCGCTGACTCCCAATTCAGCAAGCAACGCGGAGTTGATTTCTGCGACGCCTTCCAGCGGATCCGAACACCCACTTCGCCTAGCCGCGGCGGAAACACGGGCAGCAATGCAACCCAAGGTCTGCTGCGTTCGCTTCTGGAACGAAACCTGCTGGGGATGGATCCGATATTTCAGTAGCACATCGCTGAGGTTGGCGCACTCGTAGTGCTCGGAAATTCTCATCCACAGGTCATAGTCCTCCGCCGGCGCAAATGCTGCACGATATCCACCGACGAGATCGAATGCCTCGCGCCTGACTAGCACGCTTGGCTGGCAGAACGGACAATGCACCTCAAGGGCCGATTTGATTTCCTGGTTCCCAGTCGGAAATGTTTCCCTCCGCAACGAATCGCCTGCGGCGTCGATCCACTCCGTGGCTCCGCCAACCACGCCGACACCCGGATTTTTTTCCAAAAACGCCACTTGGAGCCTCAGCCGTTCGGGAGCCGCAATGTCATCCGCGTCCATGATCGCGATATACCGTCCACGTGCTAAGAACCCGGCAGCATTGCGGGCTTCGGCCAGGCCGCACGGCGCTATTTCATGCATCTGAACTCGCGTATCCGTGGCCGCATATTTTGTAACGATTTCCTTGGAGTTGTCCGTCGATCCAAAATCCACGATGATGAACTCAAAATCCGTGAAGGTCTGCGCAAGAATGCTCTCAATTGCCTCAGCGAGGAACCGCTGGACGTTTCGCACCACCATCGCCACGGAAATGACCGGATCACTCATAATTGTCGTGTTGTATAGCAAACCCGAGCTACTCGCGGTTATATCCCCCAAGAACAGCATTTTCGCCGTCCCGCGACAATTTCAGTCTTAATTTTGCCTTGTTCTTTCTGATTTCGCGCGCGACCCGCGGAATCTCAACGATCTGCCCAACCGTAAGCCAAACCCAGCATTTCTTGAAAAACCGCTGTTGCGTATCCGTCGTGAACAGCCAGCGAAGCGCCCGACGCGGAAGAATGGTAAAAATCAGCCGGGGAACGCTAAAGAAGTGCCTCGGAATTCCATATACGGTCGGACGCTCACCCACTTCCCGGATCAACGCTCTTCCGTAATCGAACCACCAGGACAGGAAATACTCCTGGTTGAGCCGTTCGGTGGGAACGGGATGATAAGCGATGGCTCCCGGCTCGTAACGCAATCGCTCGCCGGAAGCAATCACTCGACGTCCGAATTCGGTGTCCTCGTTAGGACGGGGAATATCTTTGTCAGGGCTGGGGCCAAGATCCGTACGGAACTCGCCATATTTTTCAAACATGGCCTTGCGGTACGCCATGTTCGCTCCATAGGGAGGCCGATCTAGTTCCGTGGGCTTGTCACCCAAGTCGAAGTGCGCGCAGAAAATTCCGCCCAGCGCGCAGGGACCATCCAGAGCAAGCCAGGGCGGAAGCGAAAATTCATGAGCGGGCAGCGTTCGTCCCCCGGTACCGGCCCATTGATTGTCGTGTAATGTGGACGTCAAGTTGTACAGCCATGCCGGTTCCACAGTCACATCATCATCCAGAAATGCCAGAATCTCGCCGCGCGACTCGCGAATGGCTGTGTTCAAGGCATAAGACTTCCCCGGACGTGGCTCGAATATGTAACGAAACCGTCGTGGATACCTCTCGCTGAAACTCTTCACCACCTCGCATGTGTCGTCATTTGAATTATTGTCCGCCACCAGCACTTCCCAAGTCGTGGATTCGGGCAACCGCGAGGCCGCTACGTTCTCCAGAGCCTTCGCCAGGTCCCGGGAGCGGTTGTAAGTGCTGATGATGACCGTAATATCCATAAATCTTTCTCGCAGCTCTTAACGCGTCGTTGTCGCTTCCGCTGGTGACGCCGCAAATTCCGCTTCGCTCCCGTCGAAATACAACGCCATGGCCTCTTGCGGAAGATGCGAAAAATCCGCGGCGCTGATGTAGTCATGCATGGTCGTGCCTGTGCAGGCGGAATCAATATTCGGCGCCCCGCATTTTTCCCACACGTCATCAAGATGCACGGTGCGAAAATCAATGCTGTACCGCGTCAGCCCGGCGGTATTAGGCACGGTGGAGTGCAGTTGCGCCGCTGAAAAAAGCATCACGCCACCTACATTGGCGATCACACGAAACTGCGGATCAGGATCGAGCGCTGCCAGCGCCCGTGGCTGCACACGAGTATCGGCCTTCACATGCTGCGCCGCGCTCTGCCGGTTGCTGCGGTTCCACTCGTAGTAGTTATAGGTATTGGAGCTGTTGGGCACGGCTTCGTCAAAATAACGCGTATGGAAAGCCATGCTGTTGTCGGGAGAAAGCTCGTATACCGGCATCCACCAGTTGACTTGGCTGAACGGCGCCGAGTACCAGGTGTCGCGGTGCGGATGAAACGCGTAGGCAATGCCCGAGGCAAGATAATCCGCCGGAAACGCTGTGCGCAGCCGAGGAACGTCAAAATATGTTTTGGCCAAATCGCATCCGCGCTCCGTCAGCATACGCTGAATCAGTTGTTTTGATTTTGGATCGTGAATGAATTTCGGCTTCAGATCAGCCAGGATTTCCACGCAGCGCTCTACCGGAATGCTCTCCTGCACCTTGCGCGGATCGTGCGGATGAAAAGCCTTCTCCACCAGCTCGCGCGCGAACTCGCACAGGCTTAACGCACCGGGAGCGGGAGAATATACAAACAGTGACCCGCGATAAAGTTCCTTGCGGCGGTCTTTTTCACTCATTTGCGAATCAAAAAATAGGTTCATAACCTTCACTCTCTCCCGTTCAAATCAAATCGAAAGGCTTAATCGGCAAACGTCCCTCCTACAGCGACATCTTGCGGCAATAGAAGGCCTCCGCGTAACCGCTGGGCGCGTTGCATTCCATCCCCCTCAATCGCATCAGCGCCAAAAATGTCTCCGGTTGAAACCAATGCTTGTTGCGCTGCGACTGAAATGCCTCCATCAAATGACTCACTTTCTTCTGGTAGATCTCCGCTTCGAGCGGCACGAAGAAGTTCGGCTGAGCCAGATCCCCGTCGTACTTCGGAATCTCATACTCCAGAATCAAATGGTTGCGAAACGTGTTCCAGGTCAATTCTGAAATCAAACGGTGGTCCTGGTGCGCGTCCTTGCCGTAGTGCGTAAAAATTAAATCGGGGGAGAGCTGTTTCAATTCTTTTTCAAAAACATCTTTTACTTCGCCACCCACATAAGGCAAAAAGCCATCTTTAAAACTCTTCAACACCGACGCTTGTAAACGCTTGCCCGCAAACAAATCGGCCGAGCGTCGAGCCTCCGCCTCGCGAACACCAGCTGCGGTAAACACCACCCATTGAAACTTCGCCCGCGGAAACTGTTCCGCCAGCCGTAGCACAGTTCCCCCGCAGCCGATTTCAATATCGTCAGAGTGGCAGCCTAGAAACAGGACTTTTAACGCTCGCTCCCGGCCGCCCTCAAAATTCAGCTGGATCATACTCCGGCCGACGTCCTCTGCTTTGCCGGCGCAGCCACGGATTGAGATTTGCTCCAAACCTTCCACGGCGCGGTCCCCTGGTTTAATTCATCCAGGTGCTGTTTGTCTTTGAAGGTGTCCATGCACTGCCAGAAGCCGTTGTATTTGTAGGCCAGCAAGGCCTTCTTCTCAATCAACCGCTGGAATGGCTCCCGCACGAGTTCCTCGCCGGGACGAATGTAATCAAAAATCTCATTACGCATGGCGAAGAACCCGCCGTTAATCCAGATATCGGAGCGCGTCAGCGGACAGACCTCAGTCACCATTCCATTCGGCGCGCTGTGAATAATGTCAAAACTGTTGGTCGGCTGTACCACCAGCACGGAAGCAACCGCTTTGCTCTTCTGGAACGTTTCGAGCATCGTGGGCAACGGAACGTCGCTCAGGCCGTCACCATAGTTCGCCAAAAACATCTCTTCGCCTTCCAGATAAGGCTGCACTGCCTTCAGGCGCTCGCCGATATTGGAATTCGCCCCGGTTTCAACAAAGGTGATTGTCCAATCGTCAATGTCGCGGCTCAGATAATCCACTTTCTTTCCACCCTGCGACCACACAAAATTGTTGGAGACCGCCTCGTCGTAATTCAAAAAATAATTCTTGATGTTGCTGCCCAAGTACCCCAGGCAGAGAACAAAATCTTTGTGTCCGAAATGGGCGTAGTACTTCATCAGGTGCCACAACACCGGGCGCGTGCCAATTTGCACCATCGGCTTAGGTACGTCGTCGGCGTATCCCCGCAAACGCAAGCCAGCTCCGCCACAAAAGATGACTACTTTCATAAATTCACCTCGTCCCCGGGCCGCTTAATAAATCACCGCCTTCGGAATCGGAACGATAAAGCGTCCGCCCCACTCGCGAATAAATTCCAGTTGCTTCATGATCTCGTCCTTCAGGTTCCAGGGCAGAATCACCACATAATCCGGCTTGGTTTCACGGATTCTGTCGGGATGGTGAATCGGGATTCGCGTGCCGGGCAGGAACCTTCCCTGCTTGTAGGGGCTGCGGTCCACCGTGTACTCGATTAGGTCTTTCCCAATGCCGCAGTAGTGCAGCAGAGTCGCGCTCTTGCCCGGCGCTCCATAGCCCGCCACTTTCTTGCCCTGCTTCGCGGCGGTCAGCAGCACATCCACCAAAGCGAGTTTCGTCTCCTTCACCTGATGGGCGAAGCTCTCGTATCCCTTCAGCGATGCTTGCCCCGCCTTTTCTTCATCCCTCAGCACCTTCTCGACGTTCGCTTCCACGGGATGAGTCTTGCTTTCCGCACGGCATGCATAGACGCGCAGCGATCCACCGTGTGATTTCAACTCCTCCACGTCAAAAACCTTCAGCCCGTGGGCCTCCATGATCTTGATAGTCGTGAACAGGGAGAAATAAGAAAAGTGCTCGTGGTAAATGGTGTCGAATTCGTTTTCTTCAATCAGCTTGAGCAGGTGGGGAAATTCCAGCGTAAGCACGCCGTCGGGCTTCAACATGATCTTGAGGCCTTCCGTGAAATCGTTCAGGTCCGGAACTTGCGCGAAGACGTTGTTGCCCAGAATCAAGTCCGCGCAACGTCCTTCCGCCGCAAGTTTTTTCGCGCATTTCACGCCGAAAAATTCCACCAGGTTGGGAACACCCTTCTCCACCGCAACTTTGGCAACGTTGGCCGCCGGCTCAATCCCCAGCACGGGAACATTTTGCTGCACGAAATACTGCAGCAGATATCCGTCGTTGCTGGCCACTTCCACCACAAAGCTTTTCGCTCCCAGGCCGAACCGCGAAACCATCTTTCTGGCGTAGTTCTCGCTGTGCTTCAGCCATGAATCCGAGAAGGAGGAAAAATACGCGTAGTCGCTGAAGATGTTCTCCGCGCTTTCATATTCTTCCAACTGCACCAGAAAACATTTGCCGCAAACGTAAACGTGCAGCGGGTAATACATTTCGCCATGATTCAAATCAGCCGCAGAAGGATACGTCTCGCACAGCGGAGACAATCCAAGGTCTACGAATGTCTGCTGCAATCCAGCGCCGCAAAAACGGCACAGCTTTGTTCCGGCTTCCTGCTGAATGTCGGGACAAACGGTGGTGGAAGTCATAGGCCTCTTTTAGAACCAAATTAAGAGAAATAAAATTAAACGAGTACCGCGTCGGGCTGTGCGATCCAGTGCAGGGTCGCGTCCAGCTTTTCCGCATTCTGCAGACGCTGGATATTGCGGATACGGATGTAGCGCCCGTTATCCACATCTTCCGCCGTTAATCCGCCAGCTTTGTATGAGCGGTAAAGCTCCTCAGCGCCCTTCTGCGCGGTCCACTGTGGTTTGAAGCCAAGAACGCGCGCGATCTTCTCGCAGCTCACGCGATAGCAGCGCTTGTCCGGCCCACCCCCCGGAGCGTACTCGATTTCGCATCCCGGCACTGTCGCCTTCACCATGTCCGCCAGCTCACTGATGCGAAAGTTCTCTTTGGTATCGCCGACATTGAAAACTTCGTTGTGAATGGTTTCCTTCGGCGCATCCAGTACGCGCAGCATGGCTGCGATAATGTCGCGGATGTGCACAATCGGACGCCACGGCGTCCCGTCACTCTTAATGTGAATCTTCCCCTTAGTAAGCGCGGCAGCCACAAAATCATTCAGAACAATATCCAGCCGCAAGCGCGGAGAAGCCCCGTAAGCGGTGGCATTACGCATGAATGTCGGGCTGAAATTCGTGTCCGCCAGTTTGGCCACATCGCGCTCCACAAAAACTTTGGACTCGCCATAGGCGGTCACCGGATTCAAATCCGCGCTCTCGGTCAAAAAATCGTCTCCCGCCGCTCCATAGGTGCTGCACGACGAAGCAAACACAAACCGCTTCACGCCCGATTGTTTCGCCAGCTCCGCCAGCTTCACCGAGGCCCGGTGATTGATGTCGTAAGTTAGATCGGAATCCAGATTGCCCAATGGATCGTTCGACAATGCCGCCAAATGCAGGACCGCATCAAAGCCTTGAAGATCGCTCAACATCAGTTGGCGGATGTCCTTCTTGATTTCCCGGATCGCCGAGCCCGCTTTACCAAAATCGCAGCCGGTAAACAAACCCGTGTCCAGGCCCGTGACCTCATGCCCTGCGCTACGCACCATGTCCGCAGCAACGGTGCCTATATAGCCTTGATGGCCGGTAAGTAAAACTTTCATGCGACTCCTATCTGAATTATGGCTTATAAAAATGGCTAGACCATCTCTACTGAAGCATCCATCGGGTCAATTAAAGACACACCGAGAACAACAGCTATATACGAGGGAGTAATTTACCAGGGGAGGACTCAATTTTAATCAGGAACACGCACGAATGCAAGCGAACTAACCATTGTATTTTCAATCACTTAATGACGCCGTGACAAATTTTCAGCGCTCCCAGGGTCAGATCGCAGATTCGTGATAAATCTAGTCTTTCGTCAACAGGAAAGCAGTCCTCCGCGCTGCAGCCTTTCAGCTGCGGCGAAGATCGTAGCAAAGGGAATTTCCGATCGTTCAGCAATATCCAGCAATGAATTTTCGCCGTCGGAAAGATTCAGGACCCACAACTGAGCGTTGATCTCAGCCCCAATCGTCTCCCCTCCAGTAGAGCGATAAAGGCCGCGTTTCCCTAATTGCGGCTCTCCGTAAGGACTCAAGTTCCGGTAACACTGGTTATTCTCCAGCACGTCCACGATCGCCGCGCAAACTCGCAACGATTCCGCCAATTCGCCAGGCCGGATAAAATCCAGATTATCGGCGGAAGTATGGTATTCCGGAAACGTTCCCCAAACACTCCGCATTAAGCAACCCACCGGAAGGTTAAAACCCGGAGAGCAATACTGCCGCTCGTCATATCCGTATGGCGAAAATTCCAATATCTCCGCCGACTTGCTGTTGTGGCGAAGAACATGCGCCGCCGCCCGGTCAATCTCGGCGTTTCCCCGGCGGCTCTTCTTATAATGGAAAGCGTCCGCATTTCCAATTCCCGTCAACACCAGTCCATGACGGACACGGCCCGCAGATTCCTGGTTTTTTGCTAGCCACGTGATCGCTCCTATCGTTCCCGGAGCAAATACGAACCGATAGGAATATCGAAGTTCGCATCCCATCAACAATTTCGCCAGCGCCGCCGCCACCACGATTCCAGAAAGATTGTCATTCGCTAGCGATGGATGGCAGGCATGACTCGAAATCAAGACCTCTTCTGACGAACGGCCCGGAATATAGCACTCTCCGTAAGTCAGGTTCCCGTCTTCGAGAGTGGAATCAATGCATATCTCATAATCGCCTTCGCACAGCGCAAGCATCTGATTGTGTGAAAGACAGAAACCCCAACTCTCCTTGTAGTAAGAGGTTCGGTACGGTATCCAATTCGGATGGTCGGGCAATGTCGCCAGATGTCCCGTGAGTTCGCGCAACGGCAACGTGGCGTGCACCCGTGTGCTGTAGTTCAGAACGTGCAGATTGCACTTTTTGAAATCCACGACCTTGTTGCCATTCGCGTCTTTGATATATGCATCCCGAATGTTCCACTCCTTCGGGACCGTCCAATCAAGAACGGCGGTTCCCGTGGGCACTTCGGTCAGTTGAAGCGGGATTTTTTCCTGAATCTTTCGCAGTGTCTGGCGAATTCCCTCTCCCGTAATGCTTCGGCAAATGGGATAAAGCTCCGTGGCGAAGCGATGCAACTCCCGCCCTGTCGCCGCGGCATCGTCCTGATCGAATTGCGCCAACAGACTCATTTATAAATTTTGCAAACGACTATCGAAAGTCCGGATACGTCCGGTCGCGTTCTGAAATTAATTCCACCGGCGCGGGCCATGCGATATTGAACGCTGGATCATTCCAGCGCACGCCCCGCGACAACTCTGGCTTAAAGAACTCGGATATCTGGTAAAAGATTTCCGTCTCCGCTTCCAGCGTGATAAAACCGTGCGCGCACCCCTCCGGCACGTAAACCATGTTCCGCTTCTCCGCATCGAGCGTCACGCCAATCCATTGCTTAAATGTCGGCGAATGCTCGCGTAAATCCAGCACTACATCGTAAAGCGCGCCTCGCGTACAGCGCACCACTTTAGTTTCCGGAAACGGCCTGGCCTGGTAGTGCATACCCCGCAAGGTCCCCTTTCGGGTGTTGAACGAAACGCTGCATTGCACCAGCCGCGCTTTCAGCCCATGACTTTCAAATTCCTGCTGGCACCATGTGCGCGCGAAGAATCCGCGCTCATCAGCTTTCGCTTCAATCTGAATCTCAAAAACTCCCGCCAGTTTGGTTTCCTGAAATATCATTATCGTTTTGCTGAAAAATTCTAGCGCTCCTGCTCTTATACGGGGTGCAGTGTATTGAAGAAATGATGCCGCCTAAAGTATGTATTTTTTAGTAACCAGGTACGGAAGAAGCAAAAATTCCGCCACCAGCGGCAACGGGTCTGAGTTGGCGTATACCGACTCGATCCGCGTGTGCCGTAGAGACCGCAAATATTCTCTCACTTGCAAGTGGCCGCCAGCCATTTGCGTAAACGATGTCGGCACATCGGTGATCAAACGCAGCCACCCAATCCCCGCTTTCGATCGCGCTGGTTGGCCCAAGCACTGGCCGGTCGCGTCCGCGTACAACAGATACGGAAAATCGATCCCCGCCACCGCGCCAATTCCGTGAAAGCCCCACGCCCGCGCGTTTACATCTAGCAATTTATACTGTCCGTCCCGGGGATCCTGTTTGAACTCTACTTCCACCAGCCCTCGAAAATTGATCTCCCGCAGAAACCGCTCTGAAAGTTCTTCAACTGCGGGACACTCAATAGTTTCCACGTAAGTTGCCGCCCGCCCAAACTCCCGCGGATGCTGTCGGCAGCGTCGGGCAACCAGCGTGCTGTGCGCGTGGCCATCCCGGAAAAACGCGCAATACGAGAACTGCCGCGTTCCATCGCCCGGAATCACCTCCTGCACCATGATCTCTTCCTTCTTGATCTGCCGCGCTGCCTTGTCGTACAGCTCATCCAATTGCGCGGGCGTCTCTGCCTTCCACGCCTTGGCCCCGGTGGAATAAAAAAAGTTCTCTTTGATCGCCGGTTTAATCGCCAGCGGCAGCCGCGGATACAACTCTGCCAGCTCGTCTCGGCTTTTGAGCGTCCAGGTGCGCGGCGCGGGAATTCCCAACCTCTCCGCAAGCGCGTAGGAATTATTTTTGTCCCACGCCCATTTCACCGTCTCCCACTCCGGAGTCGTAACGCGAAACTGACCGACAAGTTCCGAGCGGTAACGTGAGAATGCGGCGACATTCTCATCGCGCGTCGGGAACAAGACCCAGCCGTCCAGACCCAGCTTCTTGCCGATTTCCAGCACCGAGTCCACGGTCTTGCGTTCATCGAGCAGGTTTTTCACGGAAACTACTTGTTGCGCGTACCGCGAAAATTTGGAAACCGAAACCTGATCATCTATCACCACCACGGGAATTCCCCGCCGCCCCAGGCTTCGCGCAATCGCCAGGCCGGGATGCTCACCGCCCACCACCAGTGCGCCGGGAAGATTCTGCTTTTTCATGCGAGCTTGCTCCTGATCGGCCGCCGTCTATACCTGCGCCACATTCCGGTTTCGCGCCAAATATCCGACCAGTTCCTTGCAGGCAAACTCCGTCCCGGTTACGAAATAAAGCAGCGGCCCAAAGCTGCGCGCCGCCGTAGCTCCCATGAAATGCAGGCCCGGGACTGAACTGCTGAACCCTCTTTTGAGCCGCGGATAACCATCAAACTGGTTGACCTTCGCAACCAAGTCCCGCGACAGGAATTCGTACTTCGCGATGTCCACGCTGTAACCCGTTCCCATCACGACGTGGTCCACCTCGCGTTCGCTGCCGTCATCCAGCTTCAACCGGACTGCGTTTCCCCGTGAAGTTGCCTCCACCACCGAACGCCCCTTGGAAGTCTTAATGTTCTTCGTACGCTCTATCAGCCACTTCGAGCCCGCCGCTCGCACCGCGCGTTTACGAATCTTGTCGCGTGTCCCCAATGGAATCCAGGAAACAATATTGGGCGTCGCCACCAGCCGGCTGATTCCCGCCGGTCCCACGTCGTGCTTCGTATAAAGCATTTTGGAAATCGGTCCCATGTGATGCAGCCAGCCGTGAATTCCCACCCAGCGGAAAAAGGGCTGCCGCGAAATGATTTCCACATTCGCACCCGCTTCGTGCAACAACGCCGCCGATTCCAGCGCGCTCTGCCCTGCCCCAATCACTACGACCCGCTGTCCGGCAAAGTTCAGGATTCCGCGCCGCTCGTAACAATGCGACGCTTGCGACTCCGGCAAGTTCCCGAACACCTCCGGTTTTCTCTTAAATTGCCCAATCCCCGCCGCCACCACCACTCGCTTCGAGCGGATGACCTGTCCGTCCCGCAAAGTGACGCGGAACAAACCATTCTCGCGCTCCACCTCCGCCACGTTCCGCGTATCCAGGTCCGAGCCAAGCTGTTGCCGGAACCATTTTCCGTAGGCCACAAACGTGTCGAGCGGCACCGGAGCGGCGGGCTCTTTTCCCGTCGCCGCCTCATACGCATCCAGCGTGAAGGCCGAGTCCGGATCTGACAGGTTCGAGGCCTCGCGCGGCGAGCGCAGCAGCATCCCCTCCGGCA
>DASXFN010000008.1:0-11534 GCA_036489565.1 Terriglobales bacterium
CGCCTGCCAGGAACGAAGAGACTGCCATTGCGACCAGGAGGATTGCCAGAGGACGAATCAGGGCACGCGCTGTAACTAGTGGGCGTTTGCCGATCCTAGCAGCAATTGAAAGCAAGATTCCCAGAATAGCTCCCACCCACCATGTTGCTAATACTCCCCATTCCAAGGCCAAAGCAGTTGGTGAGGTGAGAGGCAGAATTGTTGGATGGGCGATGGAAAAATATTCGACACAAATTCTGGCTGTTATCTGATCGTGCAGTATGCCGTAAAAAATTGCGGATGCAATACTGAGAAGCCATATCTTCAACGTTTCCATCGGATCCCCGTATCACGCAGCCGCGTAAAAGCAACGAATAATCCAGAAGACTGCTCCAGCCACCGCCGCTGAGGCTGGTATGGTCAGAATCCAAGCCCAAACAATCCTCCGGGCCACTCCCCAGCGCACAGCCGAAAGTCGATGCACAGCGCCTACACCAACAATGGCGCCGGTAATTGTATGCGTGGTGCTAACGGGAATTCCGGCTAACGCCGTGCCGAAGAGAGTGATGGCTCCGGCGCTTTCCGCGCAGAATCCGCCGAAGGGCTTGAGCTTGGTAATTTTTGAT
This sequence comes from Terriglobales bacterium, assembly GCA_036489565.1. Classification (GTDB taxonomy): domain Bacteria; phylum Acidobacteriota; class Terriglobia; order Terriglobales; family Acidobacteriaceae; genus JAICKN01. Next base: position 606 of record DASXFN010000008.1, read on the forward strand.
CCCATGGTGCGTACAATGCGCCATCCCCCCGAATAAGTTCCAAGCGCAATGGCGGCGTTTGCGGCCAAAATGATGGGCCAGTGATAACGGCCCCAATTGCCGGCCATTTCTTTGGCATTGATGTACCCAGCCGTGTAGAGCGCCCCCGCGACGATGCCCATGGTTTTTTGGGCGTCGTTGCCGCCATGCCCCAGGCTGTAGGCAGCGGCGGAGAATAATTGCAATCGGCGAAACCAGTGGTCCACTTGGCTCGGAGAATTGCGGCGAAACGCCCAGTAAAGGATGATGGAAAACAACAGCGCGAGTACTAATCCAATGACGGGCGCAATTACGATAAAGACGAGCGTTTTAGTCCATCCACCCGGAATAATGACGGAAAAAGCGGAGTGTGCGCCTTCTTTTAGTGCGGCCCGGGCCATGGCTGCGCCTGCGTAGCCGCCAATCAAAGCGTGGGAAGAGGATGTAGGCAGTCCCCACCACCACGTGAGCAGGTCCCAGACAATGGCGCCCGCCAATGCCGCGATGACCACGTATTGCGTTACGTAGTCCAAGCGGATCATGCCGCGGCCAATGGTATGGGCGACGGCTGTCCCCAGCAGAAACGCAGCTGCGAAGTTGAAAAATGCTGCCCAGGCCACCGCCAGCTTGGGGGAGAGGACGCGCGTGGAAACGACCGTCGCAATACTGTTGGCGGCGTCGTGAAAGCCATTCAAAAAATCAAAGAACAGGGCCGTGGCAACGGTGACAATCAGCAGTATCAGTCCTGTATTCACCCTGGGGTGCACCTCAATCGGAGTGGGAATGGGGACAAGCAGACATCAGGAGCTCTTGAGCGCGACAGTCTCCAACACATTGGCTGCGTCTTCGGCTTTGTCGGTCGCGCTTTCCAGTACCTCATATAGTTCTTTGAACTTGATGAGTTGAATTGGATCTTTCTCGTGCTCGAACAGTTCGGCAATGGCTTTGCGGCTTACCCGATCCGCCTCATTTTCCAGGCGGTTAATTTCCACGCAATGGCTGATCATGAGCTGGGTTTTTTCCAGCACGGAAACTGCGGTTGCCAGTTCTTCTGTTTGCACCACAATAATTTGCGCCAATTCGGCGGCGGCGGGTGGCGGGTTATATATCTTGTACAAAACAAGACGGGTGGCAGCGGCGTTTATGAAATCAAGCACATCATCAAGGGAAGACGTAAGTGCATGAATATCTTCGCGGTCAAATGGAGTAATAAAGGTTTGGTTTAATGTAGTGAAAATGTTGTGTGTCATCTCATCGCCACGATGTTCAATGTCCTGGATCTTGCTAACGTCCGCGACGATGTTGCTGGGATTTTGCAATATGTGGTGGAGCAGACGCGCTCCTTCGGTGAGATTAGTCGAGACTTCCGCGAACATGCGGAAGAACTTCGTCTCCCGGGGGATAAGACGAACCATGGATCTGGGGCTCCTTACAGATTAAACATGCTTGCAGCGATAACAGTATGGCGGTGATTTAAGTTCTCACCATCCGAAAGCAATATCTCATGCGAATGCCAGCCCGTCAAACCTGGTTCGCAGGTTTTTCGCGTGGCGGCAGTTTCCGCTGTGGGCGCGGCGTGCCGGAATTCGTGGGATGTAACAATCTTCGTTAATCTCTATGACTTCGTTTAAGAGTTAGTCTGTGTAGGTGACGACAAGAGTGCTCGATTCCGCGCATGAGGACGAATTGCTGGAGCCTTCGATTGGGACAATCAAGAGGCCTGATCTTTCCAGGGACGATCTCGCAATCCGTGATTTATCGAGCCGCGACGTGTGGGACCACGAGAACGCCTTCTATTGGTTCAGTCATCCTACACGCATCAATAAAATGCTGGCGCACTATGAACTCTATAAATCCATTCTTGGGCTGCCGGGCCACGTCGTGGAGTTGGGCGTTTACAAAGGCGCGTCTCTGATCCGGTTAGCGACTTTCCGCAACGCTTTAGAGAACGATTTTTCTCGACAGATTATCGGCTTCGACGCCTTCGGAGAATTCCCGCGCGAAAACCTGGATTCCGAAAATGATCTGCATTTTATTCGAGGATTTGAAGAGGCTGGCGGAAATGGTTTGTCGGTGGAGGAACTGTCCGGCATTTTGCGACGAAAGTCTTTTCAGAATGTCGCCTTGGTGAAGGGGAACGTTTTCGCTACCCTGCCAGAGTATCTGCAGGCCCATCCTGAGACCAGGATCGCGCTGCTGCATCTCGATATGGACGTGAAAGAGCCCACCGTTTTCGCGCTCGAACAACTATATGAACGTGTTGTTCCCGGCGGATTAATCGTGTTTGACGATTACAATTCTGTTGCGGGAGAGACCGAGGCGGTGGATGAGTTCGCCGCTCAGAAGAAATTACAGTTGCAAAAACTGAATTATTACAATGTGCCTGCGTTCTTGCGAAAACCGTTTTGAGTTTTTGATGGAATTTCGCTTAAATCCGGCGTAAGAACTGGCCTTAAGCCCAAGCAAAAAACCTACGCCGCAGCCGTCCCGTAGCCGCTCAACTGGGGACGAACATACGAAACCGGCTTCTCGTGCAGGAGGAGTTCTGTCGCCTGCACGCGCGGGTCGCCGTGGAACCAGCGCTGCACCACGTCATCGCGGAGGAAATTAGCGATGGCCAGCAACGACATGCCTTCATGGTGCGCCATCCAGCAGCGAACGATTTCATTGCGATGCCGCCAGGTGTGACGGACCGGATTGAAGTCCACCGACTCGTAAAAACCGTAAGGCCCAATCCATCCCTGGTGCGCCATCTCGCGCAGGTTGCGAATAGACTCGCTTGCGTCCACTGAAAGCGCCAGGAAAGTAGAGTACGGGGAGATGACCAGCGATTCCACTTCGTCGTCTTTCCGCAATGCAACGCGGGAAATTCCAAAAGCGTGGTATTGATAATTGCCCGCCTCGTCAGTTTTTGAATATGCGGACTCAGAGATGCCCCAGGGCACGTGTTTGGCGGCTGCATACATTCGCTGCAAGCGCACCACCGCGTCACGCGAGCGCTCAAGCAGGGTGTTCGGATAGGAGCGCATCCACAGCGCGGGCATTAGATATTCGAACATCGTACCTGTCCACGAGAGAAGAACTGGCCGCCCGCGATCCAGGGTATGGGCTCGACCTAGCAGGAACCATGTCTCTTGCGGGATTTCATCCTTCGCAATTCCGATAAAAGTGGCGATACGCGATTCTGACGCGAGCAGGTCGTAGCAGGCGGAGTGCAGTTGTTCTGCGCCCGCATCAAAGCCGACGGAGAGCAGCTTTCGTCGCTTGTCGAGAAGGAAGTTAAAATCCATCTCTTTGGCTATGCTGTCAGCCGTGGCGATAATCTTACGCAGGTCGGCAATCAATTTCAGGACGTGGGTGCTCGCCTGCGGCAACAAATCCAACAGCCGTTGATAGGACTCTTTTCGTTCTCCCGCCAATGAAGTCGCGTTCATGGCTGCGATCAGGCGCATCTCCAAGCGTTCGATGAGTTCCGGAAGGCGTTGCAGGACCGGGTGCTCATAGGACGCATTCAGGCCGATCGTCGCATCCTGACGCAATGAGGCAAATTCCGGCAGGAGCCAGGGTACGTATGACGAAATGGTCTGTCGGACCGCGTCCAACAACCGCGCTGCCGACGTGGCGAACCATTCGATCTCCCCATGGTGTCCCGAAGAGGACGAAGCTACGCGTGGAATTTTTAGTAATTCGGCAAAGCGTATGTGTTGCGCGGGCTCAATCAGCCATTGCGCGGAGGAGCTTTTCAAATGATGTTCCGCAATGCTTACCGGTTTGCGCGGCAGCGCGTGCAGGTCATGAAGAATGCGCAAATAGTCCGTGAAGCCGTCGAGTACGTTGTTTTCAATCACCGGCCGCCGCAATCGCTCGGTGCATCCTTGTTGCAAGGTCCAGAGCGAAGCCACAAGATTCCCACTATCCACCGAAGAAACAAATAAAGGGGTAAGCGGCTCCAACGTATTCGTGTCATACCAATTGAGCAGGTGCCCTTTATAACGTGGCAGCTTCTCGATGGTGGCCAGCGTGCGCAAAGTTTGCGCGGCAAATTCCGGAACGGTCAAATAACCGAATTCACATGCCACCTGCCGCGCATTTAAAAGAAGTCCGACATTGGTGGGGCTTACGCGCGCCGCTACTTTTAATGGCTCTTCCTGAACGTTGTCAGGAATCAGCCAATGATGCTCTTCATTGCTGAATTCGGCGAAATATCTCCACGTACGCAATGCGGAACCGCGCAGAAACTTCTCGTCCTTCTGGGAAACTTCGTTGCGCACAGGGCCCGGAGGGCGATTCAACCACAAAGCCACCAACTTGCTGCTCGCCCACAACACTAAGATCGGCACCGCCGCAGCCAGCGCGCGCGGACGAATCCAGAAGACGAGCAGGCCAAGGACCAGAGCAATCGCAGGCATCCAGTCTAAATAGACGTCCACTGGCGCGCGTTTGTTCCTTCCCAGTTCGACTTCCGCAGCGGTTTCCCATTCGAGCATTCGTTGCCTGGTGTATATACGCCGCACCATGGTGCGGATCACGGCGTCGAGAGAAACCAGGGTTTGATGAACAAGGAAGATGAGCGTAAGCAGCACGCCGAAATTCGCACTGCTCAAAGTGTCAGTGGCATCGCGAGCGATTTCTTTTTTCTTCTCCACCGCGGCGCGGACGAGATTAAAAGCGAATTGAAACCAGACAGGAACAAACAGAATGCCTACGGTCGCGATGGTCCACAACAAAGCGGAGCCGGGCAGCACCAGCCATCCCAGAACGAAAAGCAGCAGGGTGGCCGGTTCCACTAAACTGCGGCGTAAATTGTCCAGAATTTTCCATTGCGAAATGACCGAGATGGGATTCTGCACGCGCTTGCCCGTTTCGTCGGGAACTCGCGGAAACAACCACTCCGCAATTTGCCAGTCTCCGCGCAGCCAGCGATGTTTGCGGCGGTTGTAGGCGCTGTAATGCGAGGGATAGTCCTCAATCACTTCGATATCGCTCGCAAGTCCGGCGCGCGCGTAGGCTCCCTCAATCAGATCATGGCTGAGCAGGGCATTGCGGGGGAAGCGGCGGTCGAGCACCTTGTGGACGGTCTCAACCTCATAAATTCCTTTGCCGGCAAAAATCCCTTCGCCATACAAATCCTGATAAACGTCGGAGATCGCCCGCGTGTAAATATCAAATCCCGTTTGCCCCGAGTAAATATTGGCCAGCCGGGAAACTCCCGCACTTTGCACGCTGACTCCCACGCGGGGCTGCAGTATGCCGTACCCGGCGACCACAATATTCTTCTGCGGATCAATAATCGCGCGGTTTAAAGGGTGCGCCATGGCGCCTACCATGCGCTGCGCTGAACCGCGAGGCAATTCCGTGTCCGCATCTAGAGTGATGACGAACCGCGCGTGTTCGAATACGCTCAAATCCCCTATCTTCACCGGGAAACTGTCGTATTGGCTGCGCAGCAACTGATTAAGGTCGAGTAGCTTTCCCCTTTTGCGCTCCCATCCCATCCACACGCGCTCGCGCGGATTGTAAACGCGGTGCCGGTGCAGCATAAGAAACGAACCAGTGCCGTCCTTGGCATATTTCTCACTTAATCCACGAATCAGATCCGCGCACATGTCCACCCGCGGATCATTTTCGTTGGGCCGCTCACGGGAATCGGGCAAATCGGTCAGCAACATGAAATGCAAGTTGCGGTCGCGATTGCCGAGATAGCGGACCTCAAGGTTGTCCACAAGCCGGTGAATTTGGTCTTCATTCAACAAGAGCGCGGGAATGGCGACCAGAGCAGCGCAGTCATCAGGAATGCCTCCGGAAAAATCCAGCTTCGGAATGATCTGAGCGCGCAGCAGGGAAGTCGTCAAATAGTTAATCAGCTGCACCGCGGTTTGCGAACTCGGTAGCAGGAGTACGACCATGGAAAACAAAATTAGACCGATGGGCGTATAACGCGGCGTGAGCAGTAACAAAATGGCCGACAGTATTATTAACGACATCAGCAAAATACTAGGCAGATAGAATTCATCCGGATTTCGGCGAAGCAGCGTAAGCAGCTTTCGACCCGGTTTTGGATTGAATCCGACCCTCTGCTGCAATAAAGGCGCACCTTCACCCAGAAGGTAGTATCCAATGTGCGATTGCCGCGCGGTAATGCGTTCGTCCCCAGAATTCCAATTTGCCGCTTGGCGAGCCAATGCCAGCGCTTCCTTGGCAACGCCTATTTCCCCGCGGTCGCACCGCTCCGCGATCTCCACGATCTCATTGCGATATAACTCGCGGCTTTCGTAATCCATACGGCCATACGCGCCCGCGGGATCCTCCCGCAGAACGAGATCGAAAAGGATGAGGGGCTCAAGCAGCGTCTTCCACGAGGTGTGTGACGCTTCGCGGAGGCTGCGAACGCAAATTCCAATCCCGTAAGTACCGTTCAAATCAGAAAGAAGCTGATGTCCACGTTCTCCGAGGCGGTCGAGCAGGATGACCTTAATTGCCAAGGGGATGGTGAGCAATTCCTTCATATTGAGGGCGGTCTTCTGCTGGAAGGCACTCACAAATTCCGTAAAAGTCTGTTCGCTGAATTCGTAGGCAACGGCAGCCAAATAGCTTTCCGCCAGTGCGGCGGCCCTCGGCAAAATCTCCCCCTGGGAGTTTTGTACGTGCGGCAACCGCGGCAAGGTCTTAATTTGTTCGTGAATGCTGCCGAGTTCCGAATAGAGCAGGCGTACGTTGTCCCGCAACCAGTTGAAATCATCGGAGCCGGAAATTCCTTTTTCCAAAGAGCTTAGCGAAACGAACAAAGGCCTTAAAAGGAAGCCTAACCGGTTGATTCGATTCTGAAAATATTTGGAAGACAGGGTGCCCGGAACCCATGCGAGTTCGCGCGCCAGACTTTCGCCCTGTGCGCCGATGGCGGGCAGTTCGGAAGCAGAAAATATCTGTGGCAATCGTTCAGCCTCTTTGTTCACCATCTCCAAATGGGTGTCCTGGGGCATTCTTTTTGGTCTCTAGCGGTAGCTTGCGGCCTGCATCTCAAACATCTCGGCATACCGTCCACCGAGACGAGCAAGATACTCGTGATTGCCTTCTTCCACTATGTTGCCGTTTTCAAGTACTACGATGCGATCTGCCATGCGCACGGTTGAAAAGCGATGAGAAATGAACAACGCCATCTTACCGAGCGTCAGTTCGGCGAAGCGCTGGAAAACCTGATATTCACTTCGAGCATCCAGGGCCGCGGTGGGTTCGTCCAAAATCAGCAGCTGCGCGTCGCGGAGGTATGCCCTCGCCAGCGCAACTTTTTGCCACTCGCCGCCCGAAAGGTCCACGCCGCCCTCAAACCGCCTTCCCAGCATCTGTTCCAGATTCGCTGGGAGCTTGGCAATGACCTCGGCCGCCATGCTCTTTTCAGCTGAATCGGCAATTAACGGCAAGTTCGCCAGCTCCTCGATCTTGCCAACGGCAATGTTCTCCCGCGCCGTCATTTCATAGCGCATGAAATCCTGAAAAATCACACCAATCTGACCATACAGGTCTTCCAGGCTGTACTCCCTAAGGTCCACACCGTCGAGCAAAATCTGCCCTTCGGTGGGATCGTAAAGGCGCGTGATGAGCTTTACGATGGTCGTTTTACCCTGTCCATTCTCTCCAATCAATGCAACTCGTTCGCCAGGATGCAGATGGAAGTTCAGTCCATTCAAAATGCGGCGCGGACTGCCGGAGTAGCTGAACGACACATTAATAAATTCGAACCCTCCGGTAATGGGTCGTGGCGCGGGCAGAGCATTCGGCTTAGATTTGATCGTCGGCTCCATTTTGAAAAATGCCAGCAGATCGGTGAGAAATAGCGCTTGATCGGCAATCCCCGCCACTGTGGAAAATATCTGCTGGATGTTCATGCTGGCGCCCAGTATTTGCGCGGCGAGAAAAACAAGCGTTCCTATAGATAGTTCGCCCTGGATGGTGCGCCAAACGATGAATACGTAGGCGGAGTAATAACCGAAAGTCGCAAGAATCGAGAGCAGCGCAGTGGCGGTCAGCTTGCGCTGCGCCAGCGAGACATCTTCCGCATAGATTTGATCGGAGAGCGATCGGAACCGCTCCGTGAAAAAATCTTTCAAGCCAAACAGCTTAAGTTCCTTTGCCGCTTCTTTGCTTCCTCCGACGACACGCAAGTAGTCAAGCTGTCTTTTGATAGGCGTTTGCTTAAAGTTCTTCGCGTATCCGAGAAAGGCGAAATGGCTTTCGCCTAGGAAAGCCGGGACAACGCCCGCGATCAGTAATAGAACCAGCCAGGGCGAATAAATCATGATCGCGATGGACATGCCGACTGCGGTAATGACCTGCTGCACCAGCTGTCCGATGGACTGGACCATGGCCAAGCGGTCCGTGGCTTGCACGCGAGCGCGTTCCAAGCGGTCGTAGTAGACAGGGTCTTCGTAGGCGATCAGATCGAGGCTCGCAGCCTGCTTCATGACTTGAATGCTGACGTGGCGAACATATTTATCGGCGAGTAGGGAATTAAGGTAATCAATGACGCGAGAAAAAATGCTAGCCAGCACCGCCAGAGAGAACTCGGCCGCTACAAACCACCAGAAATGCGGGCGAATAGGCTGATGTGTGGTGCGCGCCTGGTAAATGGCGTCAATAATGATCTTGGTGACGTAAGGGATGGCGATGGGCAGCAGGGAAACGAAGAGCCGGAAGACCAAGCCCAGAACAACCACCAGACGGCCTGAGTCCCAAACGATTTTCAGAACAGGGGGGACGTTGCGTAGCGCCTCCAGGCGCTCCCGCCAGCTACTCCAGAAACTCTCACGTCCCGCCATAGCGTGTTCTATGCGTTCCTAAAGCTTTTGATATTTAAAAGGAATGCTGCCCCGAGTGAATGTGAACAACATCATACGCGACCAAAGATGCCGCTACCAAGCGAAGGGTTTGTTTTACAGCGAGTTACGGTTTGGTTCATGGACTATCAGGATTTTCATCCTGCCCACAAATAATTTCGAAGTCTTCCACCACAACACTCTAAATTTTCCAAGATAGCGGCACGATGTAAGGCGTTCGCCCTATTACTCTCGTGATGGCCAATCAAATCCCTGCCTTGACCCACAAAATTAATGGTCATACAGTGTTTTCCGCAGTAAATCTCATGCTAGTCTGAGTGCAATTAATTCCGTCTTCGCGGAAATATTTTCATAGCGCGTGGCTGAATCCATACTGCTGGTTCAGTTGGCATAACAACATAGGATTACTGGCTCCATTTCATGACTTGGACGCGACGCGATTTTTTATACGGCGTAATCAGCGCAACAGCAGTTTTCCCTCTCGCAGGTAAGGGCCTTACTTCCGACGTATTCCTGCCTCCAAATCCTTCCCGCCGAGACGATACGGCCTTACTGGATGAGGTGGAGCGCTCCGCTTTCGAGTATTTCTGGAATGAGGCGGATCCCCATACCGGGCTGGTTCGGGACCGCGCCAACGCCAACGGCGGGGACAAGCGCATGCTGGCCAGCGCCGCGGCAACCGGTTTCGGGCTGACAGCCCTGTGCATCGGCCACCAGCGCAATTACCATTCTCAAGAAGAGATTAAGGCCCGCGTACAAACCTCTTTGCGCTTCCTGGCCGAGAAGGCCCCTCAAGTCCACGGTTTTCTATACCACTTTGTGGACATGACAACCGGCGAGCGCAGCCACTCCTCCGAGATTTCGCCAATTGATATGGCAATTCTGCTCTGCGGCGTGCTCACCTGCCGCGCTTACTTTGACGACCCGGAAATTCACCGCCATAGCGAAGCGATTTATAACCGGGTGAATTGGAATTGGGCGTTGAACAAGGGAAAGCTGTTCAGAATGGCCTGGACGCCGGAGTCCGGCTTCAGCGGCCATCGCTGGGATTCTTACTGTGAGTCCATGATGTTGTACCTGCTGGCAATGGGATCGCCGACCCATCCCATTCCCGCGGAGTGCTGGCGCAGCATTCGCCGTCCCTGGATGACTTATGGTAACTATCGCTTCATCTCCTCGCCTGCTCCTTTGTTTGTGCATCAGTTTTCGCACGCTTGGTTTGATTTTCGGGGCAAGCAGGATGACTACACTAATTATTTTGAAAATTCCGTGCTTGCCTCGCAGGCGCACCAGCAATTTTGCGCGGAGCTGAACCACAAATTTCCCTGCTACTCCAAAAAGGTCTGGGGCATCACAGCCTCCGATTCACGCAAGGGATACGTGGCCTGGGGCGGGCCTCCGATGCAAGGCCCGATTGATGGAACCATTGTTCCCGCTGCCGCTGCCGGATCGCTCCCATTCGTTTACGGCGATGCCATTGCAGTTCTGAAAAACCTGCGCAGCTACTACGGTGACCAAATCTGGAAGCGCTACGGCTTCGTGGACGCATTCAACCCACTCACGGGATGGGTGAGTCGCGACGTACTGGGAATTGATGTGGGCATCACCATGCTCATGGCGGAAAATGCCCGCAGCCAGTTTGTCTGGAATACCTTCATGCGCAATCCCGAAGTGCAGATCGCCATGGACCGTGCTGGCTTCCACGCCCTTGGGGAAGAGTCGCCATTGCTTGCCAGCCACGCAAAAGCAAAAGCCGCCGTCTAGAATTAGCTCAAATCTTCCGCAAGTTGTGAATCCGGGAATTGGCGGAATTAGTCCGCTTGTGATTCGCTAGCTTCTAAAGGAACAAATTGTTTGCGCGTGTGCGACCGTAGCCGGTCCATATACAAATAAACCACCGGGGTTGTAAATAGAGTCAGCGCCTGGCTGAAGATGAGTCCGCCGACAATGGTAATTCCCAACGGACGCCGCAGTTCCGAGCCAACCCCCGTGCCCAGGGCCAGCGGCAGCGCGCCCAGCAATGCGGCCATAGTCGTCATCATGATGGGCCGGAAGCGCAACGTGCATGCCTCATAAATCG
>DASXFN010000050.1:0-21099 GCA_036489565.1 Terriglobales bacterium
ACCCACTAGCAGCCGAGCGCCGCGATAAACTGGTGTCAATCTGCCGCGACTGGAACAGCAACTTTGGTACGGTCGTTGCCAATCCGCATACCGTAAAACGACTTGTACACGAAGAAGAACGAGAACAGGAAAAATACCAGCGCCAATAGATGACTGAGCCCGGGGCCCTTTGCCGCCAGCGTGACGGCGAGTTCTACTGCGAGCAATCCGAATAACGTGGTGAATTTAATTACCGGGTTCAACGCAACGGACGACGTGTCCTTGAACGGATCGCCAACTGTGTCTCCAATTACAGTCGCGTCGTGCAGCGGAGTTCCTTTTTGCTTTAAATCCACCTCAACAATTTTCTTGGCGTTGTCCCAGGCGCCGCCGGCGTTGGCCATGAAGATTGCCTGATAGAGGCCGAAGATGGCGATTGAAATCAGGTAGCCGATAAAAAAGAATGGTTCCACGAAAGCGAACGACAGCGTTGCGAAAAAAACCGCCAAGAAAATATTCAGCATCCCCTTCTGCGCGTACGTGGTGCAGATGGCGACGACTTTCTTGCTGTCCGAGACTGATGCCTTCTCCACCCCCTCCAACCGAATATTCGCCTTGATGAACTCCACGGCGCGATACGCTCCCGTGGTCACCGCCTGCGTGGATGCGCCGGTAAACCAATAGATCATCGCTCCACCGCTAATCAGCCCCAGAACAAACGGCGCATGCAGCAGCGAGAGCTTGTCCACGTACTCGGTAAGGCCATTGGTAAGAGCCATGATGATGGAGAAAATCATGGTGGTAGCGCCTACCACGGCGGTCCCGATCAGAACCGGTTTAGCGGTCGCTTTGAAGGTATTACCTGCACCGTCATTATCTTCAAGCAGGAATTTGGCCCGTTCGAAATTCACGTCCACTTTGTAGTCGTGCTTGAGTTCGCCTTCAATGCCGGGAATATGTTCAATCAACGACAATTCATAAATAGACTGGGCGTTGTCGGTGACTGGACCATAAGAATCCACGGCGATGGTTACGGGACCCATCCCTAAGAACCCGAACGCCACCAGCCCGAAAGCAAACACTGGCGCAGCAATCATCAAGCCACTCAGTCCCATGGTGCTGAAGTAATATCCAATGCCCATCAGGATGACCATGGAAAATCCCAAATAATACGCGGAAAAATTGCCAGCGACGAACCCCGACAATATTCCCAGGGACGCTCCGCCTTCCTGTGCCGAAGTCACGACTTCCCACGTATGCCGTGATTCAGTGGAGGTGAACACTTTAACCAGTTCGGGAATAATCGCTCCCGCCAACGTTCCGCAAGAAATGATGGTTGAGAGTTTCCACCACTGGGTTGTGTCGCCGAAAAGGCTGGGAATGATGAAATACGAGACCACGTAGGTCAAGCCAATCGAAACCAGAGAGGTGATCCAGACCAGCGAGGTGAGGGGCGATTCAAAGTTCATCTCTTTCGCATTGCCGTACCGGGCTTTGGCGATGGCGCTGTTTAGGAAGTAAGCCGCGCTGCTCGCCACCAGCATCATGACGCGCATCACGAAGATCCACACCAGCAATTGCACTTGCACAGTCGCTGCGGCGGTGGCCGCAGTTCTCAACTGCTCAGCCGTGGCTGAGGCCATGCTGACGCCTGCAGGCAGGAAGACCGAGGGGATAATTCCCAGAAGAATGAAAGTGATGAGCGCGACGCCAGTTACGCCATAGGTTTCAAATCCATCCGCGGAGGGGCCGACGGAATCGCCGGCGTTGTCTCCAGTGCAGTCGGCGATCACTCCGGGATTTCGCGCGTCGTCTTCCTTGATCTTGAAGACGATCTTCATGAGGTCTGAGCCGATATCGGCAATCTTGGTGAAGATGCCGCCCGCTATACGCAATGCCGCCGCTCCCAGCGATTCGCCGATGGCAAAGCCGATAAAGCACTGGCCCGCGTAATCCCGGGGAATAAAGAGCAGGATAATCAGCATCATCAGCAGTTCAACGCTGATGAGCATCATCCCAATGCTCATGCCTGCTGCCAGCGGAATTTGATAGACCGGATAAGGTTTGCCGCCCAGGCTGGCGAAGGCGGTGCGCGAGTTGGCAAACGTATTTACGCGAATGCCAAACCAGGCTACGCCATAGCTGCCCGCGATCCCCAGCACACTGAAGGCGAGAATGATGATGACCCTGGCCGTCTCAAACTTCAGCAGCACGCCGAAGTACAGGATAATAATGACCGCGATAAAGGCTTCCAACAGAAGGAGGAATTTTCCCTGACTGATCAAATACGTCTTGCAGGTTTCGTAAATCAGCTCCGACATGTCTCGCATGGAGCGGTGTACGGGCAGGTTCTTCAGGCGCATGTAGATCGTCAGCCCGAATGCCAGACCGAAGATGCAAAATAATATTCCGATTTCCAGCAGACGATGCCCGTCCAACCCCAGAAAAGAAACCTGGGAAAGATCCGGCAGCTTTAGGTTCGCTTCGCCGCCAGCGGCTTCTGGAACAGACTGGGCCAGAGCGCTTGCTACGAGTAACAGCGTAGGCAAAATCAACTGCACCAAACGTCGTCCGATTGCCGCAACTGCTGTGGGCCATTTGCGCATAGGGAACCCTCCGTGGATGGGAGCTTCTTTAGGATGATTTACGTGTCAAGGTCGCTTTTTCAGCATAATTCCGGAGCTTGGATGCAAATGCCCGTAGAATGTTGCTGAAATTTCCGAACACGCTTCCACTACACGGCGAAAAGAGGTGTTGCTTGGCCGCGTCGGATGTCGTTCGAAGCGCTGATCTGGAATAGAATTCCAACTCCGCCGCCCCTCACAAACGGGCTGTTATAGCATGTCCGGGAAGCGAAATCAAACTCTTCGGAAACAGGGTACTTGCACAATCCGCTTCTATTTGAAAACGCGATAAGGGACTGCTCAGCCATAATAAACATCGATAAAACAGAGGCTATAATGGCCGTCCAGTGAGCCATGCAAAGTCCTACAGCAAAGGGGACAGATTTCTTGTATGCACAAATGCAACGATCCACAAATGCAATGAGATGATGATAATATAGTTGTGATATTCAACTCCGGCGCACCTTCCAAACGCGCAGGAAACAACACTCCTCAGTAGCTCAATGGCAGAGCATCCGGCTGTTAACCGGAGGGTTGTAGGTTCGAGTCCTACCTGAGGAGCCAATTTTTTCTACCTGATTGATTCTTCAAGGGCTATTACGCTTCTCGCTAATGTTTTTCTAATGGTTCCCTCGATTCTCGCAAATTCTCAGTATTAGGAGTAGAGGATATGCGAATGAATCGTAAGGTCAGCATTTGGAAGCATGTGCGTCTTTCCAACGCGTCGATCAGATTAATGAGAAGGCCTCTTGTTCATGGTGGAAATCGAAATTCGCTAGATTTACATCTACGGTTCGTTGGCCCTGGCTTTCCAATCCGCGATCAACTTTTGATACTCCGGCTGGGCGCGAAAGGCTTGGAAGTCGGCCGAGTCGAGGGCCGCGGCGTCATGAAAGCCTTGCGCCCCGGCCAGTTTCAGTTCGGCGAACACGCCTTTTCGGTCGGACATTCTGGCGAAGACGCGGGCCCGCTGGTAGTGCGCCCACGCGGAATTTCGCGATCCGGCTCCGGCCACGTCGAAGCAAGCGAGGGCGGCGCTGTAATTTTTGAGCGCCAGAGCATTGTCTCCGGATTCGTAGGCCTCGACTAGAAGGCTGCCGACGGTGCGCCGCGCAACCAAGGCTTGGCGGCTGTTTTGATCGGAAAAACTCTCGGCGCGATTCAGCAAGCTGCCGACTTCACGTTTCAATTCCAGAAGATCGGGGACGCTCAGGTCTCCGCTGGCGGCGGCCAGGATTTGTGCCGAAGGCGTTGCCGAGAGGTTGGCTTGCTCGGCTACGTCGGACTCTTCTTCTTTTTCTGCGCTCTTTAGCGCTTTGCTGGATTTGAGTCTCGCGACCGCTTCGCTGGCCTGTGCGACATCGGCGAGGCCGACGAAATCCCGAGCGATGAATTGATACTCGCGATAGGCATCCAGGATGCGGTGATCGGATTCATCGCGGCTGGCCAGAGCGAGTTCATCCGCCAAGGCTGGCTGAATGCGCTTCGCATCGCGCGGCAGGATTCCGGCGGACATCGCCTGGAGATCCATCCAGTTCAGAGCTTCCAACCAGGTTTCGGGCGGCGCCCAGCCGTGGGTTCCCTGGAAAATGCGAATGCGATAACGCGCGTTGGTTTGGTCGAGTTGACGGCGCAGTTGCGCGAATTCGGCGAAGTTGAAATCGGCGTTGCCGACCGCGGCGAAGTAGGCGAACTTCAGGTCGTGCGGCGGAGGCGCACTAATGGGGAACCCGGCGGCGTTGGCGATGACTCCAGCCGCACATTGGCCGCAGGACAGCGCTATGCTGACGGCGACGCGGGCGCCTCCAGACATTCCGGCGAAGTAGCGGCGGCGGTCATCGAGCGGAAAGCGATGGGTGGTATCGTTCCAGATCGCGGTGGCGGCCTGGGCGGAAACATTTCCTATGCCGTTTCTCGAATTGTTGGAGGCGGCCACGATGTAGCCGAATTTTTCGGCGGCGGCGCGAACCGTTTCCACTGCGGATTGCCCCCGCGCCCCGGGATCGAAGACATAAATGATGGGCCAAACGCGGGCGGGCGAAAAATTCGAAGGCAGATAGAGCGCGTAGGTTTGCGTCTTGTCGGCCGCGCATGCGACCTGCGGGACGATCGTGCCAGGCTGAAAAGTGTCCGCGTCCTCCGCAAGCAAAAATACCTGGCAGAACACCGCGCACAAGAGGATGGCGATCGTCCACTTCACGCCATTCACACCGGTAGTCCTTCCTGCATCCGGCCTGGCTAGCAAGGTGGGAAGTTGGCAGGGATGCTTCACAAATCCATTCTAATATTTTCCGCCGGTTCTTCTAATGTAAAGGTAGGTTTCCGTTTTCCAACAGCACTGGGAAAATGGAATTTTGCCTCCGCTACAGAGATAAGCGTTTTACCATCAGTACTGGCGAAAATCGAGGCTATGGAACGAAGCGTCCTACCTGAGGAGCCAATTTTTTGCTCAGATTTTCCAACCGATAACATTGAATCTCAGAGATTCTGTATGCTTTGGTACTGCCAAAGACTCTTTCCGGGGCTTTTCCACGTAGGTCGTAAATGTTTACACGAGACGGACGGAAAAAATGCCCAGCAATACGAAAGTGTTCCATATTTATAATTCAAGGCGACCGCTAACGGAACTCAGATTGGTTTTCAGGTCTCGGAAATTTAGGCGATGCGACGTTCCGCGATGATTCTGGCGCGCAAGCGTAAACTCGCATTATTTGTTGGATCGGGGAAGGAATCCGTGACGATCTCTTTTGCGATCTGGCCGTTATTCCGGCTTTTACTAAGCGACCTCACCCACAAGTCCCATTCGGCTCTCGATCAAGCCATCGGGTCGGAACCAGGATTCATAGGAAACTAAAATGCTGTCGCCATCATGATGCGCCAACAACCATAGGCCCTGCATATATCCTTCCTTCACAAACATATCGAACACGGTAGGAATGTCGATCGCCTCTTTCACTGTGAAGTCCGAATATCGTTTGCCTATGATTTCTTCTCTCCGATAGCCCACCAGTTCACAAAAGCTGTCGGAGACTTCGATGTAATTCCCCTCAGCGTTTACCACTGTTTTGCAATCAGCCTTCGCTTGTGACACTTTGGTTGCACCCTGTGACTGAGTCTCGACTACGTTCGAGCGTATGGTCAACGGATTAAAGATTAAGAGCTATGGTTGAACTGGACTGACAGGAGGAGGATTCGAGCCTCCGCCCTGAGCGAGCCAGATTAGCAGTCCAGCGCCAGCCAAACCTCCGGCTATTTCGGCGTCCTTGGACGTCAAGAGAGGCCCTTCCGCGCCTGGGGGAGCCCCTTTTTTGCATTTTGCAGAATCATCGCGTGTGCGCATTTTTCCTTCAGCGAGAGTTTTGCTGCCATTGCAGTCCTTAATGAGCAGATCTCCCTTTTTGGCGACGATTTGCAGCTTATGATTCTCGTCTCTAATTTCAAACTGTGTGGGGCTTACGTCGGCAGGCACGATAAAAACGTCGCCCGCGTGAACCGCGACAGAGGTTGCTGTATCAACCACCAAAAGAACGCCGTGATCCAGGCGTACAGAATCCGTGCCTGTGGTGACCAGAGTATTTTGATCCAGCGCTACAGTTGCTCCCGTAAAACCGATTTTGGCGTTATTTTTTTCTGTTTGCACCGTGTCATTAGCAAAAATTGCCATGGCGTTTGTTGAGGTTTTCGCCCCATTCACAATTGCGAAATCGCTGAAATATAACATCATGCCGGTGGGAGCAGAAGCTAACAGCAGGGAGGGGAGAAAAACTAACCACCCAATAACTAGTTGCTTTCGCAAGGACTTCATGGGCACCCCCTTACACTTTGACAAGGTGGCGCCAAAGTGTCAAAGCGTTTGGCGTAAAAATGGCTTTATCGTCTTGGTTCCCCGTGGCGCCTTTTTCGACGGAGAATGTCCACCAAAGTGGCAAAACGAGCTAACGGTCTAGGCGTTCCGGTGTCAGAATCTAAGATTTCGGTTACACGGGTTGGACTGCGGGCTTGGTACCTCATCTGCGCTCTGTTCCAATAAACGGACAAATTCGAACCCACAGCAGGAGGCCAATATTTCGCAGACTATGCTATGCGAAGTTGAATAACTGCTTTTACCATGGCAACTAAGGCACGTTATTCCTGATTCATTCGGCATCCATGAAAGACGGGACCATCTGGACTCTGTTCGTGGCATCCGTAGCAATTTTAGGTATTGGGGCCACAGCAGCATATCGTCAAACGCAAGGGCTGATTGCTGACTTAACCTGGGTCACGCACGGCCACGCTGTAATAGCCGCCATAGATAACCTGAAAACCGCTGTCGGGCAAACCGCATCTTTAGCTGACTCCTACGTATTTACCGGCGATGGTTCTTATGCTCTTGCATTTCAAAGAGCATCGGCCTCTCTTCCTGCCAAATTCGGTGCTTTGCGTGACCTGACGTCCTCTGATCCCTCCGAAGTGACCACTATAAAGACCATTGACCTCCTCCTGCAGGAGCATATGGCAAAGTTAGAGCAAATTACGCCAAGAACCGGGATGGGCGCGACCAGCAAGGGAGCACAGCTGATAGTTGTTCAAGACCTTCGGGGTCTGGATACGCAGCTCTTGCAAGAGCTCGATAAGGCGGCAACCGCGGAGACACATATTCTTTCCTCTCGCGAAGAGAGATCGATCCAATCGAGCAAAACGAGCAAGATCTTCATCGCATCTACCGGCTTATTGGGGATGTTGCTGCTATCCATTGCCTTTCTGGGGTTTCAGCACCATCTCAAACAGCGTCGCAAAGCTGAGGTTCGACTTCAGAAGCTGAATGATGAGTTGGAGTGGCGTGTAACGCAGCGAGTGGCACAATTCCACGAAGTCAACCGCAATTTAATTATGGAGGCGGTGAGGCGAGAGGAGGCTGAACAAGACGTCCAGCAACAGCGCGAGTTTCTTCGCCTGGTGATTGACACGGATCCAAATCTAATCTTTGTCAAGAACTGGGATGGCAGGTTTGTGCTGGCCAACCGTGCCATCGCCGAGATCTATGGAACCACCGCAGAAGAACTGATTGGTAAAAGCGATGCTGATTTTAATAAGGATCAGCAGGAGGTGGAACACTATCGACAAGATGACCAGGCGGTCATCGCCTCTCGAGAAGCCAAGTTCATCGCCCACGAAACCGTTACCGACGCGCGCACCGGAGAGAAACGCTGGTTTCAAACCTATAAAGTTCCTCTTAAGCGGGCGAGCAATAGTGTGAGTCAATTGCTTGGGGTATCGACCGATATCACGCAACATAAGCTCGCAGAGGAACAATTGCGGCATACGCAAGAGCAACTTGTGCAATCGCAAAAAATGGATGCCATAGGACGGCTGGCTGGAGGGCTCGCGCACGATTTCAACAATATCCTGAATGTAATTCTGGGATACGGAGAGCAAGCGTTACAAACGTTAGGGCCAGACACGACAGAACGCCGTTATGTACAACGCATTGTAGATGCCGGCAATCGCGCCGCCAGACTTATGCAACAGCTCCTGGCATTCAGTAGAAAGCAGGTACTGCAACCGCGCATCATGAGCTTAAATGCCGCAGTGGTGGAGATGGAACAATTACTGGAGAGATTAGCCGGGGAGGATATTGAAATCAGCGTCAAGCTGCATCCGGATCTCGGCGCGATAAAGGCTGACCCGGCGCAAATGGAACGCGTCATTATGAATTTGGCGGTGAACGCGCGCGAGGCGATGCCGAATGGCGGGAAATTGATGATTGAAACCGTCAATGCCGAACTGGATGCTTCCTACACAAGCCAACATACGCCTGTGGTCCCCGGCCGATACGTGATGCTGGCCATCAGCGATACGGGACTTGGGATTGATGCGGAGATTCAGTCCAAGATATTCGATCCGTTCTTTACTACAAAAGGACCGGGTAAGGGCACAGGGCTCGGCCTTTCGACAGTCTATGGGATCGTGAATCAAACCGGCGGCTATGTATGGGTCTATAGTGAGCCCGATAAGGGCGCTACTTTTAAGCTCTATTTTCCGCGCGTGGATGGCGTGCCAGAAACAGTGGTTCCCGTTTCGAGTTCCGGGACTCTTCCTTCAGGATCCGAAACGATTCTCGTCGTCGAAGATGACGGCGTGTTGTGCGACTTCATTTGCGAAGTGCTCAGGGCAAATGGCTATTCGGTTTACTCCGCCAACAATGGCGCCCAGGCCCTTCAACTCGCCCATGAACATGGAGAATCCATTCATTTGTTGCTTACCGATGTGGTAATGCCAGGAATAAGCGGGCGTGCCTTGGCCGGTCAGATGATCTCCACGCATCCTGCTTTAAAAGTGCTGTATATGTCCGGTTACACGGAAAACGCAATCGTGCACCATGGTGTGCTCGATCCAGGAGTAGATCTGATTCAGAAGCCATTTACTGTCGGCGCACTTTCGAAGAAGGTGCACGAACTATTGGAGAAGAAATCTATTTAATGTATAGGCCACGCATTCGCATTAAAACCGATACATCATAGTGAAGCGGGCCTCCGTGCCAAAGCTGCTAGGCGATCCCGGTGTCGGATAGAAACGATACGCACCGACCGTTTCGCGGTAGATCCAGTGCGCGTGCGACCGGGGCGAAGGCAGGTACACATTAAACTCGGGGCCTTGCAAGCCGTTGAAGTGATCTGTGCCGGCGAATACATATTCTGCCTGGGCACGAATGGAAAAACTTTCGGATAAGCGGTCGTAACCCGCGCCAGCCCGAGGATGCCACACATTCTTGTTATAGGGAGCAGTCCAAAGAGTGCTGTAACCTACCCCGCCGCCGAAGAATACGTTCTTTGTCGGGCGGTAAAAAGCCACGCCTTGCACTCGAGCCGTTAACCCCGTTCCTGAGTCAAGCTTATGAGAATCATCCACAAAGCTCTCAAATGTTGCGAGGAAATGGTTCGCTTCCATCTGCAGGCCTCCACCTCCCAAAACTGCGGTTGGATGGTAGCCAAGGTCTCGCGTTAGATTCAGACCGCCGGTGACATACGGTCCAAAAGTTTGGCCCTCAGCAGGGACTTTCGCCATAAGCAAGGCTACGGCGATTGCAATCGAGAAGAGTGTTGTGCGCACGGTGAAGTCTCCTAGGCTACTTATCGGCACCCCGAAGACTTCTTCTTTAGAGATTTTGAAGATGAGCAGGAACCGAAGGACGATGAGCTTTCGCGCTAGCTGCAGTTAAGGATGGGTTCAGCGCAAATTGCTTTTAAGGGCAAATGGATCAAGCACTGCGAGCGGCAACGCGCCACGACAGGTGAGCCTCGATATTCGAGAAGTAGAACCGAGACCTTTATTTATTTTTCCTCATACTGGACGCCGTATTCCCACATCTCGGATGCTGTTGAGCGACGCCACGCGATGCGGCCCGCAACAAAAATATTAGCGTTTCCGGGGGTGTAAGGAACGGCGACGCGAACCCAGGTGTCTTCAATATATTCATGACTGCTGCGGAAGCTTAGACCTCCGCGGGAAACGTCCAGAGCTTGCGCGACATCAGCTTCTTCTCCCGGACGGCAGATACAGGCAGACGTCTTCATCTTTACGCGACGTTGTCTCCTACGATCTTCACCTGAAATTTCTGCTCGGCTCGTCGAACTGGAAATGGATTCTTTCACCTCACTCCAAAATGTTGCAGTTGCGCAGATTGCGCAAGTTCTGCACAGGCGATGATTGATCTCCAGTACGCTGCGTTGGATCTCGTCAAGAGCCACAGTTGCGCAATCCTTACACTTTTCACAATACATCTGGAAATTACTGAACCCATTCGCGTCGGGGGGAAACACAACATTCCACAGTTGCTGATTGGTAATTTCTGGCAAAGCGACAGCGTAAAGAAATCCGCTGACCCGGACGTTCATATCGCGTATGCCGATTTGCCCCACGGCGCGAGCAATGGCTTGACTGCCATTACGCTTTAGAAGAAGTTGCTGGTCTGGTCCCAGTTGACGGTTAAGGACGAGATTTGCGCCGTGAGAGCTCACCTGTTCGGTGTATGTAACGTCCGAAAATTCATTGCCATGCAGGTCTATGCCCACGACTTCCACGGGCAAAGCAATCGATATACGGAATTGCCGGGTCGATTGCAGCGGCGGAAGTTCGATATTAGGGAGATCTGGTGGCGCCGTCAGAGAGCCTACTGCTCCTAGAGTTACTGAAATATCTTTCGCAGGTAGTGCGTTCATCGTTGCCATTTAGAAATTCCTTATGAGTTCGAGGTGTTTATAAATCGGCAACAAGCATTCCAAAACCTTCAATGCAAGACAAGTTATTCATGACCATGGTAACCAAAGAAAATAAAGGAAGTCAGCGGTGTTTCGTAAACGAAGCCCAGGTAGAAAAAGTTAAAATCGCGTCGGGCTGGGAAATAGTGAAGTTTTTGTTGAAAAATGCCGATCATCCTATCGGCTTATCGGTATTTCAGGAAGGAACGAAGATTCTTTGTCGTGACAGGTATGGGAGATTTCAGTACAGAACGCCTCGGCGGAACATCTTCTATTAGTGACGCTTTGGGGCGACAACCCGATCCGCGCGACAATGCAAAACCGCCGAACAAGCGCGCTGTGCCACGCACAAATCCTAATCCTACGCCTGTTCCAAACGCCGCCCCGGATACTGAAGAGTCCAATCACGAATTAGATGAACTGGCTTGAAATTTTGCGCGAAGAGACCGCTTAAAAGGCGGGCCAACAAGGGACGTTCTACGTTGCAGAGTTCATCTGTTTTGCCCACTGCATCGCATCCCAGTAAGCTTCAGCGACGAAGCTTTCGGGGAGGCTGAGCTTAGAAGATAGCTCGCCAACTCGCGCCCATTCCCCAGCCTCCTGCGCGAGCATGAGTTGATAGACGGGAAGTAAATGGCTAGGCTGACCCAGCAGAACAGCTCTGGTGTCCTTATCAACCGGGAGGTTCTCTAAAACCACGCCGATGGGCAATTCCAAAATCGCGTCCATGAGCGAAAGTAGGCCAATCAGGAAGAGGTCGGATTCGCCATGCTTCACTCTTGTAGCGAGTAATTCACCGAATCGAGCCCGGATGAGGGCAGACACCACCAATTCATTCGGACGATTTTGGGCAGCACTTAAGGTCGCCACCAGCCGAATCCAGCGCCGGACTTCGCGTTCCCCGAGGATGGAGAGCGCATGTTTTACAGATTGAATTTCGGTGGAAAAGCTGAACGCAGCGGAGTTCAAATATCGCAGCAGCCTATAGCACAGCGCGGCTTCGCTCTTGATGATCTTTTCGATTTCGTTGGGGTCCAATTCTTCTTTGGCCACGAGTTGCAGCAAACGCAGATAATTGAGCTGATTGCCGGGGATTTCCCGCGCCTGCATGAGCTGAGGACGTTGAAAAAAATAACCCTGAAAATAAATAAAGCCAGCTTTGCAAGCGGATTCAAATTCTGCCTGGGTTTCGACTTTCTCCGCCAACATCTTGGAGCGCGATGAGTAGCGCGCCACCATGGCGGCTGCCTCCTCGGCGGAGCTTTGCCTCATGTCCACTTTGATAATGTCCGCGATATCGGTGAGCGATTCACGCGGGTCATCGGGTGCAAAGTCGTCCAAGGCTATAGGATAGCCTGCGGCTTTTAAACGTAGACATGCGGCTCTCACCAAGTCGTCGGGAGGTACAGTTTCGAGAACTTCGACGACCGCATTGTCGGGTGGAAGAAGGGTAATATATTCCTTGAGAAGCACATCCCGAGTGCAGTTGATAAAGGCGCGGTGGCCATCGCAAAGGACGTCAAGGCCCATTAGCATGGACGTATCAAGCGTACTGCGCGAAGCCGCATCCGCATCGGGGTTACGAAAGAAATCTTCAACTCCATCCCGGAACAGAAGTTCGTATCCGAATACATTCTTGTCGGCCGTAAGAATGGGTTGCCGTGCGACATAACGGACGAAACGATTGCCGTTTTGGTTCGTGGCCGCGGGTTTCGGGCTAGACGACGACATGGTTCTTCCTTATCGGCAATTCCTGCGGAAAACTATAAAATTCGTGACTTCTTCTTTAATGGGGACCGCTATTGCTCCATTGGAAACGAGTCCTGAATCATGGCATCGGCTATCTTGTCTGGCTCAATCCCGTATTGACCATTGGCAATCGCCTGGCGAAGAGCGTCCACTTTGTCCTGGCGAACTTCAGGAGTTGACAATGTTTGCGTCTGGAGAGATTGAATGCTGGCCTGATCCAGGGAAAGTGAAGCAGAGTCCTGACCTTGAGTGCCCTCCGCGCCAATTTCTGAAGTTGCGGAATGTTGTGCCTGATTAAGGCTCGTGCGGTCAAGACTAGAGTTGTTGAGGTTCAGGCTGTTTAGATCAATCTTCATGATTAGGTCCTTGGTCAGACCGTTGCTACTCTACGGCCTATGGTTATATGCAATCCATTCAGGGTTCAACTTACTTTCGTTATCAATTCGAGTTTTTTGCTATCTGCCCTTGTTCCGGTAATTCCGTGATGCGCAGACCATAATTTCCGTCCACAATAACAACTTCTCCGCGAGCGACCAGTTTATCTCCCAGCAAGAGATCAGCGGGTTCCTGTACCTGCCGGTCAAGTTCGACCACCGATCCGGAACTAAGGTCCAAAATTTCTCTCAGAGTAAGCGTCCGAGTTCCGAACCGCAGAGTGAGAGTCAAATCAACCCCCATTAGGAGATCCAAATTCGTTTCACTCACGACGGCTTTTTTGTCTGGTCCGGTCGGAAGTTGAGGACTGGAGAGCATGGCATTTATAAGTTCATTACTGATCAGTAGATAAAAGGTGACGGTGCGTGGCGCCGCATCCGACACTCGTAAGACAATTCCCGTCCCCTGCTGCGTGGGCGAGTCCGCGGAACTGACTGCCAGATTCATTTTGCCGAATTGGGGTTCTAACAGGGTACTCGCGAGATTAGTGATTTCCTGAAGCAGGTCCTGCACGGTGCTCTTTTGTTCGTCGCGCAATTCCTCGGACGTACTCGAGGGATCGCCAAAATGTGTTGCGAGTAAAAGGGCGTCTGATTGTGCCAGGCCAATTGTGGCGAGGCCTTGGAACGCTCCTGAAACTGAAATCATAAAAGATAATTGTTTGTCACCGGCGTCAGGTTCGGCGTCCTGCGCGCTTGTCTCTACGTTCCAGGAATAGCCGAATTTCTGTGCAAATCCATCGGCTAGAGCTTTGCGGATGGCGTCTGCAAAGGGATGAAGCGCTAATGCTGGTGTGGCTGCGGAAGCCATTATTCTCTCTCCTCTTTCATGGCGATTGACTTTCCAATTTGCGCTGCGCGTTGTCTTCCGTGCCGTACCGGATTTCCTTCAAATGCCTCTCGTCCTGCAATGGCGACTGCGGCTGGTACGCGGACTGGAATTCCGAGATTGCATACCTGCCCCGCAGACAGATTCATCAAAACGTCAACGGGTAGCTTAATCAACGGCAATGTCAAAGTTACGGGGAACGTGCAGCCAAGCATTTTTCGTACTATCCGCGAATCGGAATGAGAACTAGCCCGCGCTCTCACGTAGGAGAGGTCGCTGGCGAGTTTACGCAAGAGCGCATTGGAAATCGAAACTGGAAAAATCATTCTTAACGATCCCTTTGTCTCGGCGAGTTTAACTTCGAAGGTAAGGCATAGAGTTTTTTCCGGCGGAGCCAGAAACCGCTTGATCTGCGTGGACGACTGTCTTCCTTCGTATACGATCTCAACGCCCAACGGGGTCCAGGCGGCATGCAATTGCTGGCACATAATTCTGGCCACGCCATCCATGATCTGTTCTTCGATTTCTGTCACCTCTCTGGTGAGCGCCTCGCAACGGCCCGTTCCTCCCAGCAGGACATCCACGATGGGAAAAACAATCCCGTGGTCAATTTGCATAGCAGCAGCTGCACTCATTTGACGGACATTAAATGAAGCCATGTAGGTAACGTCGGGGACATGTTCGAGAAATTCGCTGTAAGTGAACTGTTCCACTGAAGTCAAAACCACTTCGAATGCAATTCGGAGATAGGCGCCAAGAGATAAAGAGAGGTTACGGGCAAAGCTTTCATGCAATACCGTAATGGCGTGAGTCTGTTCGCCCGTGAGCTGGCCCGACTGCCTGAAGCTGCATGGTTTTATCGAACGCTGTTGTGCGTGCGGCATACGATTGGTTTTCGCAGCCTGTACCAACAGGTCGATTTCCGTTTGATCAAGAACTCTTTCCATAACTGGTCCGGCCGCATTCTCGGATTAAGAGCGAATGAGAACTAGGCAACATCTGCCTAGTGATAGAGCACGAGTGATACCAAAGACGGAGACTAGCGTTTTGTTTTAGGAGCAACTGGCGGTTCAGGTTGGTTGGACCTGCCCAGACTAATGGGTTCCGGACGTATAGAGGCTAGATATGCGCGCAATGAATCTCGTTCCGCTTGGGAAGCGAAATGGAAGATGAAGCCGTAGTGATAATCATTTCGGTTCACCACTTTTGCGGAGAGTCTTACGGATACCGAACTCTCCGGTGGGGTCATAACTACTGTGAGTTGGTCGCCAATCGCGATGTTCTCGGCAACTTCGGCGGCAAGCCCGTCTTCGCTCACGTCAACGCAGAGCGCATCCACTAGTCGCGGAGGATATCCGTTCATTTGTAACAGGACGCGAAACCCGGTGCGGTAACGTGGCTTCCGATAACCGAAAGAGTAAATTTCGTTGTCAATTTTCGATCCCATCACGTTTTCCTCGATGGATGTTCCCGCTGCCACAGAAGATCCTCCTTACGATTAGCGAAGAATGAGGAAACTTTATGCCACGGCAGCCGTTAGAAGAATCTCTATCGGCAATTCGATCCACGGGAAGCAGTGGAATTCCTCGTAAATACTGAATGCAGGTCATAGGCCACATCGGTTGCGGTTACCTTCGCCCCTGTACTCGCGGGAATTTGGCTATTTTGGAACGCTCGTTGCATTCCAGCTAGGCAGATGTTGCCTAGTTCTCATCGGAGTCCAATGAGCTCAATTGCCGAACCCGTCAATGTTGCTGGAGGAGCTCTCTCCACCGATACATTTGCGGCGTTCATTTCCGCGGCAAATCGTCTGGAGCGTTCCCATCGAGAGCTGCATGAAGAGGTCCGGTATTTACGCACGCAATTGGAAGAACGCAACCGGGCGTTGGCAGCGAGTGTTGTGGAAGCCGATCGCATGCGCGGGGTGCTACGTAACATTCTGAATGCTTTGCCGTGCGGAGTGGCGGTTGTCGAAAATGAAACGCGGAATGTGGTCTTACTGAATCCTAAAGCCGGCAGCTTATTAGGAATACCGGACTCTGGCACGCCACAATTGCGGCATTTTCCTCTTCCAATCCAAGAAATGATTTTATCTGCAAGCAGAACGCCGCGACAAGAAGATGAAATCGAGTTTTATTTGGAGACCGAAGGGGCGCAGCGCTGGCTGGCAGTTCGTTACTCGGAAATGAATCTTGCTTCGGACAAGAGCAAAACTCTTTCTTCCCAAACGATCCTCATCTTGCGAGACATCAGCGGGCAAAAGCAGATGGAACAGGAGCGGGAATCCTCACGTCACATGCTTGCGTTGGCGGAGGTCGCGACCATGCTCGCTCACGAAATTAGAAATCCATTGGGAAGTTTGGAACTCATTGCAGGAGTTTTATGGAAGGATGAAGACCTAAGCGATCAATCTAAACAGTGGATACGGCATTTGCAGGCGGGCGTCCGGTCGCTTTCGGCAACCGTAAACAACGTATTGCGAATTCACAGTCTGGGCACATTCAACCTTGTGCCTGTGCGTCTGGACCAGGTTTTGAAAGATGCGGTTGAGTTTGCCCGTCCGTTGGTCGAGCAAAAAGGCATCAGTCTAGAAATATCCGGAAATGTTCCCGCAATCAGAATTGCCGCCGATGCTATCGCGCTGCAGCAAGTGCTATTGAATCTTGCTTGCAATTCAATTCGGCATACGCCGGCGAATGGTCAAATTGTTATCTCATCTCGCGTGGAAAATTTTTCCGTCGGCAAAGTTGCTGTGATTGTTTTCGGTGATTCCGGCAGCGGGATCGAGCCTCAATTTCTTCCTAACATCTTCGAAGCTGGGTTCAGCACCGGTCACACCCCGGGTTTGGGACTTACGGTTTGTAAACGCATTGTCGAACAACATCGCGGAAAGATCACAGTTCAGAGCGAAAGAGGATCCGGCGCGACTTTCCGCCTGGAGTTCCCAACTATATGAGTGTTGAGACGAACAACTCGGTCTTAGTCGTGGATGACGAGCCAGCAATACGCATGGCGCTAAAAGCGAATTTTCAGCGCGACGGCTGGAATGTCGAAACAGCCGCCGGCGCATCGGAAGCTCTCAGCAAATTCAAAATAAAGAACTACCCGCTTGTGGTGAGCGATGTTCGCATGCCGGACGGCGATGGGTTTGACCTGATGCAAAGTGTTCGAAGCTCTTGTCCCTCGACCGCTGTGATTCTGTTGACCGCGTTCGGGAGTGTCCCTGAGGCGGTCCAGGCGATGCGTGGCGGAGCGTGCGACTATCTGACGAAACCCGTTTCATTCGAACAGTTGCAGTCGGTGATTGGCCGCGTAATGGAGCGCACCCAGCAGATTCAAGCTGAGAGCGAAAAAACAGACGTGCAATCAGCGATGATTGGCCGGTCCCACATCCT
The DNA here is from genome assembly GCA_036489565.1 of Terriglobales bacterium. GTDB lineage: Bacteria > Acidobacteriota > Terriglobia > Terriglobales > Acidobacteriaceae > JAICKN01. The sequence goes on from DASXFN010000050.1 coordinate 17,251, forward strand.
GTTGCGGGCAATTGATCGCGCTCGTCACGCCGCGCGCACAAATGCAGACGTTCTAATCCAAGCGGAAAGCGGTACAGGAAAAGAATTGCTGGCAAGCTTCATCCACGAAAACAGTGTCCGCTCTAACAAGCCATTCATAGCCGTAAATTGCGCAGCCTTACCCGACCACCTGCTCGAAAGCGAACTCTTCGGACACACTCGCGGAGCATTTACGGGGGCGACAGCCCCCAAGCAGGGAAAGTTTGAGCTCGCCGAAGGTGGAACTCTTTTGCTCGATGAAATCGGCGATATGCCGATGCAGCTGCAGCCCAAATTGCTTCGCGCCCTTCAAGAACGCAAGATTGAAAAGCTGGGGGCGGTGCAATGCACTCAGGTGGATATCCGCGTGATTGCGACTACAAACCTGTCGTTGCAGCAGATGGTCGCGGAGGGGAAATTTCGCGCGGACTTATATTATCGCCTGAATGTAATTCCTCTTACATTGCCGCCTTTGCGAGATCGCAAGGAAGACATTCCCGCGCTGGTAGATTTTTTTACTCGGCAATTCGCCAAGAGTGCCGGAGTATCAGTGCCGACGGTCCACCCCGATTTCATTGAAGGACTGCAGAAACATCACTGGCCGGGGAACGTGCGTGAGTTGGCAAATTTCATGCGCCGCCTGGTTGCACTGAGCGACAGCAAGGAAATTGGCACAGAGTGCTTAAGCACTGAACTTTCACCGCTGCCGAATCGCCCCGCCTCAGCCATGGTCCAACAAAGCGCTTCACGCGTGGGAACTTCCATCCGCGAGGTGGAGCGACACTTGCTGGAAAAAACTTTAGAAGTTACAGGCGGAAATCGCACGCATGCGGCTGAAATGCTCGGAGTGAGCTTGCGAACAATCCGCAACAAAATTCGCGAATATGGATTGCCGCCACGGAGGTATGCATGAATACAACGACATCAAGTCCCATGATTCAAATGTTGGAGCAGTTTCTCAATGTTACGTCTCAACGACACACATTGGTCACAAACAACATCGCAAATATTGATACTCCGGGCTATCGTACCCGGGATATAGATTTCCGTGGTGAATTGCAGCAGGCAATGGCAAGCGGTAAAGAGTCGCCGACGAACACGGTCTCGCGGATGGTTCCAGGACTGTTGGAACGGCCCGATGGCAACAACGTAAATATTGACCGCGAGAGTTTGTTGCTGGCGGAAACGCAAATGCAGTTCAACATGGGCGTGGAGTTAATTCACGATCAATTTTCGCAGATCATGATGGCCATCAACGAAGGAGGCAAGGGATGAGCATTTTTTCAACGCTTGAAATTAGCGGGTCAGCGCTGGCCGCGGAGCGGCAAAGAGCTGAAGTCGTGGCCACTAATATGGCCAATGCAGAGACCACGCATACCCCGGAGGGTGGTCCGTACCGCCGTAAAGAAGTTGTTTTTTCGAGTTCCGGGAATATGCCGTTCCGGATGATGCTGGCGGGCTTCCATTCGCTTCCCGGCGACACTCGGCCCGCTGTTCGGGTGGAACGCGTTGTGGACGATCCGACTCCGCCGCTCATGCGTTATGAACCTGGACACCCCGACGCGAACAAGGAGGGATATGTTGCTTTCCCATCCATTAATCCGGTCCAGGAGATGGTGGACTTAATGGGCGCGGTTCGCTCGTATCAGTTGAATGCCGCGGCGGTCAATGCTTCCAAGCAGATGATCGAGCAGGCTTTGGATATTTTGAAATAAGGAAAATCAATGAGCGTAATTTCATCAGGACTGCCAATCGTTTCCGGGACGGCTCCAACAAGTCCTTCCGGACCCGTGGGCGCGGAGAGCTCTGAAGGCGGGTTTGGAGCTTCATTGCGCGATGCGATGAATCACGTGGACCAAATGAGCCAGGATTCACAAGGCCAGGTTTCTGATCTCTTGCAAGGCAACAGGTCGGACATTCAGAACGTCATGATTGCCGTAGAGAAGGCTGACGTCGCGTTCCAGTTGATGATGCAGGTAAGAAACAAAATCGTGAATGCATACGACGAAATTTCCAAAATGCAGTTTTAACCAAAGTTTAAATAGGCACGAAAAAAGAGATGCCCTCAATAGATCAAATTCAAAAACAGCTCGTTGATTTCGTTACGGGCCTGAGTTGGAAGCAGCGCGGACTGATGCTGGGAGCGACCGTACTGACGGTAGCAGTGTTGTTCGCCTTCGTCCACCTCATTTCCACGCCGGATTTCAAGCCTCTTGTGACGGACATGGAGCCCGCTGATGCGCAGGCGTTGGCGACAAAACTGGCAGCCAAGAGCATTCCATATCAGTTAAGTCCCGACGGCAAGACGGTAAGCGTTCCGAGCGATCAACTCGATACCAGCCGCATGGAAGTTGCTTCAGACGGCATGCCGCGTAGCGGCCGCTTGGGCTTTGAACTATTCGACAAAATGAACTGGGGGCAAACGGAGTTTGATGAGAAAGTGAATTACCAGCGTGCACTGGAAGGCGAGTTGGAGCGCTCAATCCAGACGTTAAACGGCGTAGAGAGCGCGCGAGTGCATCTGGTCATGCCGGCTGACTCAGTATTCCTGGACCGGGAGCGAGCAGCGAAAGCATCAGTCGTTTTGAAACTGCGTTCAGGGAGACTTTCACAAGATACTCAACTCTCAATCGCCCGACTCGTTTCTGGAGCGGTGGACAATCTGAGTCCTGATAATGTCACGGTCATTGATGCCGATACAAATCAGCCCATGGGCTCACATCATCAAGGCGGAGTTGGCGTGGACGGCGATCTTGAACAAAATCTGACCGCTCATTTATTGCAAACGCTTGAGCCCGTGGTGGGGGCGCAACACATACGCGCCAGCGTTAACGTTGACTACGATCCTTCTACCGGCGAAGAAAATTCCGAAACGTACGATCCGAAGAGCGCCGTCGCAGTGGCGACGCAAAGCTCCGACGAACAGATCGGTGGAGCTCTGACCGGGGGCGTTCCGGGTACTTCGAGCAATGTTCCCAGCGGTAATACCACAACCAAGAGTGCGATCGTTCAGGGCGGGGACAGCAGCCAGATATCGAAATCCGAGAGTAATACGTATGCGGTAAACAAAGTGGTGCGCCATGTCCTCGAGCCCGCTGGGCGCGTGCGCCGCATTACCGCCGCACTTCTCGTGGATGATGCCGTGGATGTGAAACAAGTAAACGGGAAGAGTGTGGAAACGCGGCGCAAACGCACCCCTGAAGAGCTCAAGCAGATTGAGGAGTTAGCAAAGGCCGCGATCGGAATCGATTCAACGCGCGGAGATGTTATCACCGTGCAGAACTTATCTTTTGAGCAGCCTCCCATCGAAGCGCTCGCAAAACCGAGCATTACGGAAAAAGTGCGTGTTGGCTTGAACAATTGGTCGAGCATCGTTCGATATGCTGCACTTTTAGGATTGTTCTTGCTCGCTTATTTTTTGCTCCTGCGGCCGATGAAAAAACAGCTTATGACTACTCTAAAAGAGCTTCCGGCGAGAGTTACAAATGCGCAGAAATTGGAAGCGTCTCAACGTGAGTCGTTCGGTGAGGTAAGCTCATTGCCTCCTGATCAGCAACGGAGCATGGCCATCAAGAAACAACTGATTGAAAAAGCCAAAGGGGAGCCTATGGCGACGAGCAGGCTGATACAGGGCTGGATCCACGAAGGAGGAAAATAATGGCCCAGGCAGCCAAAAGCGTAGTTAGCGGCGCCCGCAAAGCGGCAGTTCTGATGGCGATCATGGGGGAAGAGGCCGCCTCCGCTGTGTATAAACATCTGCCCGACGACGATGTACAGCTGGTGACAAAGGAGTTGGCGGAGATTGGCCGTATTCCAACCGAGATAGCGCAC
>DASXFN010000055.1:0-4342 GCA_036489565.1 Terriglobales bacterium
TCCTCGCCCACCGGACAAAAGATGTTGCGCGAGATGCCGGAAATCATGGCGGACGCGATGCAGGCGGTTATGCCCATCATGCGCCAGCACATGGACGCGGTGAACAAGAAACTGCAGGAGCAGATGGCGCAATCGTTGAAGGAACAGGAAAAAGCCCCCGAGGCAATTCCGGCGCCGCGGCTATAGCGAAAGAGTGGCGGCCTCCGGTGTTGCTGAACAACGACATTTTTCTTGATCTGAATTTTCTTCCGCGGACAGGAACACCCGCGCCACACTGAGAATGAGCGAATTGGAAGACAGATTTTCTGACGGGATTGCGCGGAATGAAGCGCGGGCGACGGAGAGGAATGATCCGGCGGCATTTTGCCCAAATTGCTCGTCCGAGCTTAAGGATCGTGGGTGCAAGCTAAGCTGCCCTTCCTGCGGTTTCTATTTGAGCTGCTCGGATTTCTACTGAGCGGTTTCTTTCTTATTTTTCTGAGTAGTTTTGCTTTTCCTGATGGGGCGAACACCTCCCACCACCATTTAGCCGTAGAATAGATTCATCATCATTGAAGGAGACTACAGATGCAACGTAAGGCAAGCGCAGTTTGGAAGGGCGGTTTGAAGGACGGCAAAGGCACCGTGTCCTCGGCGAGCGGGGTACTTTCGAACACCGCCTATTCGTTTACCACGCGATTTGAAAACACTCCGGGAACTAATCCTGAGGAGTTGATTGCCGCGGCGCATGCGGCGTGCTTTTCCATGGCGCTTTCGGCGCAACTGGGGAACGCGAACCTGACGGCGGAGAGCATTAACACCACGGCCACGCTTTCGCTGGACAAACTGGATTCAGGCTGGACCATCACCGCCATTCAGCTGGATGTGGCGGCACGAGTGCCCAAAGCTGACGATGCGGCATTTCAGAAGGCGGCAAATGACGCCAAGACGGGATGCCCTATTTCAAAGCTGCTGAACGCGAAGATCACCATGAGTGCGAAACTGGAAAATTAGTAGCGCCCAGTTGGAAATTAGCCCGCCGCAATTTCGTTGGCGGGATTGCTTCAGATGCGAACCTTCAGCGAGGCCCTTCACAGGCGTCGTTAACGAAGAGGGTTCGCATTTTTCCTGTTTGCTTTGGACGAGAGCGGGACGGCGAGTTTGGTGTCCGTGGCCTTCGCAGCCTGCATTGCGCTGAGGGTGCGTATGGTTTCGCGGAGTTCGCGATTGGTTTCCGCGGCTTCGGCGACTGCATTGCCGATCATGGTTGTCCACTTATCTTCGCCAGGAGCGTTACCGGAAGTACGCGACTGCTGCAATAAGTATTGGGCTTGCATAATCACTTCAAGCGCGTTGCTCATGCGGTGTGAAAGCGACCGCAATTGCTCCAGCATATCGGCAGATGACTCTTCAGGAGTGGACATTGCTGTAGTCCTCAACCGGATAAACGTGACCTTGCCAAAATTATGGCTGGGCAGTTGGATGCTGTTCAAGACAAATTAGAGCGGAGAAGTTTGACAGGCCGCCATGCGCCAGTAGAATATTGAGTGTTGTCCCTATCCGGAAAGCGGCGAGTGTCAGGCCGCGACCCGAGTCACTTTGCCGGAGTGGCGGAATTGGCAGACGCGCATGGTTCAGGTCCATGTACCCGCAAGGGTGTGGGGGTTCGAGTCCCTTCTTCGGCACCAAAGGTTTCCAACCAATGCTAAATACTGGGTTTAGCGATCCGGGCTGCCGGATAGCCAATTTTTCGGCTGTTTAATCCGCGCTCTTGAAGAAAACGTGGGTATCAGCTCTTAAGGAAGAAGGAGCGGGACTGGACTCTCACGGGCGATGCGAGAATTACATCAATCCTGACGAGTGGAGTCCTCGACAGCCGCGTCAAAAGCAGGGGCATTGGTGTAAATGCGCATCATGCCTTGAAGCTCCGCAAAACGCCTTACGAAGGCAGCAGTGATTTCAATAAAACGCGATCCAGGAAGCATACTGACAAGCCGCAAGTTCTGCTTTCGCGCGGCAAGCCACTTGGCCCATTCTGCACTCACCTCTATGGAAGCACCCCGGACATTCCGCGCATCAATAAAAAGCTGAACGGGGCCATCCTGCATATACTCGTCCAGACGTAGCATAGGCGCATCGCCTAACTCGCCAGTATCAACTCCTGAAATTCTGAGGACGACAATCCCATGGGGAAACCGCTGAACGATGAAATCGCAATGAACGCCATTGAATTGCGTCTGGAGAGGCTGAGCGGTTGGCATTGGTTCCTTTGAAAGTATTCTACCAGCGGCAGCAAAAAGCCATCGGCAGAGTGGCCTGGGCGCCTGCGGCATGAATTTCTCGAATGCGCTCCTGCCAGCGAGTTCAATTATTTTTTATGATCCGCGCAGATTGCCCGGTGCGACCGGGGCCGTCGGGGAGTGCGATTCAGGGTGGATGTTGAGGAGCCAAGTCAAAACGGAACCTGGCTCCTCTTTCGAAAATTTTAAATACAAAGTTAAGGCTAATTTTCCGAAGGCCTCTCGACATGATCAATATTGAGAATGTCTACTGGGCCTTTTTTCGATTCCATCCGTAAACCAAGTTGTTTTTGTATTGCCGGGAAGATCGAGGAGCTATTGGAGGGCCACTGCAGATTGAAATCGTAGGTGCCAGTCAAGCCCGTCTTGTCCACGACCTCACGTCCAAGCCGTCCACTCAATTGGGCAACCAAGTACGCCAAAGGCATGCCTTGCCCTGCGATCCCCGTTATGTGTCCGTCCCCTAACTGCATTAACATCCTGTGTGGGCCTATGGCTTCGCCACGAAATTTCAGCCCATCGGAGTAATTGTCTCCCGCTTTTGCCTCATGCAGTTTGGGGCCGTTATCGGCGCTAACTAGCCAATATATGGGTAAGTCTTTGGTTTCGTGATGGATGGTTAATTTGAAGCGATCAGACAAAAACTCCTGGAGCATGCGCTTGTGGACAATTTTGCGCTGATCCTCCCCAAGTTTGCTGAGCTCATCTGTTGCCGAGCTGTCTATCGTCGCTTCAATGTCATATTTCTGCGAGTACATCCATTGCGGTGCCCCTATTATTTGGAAGTCATCAACCCCATACACATCTTTAATGAGCATTTCGAGAGACGCGTTCTCTGCGTCGTATCCGTCTGATTCAAACATCATCTTTGCCATACCGATGCCAGAGTCATTCGGTTTTATCGAGATAAAGTTGAAGACAGGCGCTGCCTTATTATTGGTAGCCTGGGCCTCAGCGCAGTTTGGCGCAGATGTTATCAGACTAAACAGAAAGAGCACCAGAATAAGAGTAACGAATCCTCCGCGTGTGGACACAGAACTTCTAGCGAGATCTAATTTGCACGTGCGTTGTTCGCTCATAATCGTTACATCCTTCCATTAGTTTTCGGGACGGAATTTCCCGGGCTACTCGACAGATCGAAGGACAAAGTGAGACTTGCGAGAAATCTTAGAAAAGAGTTGAACACTTCATGGCAACAAATAATTTAAGACTTTACTTCTCGATTCGATATACCAATACTTACCATGCAGGTTGGGCTCTGCCGATTTCGAGGCGTAGCGCTGATTACTTCACTGTTTTAAGCGTTCCGATCACCTGTTTTGCCACGGATTCAGTGCCTTCCTCGTAGTTGACCTCAGCAATACAAACTCCGGAGCCGGCGGGAATAGCGCGATAGATATTCGGTTTGCCGCCCATGCCGGTGCCGGCCATTTCAAATTCGGAGCCGGAATCCTTGGTCACCTTGTCGTCTTTGTAGATGGTCGGGGCCATCTGTTTGACTTCCGAGAGGCTGCTCATTGATTTCGGAGTAGTCACGGCCACTAGCAATTTTTTGTCGGGGGATTTCGCAATTCCGAATGAGCCTGTGACGGACCAATCGGACGGCACCATGACCGCGCAATTGCCGACGTGACTTTTTACTACCTGTGTGTCTGCGGCCGCGGCGCACAACGTCAAACCGAAAACAACAAGAACGAGAAATTTGTACATGCTTCCTCCGTGGCGAGATATAGTGCGGTGAAAAATAGATTTACGTCAACCCGGGGGAAGTTGAGAAGGATACGTTAAGAGCAATTCTTTGCGAAGATTGGGTTTGTGATTGCCTCTGTGCCGAACTGGGGATCGATGAGTTGGATCGAACGAGTGATTCGGCGACGCGGTTAGCGGGTTGCGGCCTGAGGGGTCATTTTCCACAGGGCTGCCAAAGCGTTCGCTGCGTCCTTGACCGCTGCCCTTTCGTCGCGGGGTTTGGAGCGCTGGAATATGGGAGCCTTTCGGGCTGGCAACTTGGGAGCAGGTTTGTTTTGAACGCTGGCGACTGCTCGTTCATAGATTTGCTGCAA
>DASXFN010000058.1:0-8827 GCA_036489565.1 Terriglobales bacterium
CATATACAGCACTGACTTCATCGAAACGCATCTCGTAGATGAGTTTTTTGAACACCAGCGGCGAGTCCGCAAAAAGATCCACGCCCCACTCCCAATCGTCAAAGCCAATCGAGCCCGTAATCACCTGCTTCACCTCGCCCGCATAGCGGCGGCCGATTAGCCCATGCTCATTCATCTGCCGGGCACGCTCTTCAATGGGAAGCGCGTACCAGTTTTTGTCCTCACCGCGGCGACGATCCATGGGATAAAACGAAATATATCTCGCCTTGGGAATCTCTGGAAATAAACGCGGGCGCATGGCTTCCTTCTGCCTGACCAGCGTTTGCTGGATCTCGCGAGTCCACTCCTCCGAGTTCGGTTCAATGCCACGGTCGGCCAGCGTTTTATATGTCTTGAGAGTGGACTCGTAAAGTCCAAGTTCAATCACGGAAAGATATGAAGTCGTTGGTTCAAGATAGTCATTGAGCCGCAGGTGCGAAAGCTCGAGTTCAACCTGATTCAGCGCATCGAACGATTCGCGGAAGTGGACAAACATCAGGTCGCCCTTATGTCCCAGCAGGGAATAGGCGGCGGACTGGCCAGTCGGGTTCTGCTCCATCTTTGCGAGCAACGTGCTCGCCTCGCGAACAATTTCGGCTTTCTGCGCTTTCCGCAGCGGACGCCATGCGCTCCAGCGAATGCGCATCATCTGATGCAGGACGCTGTATCCGTCAATGGTGAGCGGGACTGGCGGCAATTCCGTGGCAATTTGCGGACGAACGGTAGTGGTGGCTGTCATCAAAAATCCTCAATAGGCTGTTGGGCAATATTGTAGCTGGATTTACAATGGAAGCGCGCATACGGCACCCTCGCCGCCCGAAAACAGGCGCGCTTGACCCAAACAATTCTTGACCCAAACAATTAAAGAGAAATTAGCTGATGGTCCTGACAATCCGTCTGCAGGAAAGCGTAAATATCATGCAGCAACTGGTCGCCATGCCGGCCGAGGAAATAAATGGCGCCAATCTCGCGTTCCTGAAGGGTCTTGTGCGGATATAACGCGTTGCTCAAAAGTTCAGCGTGACGGCCAAGGACCTCGGTCTGCCGCAGCTCTGCGCGGGCCGCGCGAGCGCGCAGTTGTTCGAGCTGATAGCGCATTTTTTCTTCGGCATTGTTGGCCGAGTCGGCCAGAGTTTTATCAATGCGAACCACTGCTTCCCGAACGGTCGTCATGAAAGATTGCACCGATTCATTGGCCCGGTCGAAGGCCTTTTGAAGATCGTCAGGTAAAACGTGAGATGCCAACTGCTCTCGCACAGCAGCCGATCCGGAAAACAAGCTGCGAAATGGTAGATCGTACTTTTCCAGCAGAGCTTGAAGCCGGGGTTCAATGAGCGTGGCGGAAAATCGGGGAATGATCGGCGTCGCCCTCCCTGCCAAAAGCTCATACACCACGCGCCCCTGGGCGAAATAGGCAACCTCCGCCGCGCCGCCAGTATAAGCAACCGTGGGCAAAAGATAATCCTGCACGACGGGACGCAGCAGTACGTTGGCGCTGAAGTCTTCGGGGGCCGAAGCAATACGCCGCAATAAATCCGCAGACGAGATTGTCTTCTCGCCAATCAAAAAATCTGAAGAAGTTCCGGCAGCGCGATGGACAGGCAGCCGCGCTCCATCTTGAACCGCGAAAAGCAACGTCGAATTAGGCACGACCTTGACCTGCTGATGGTATCCCGCGGCCTCGAGCTCGGCTCCGCGTTGCAGCAACGCTTTTTCTATTTCAACCGACCGCTCCAGGGCAGACTGGAAAATCGGAGCCGCAATCGCGGTCATCTCCGGGTCAGAGGCATCCACAAGCACGACGCCCCACTTCGCGAAAACCCGGGCAAACAATTTGGCGAAGGCCGAGCCGAAACTCTCTCCATCCTTATAAGACGCGCGCAACCAGTCCGCCGCTTCGCAGTCGCCTAGAAGATGCGCCACCGATTCAACTACGGGCGCAATCTCCTGCCCAAAGAAAATTCGGCCCACAGGGGCCCCTTCCGCCGCCTTTGTAGCAACGGAAACCGTTTCCAGCGCCGCGTCCTGTCCAGGTAACTCAATGTGATTTACTTCAGCGACATCGTGGTCTTGCGTGGCCAGCCAGAAAACCGGAACGCACTCCGTTCCCGCCTTGCGCGCTTCCTCCGCAATTTTGACGGCGGTAAGGGCCTTGAATAATGAGAAGAGCGGTCCGCCAAATAATCCCACCTGCTGGCCGGTCACCGCCGCCAGCGCTCCAGAACGAAACCGCCGGATGTTTTCGAGCGTCTCAGGCGATGCGCCCCAGTCGGTATTCTGCCGTTCCAGCACGTTCGCTACACGCTCGCGCCGCGCTTTGTCATAACGCACTGCGGATGCTTCGTCTTTGATCCAACTGGAAAATTGCGCGGGGCGTGAATAAAAAGGCTGAACTTTAGAGGACCAGGAAAGAAAATCGGTGAAAAGCTTGCTGGTATGCGGGACCTGCTGGAAGGGCAAACACTCCGACTTCACCGGCAACTCTCCTGACATCGCGCAATAACACGAGATGTGACAACCCGCGATATGACCAACCAAGATTGGACGAAACAAGCCATGTTCAGGTCAACGCCCCTCTGCTCTTATTCTACAGGCCGTACTTCACTTCGTTTCACTTCAAATGAGATGACTGAGAACGCTTTGGGATGCAAAGAGTTGCATCATCTCAAGACCCGCTTGCCGTAAGCCAAATAATTCACATTGATTTGCAGGCATTTGGCGCATAATGACAATCGTCAGAATTTGCGTTTCTCCCAGAAGAGGAATTTAGAGTGGCTGCAAGTTCGCAGGTGCCCGGTTCGCACATCATAACTGTTCAGCCAGTTACCCTGGAAAGGGAAGCGGTCAAGCTGGTCCCGTTGTCCCGCGAGCATATTCCGCTGTTATGGGAAGCCGCTAAAAACGATTTGGCGGATATTTTCCGTTGGATCCCTTATCGCGTGCAGGACTACGCTGACTTGGAGCAGATGGTATTGAAAGCTCTGGATGAACAAAGTCGCGGCGTGTCTTTGCCCTTTGCAACCGTTGAGCGAAGTTCTGGAGCGGTGGTTGGTTCCACCCGCTTCATGAATATTGATGTTCCCAACCGCAGAGTAGAAATCGGCTCTACCTGGATCGCGCCTGCATGGCAGCGAACGGCGATTAATACTGAAGCCAAGTACCTGATGCTGTCCCACGCATTTGACCAGTGGGGATGTATTCGAGTGGAACTCAAGACCGACGTGCTCAACCAGAAATCCCGCAATGCAATTTTAAGGATTGGCGCAAAAGAAGAAGGGACATTGCGCCATCACATGATCACGCATTCCGGGCGACTGCGAGACACGGTGTACTTCAGCATCTTGAAATTTGAATGGCCCCACGTACGCTGCCGGATAGCGGAGAAGATTTCGCAGGGCGTGGTGAAGGCGGGAAGCTAATCTCCCATTATGTATTCGCCTTTTATTCGCTATTGAGCTATGCTGGCCTGTGTCATGAGCCAGTTTCTTCCCGCCCTCACCGAAGGTCCCGCCGTTGATTGGTTGTTCCTTGATCTCAACTCCTACTTCGCTTCGGTCGAACAGGATGATCGCCCTGAACTGCGCGGCAGGCCGGTTGGCATTGTCGCCGTGGAAACCGATTCTACCTGCTGCCTTGCGGCAAGTTACGAGGCCAAAGCTTACGGCGTAAAGACCGGCACGTCGGTCAAAGACGCGAAAGTTTTATGTCCGCATATCAGCATCGTAGCGGCCCGGCCCAAGCTGTATGTGGAGTATCAGAAGAAAATCATCGAGGCGATGGAGAAGCATCTGCCCGTTTATAAGGCCTTCTCCGTGGACGAAATGGCCTGTCGGCTCCTGGCCCGCGAACGTTTTCTCCCCAATGCCACCATGCTGGCTTACCGGATCAAGCAGTCGCTGCGCAATCTCGGAGTGGCCTTGCGCTGCTCCATCGGTCTTGCGCCAAATTGTTATCTCGCCAAAACTGCCGCCGATCTTTGCAAGCCCGACGGTTTAACGATTTTGCTTAAGAAAGACTTGCCCCACGCTCTGCACTGCATGAAGCTGCGCGACGTGGTGGGCATTAGTCACGCGATGGAAAAACGCCTGAATAATCACGGCGTTACTTCGGTCGAACAGCTTTGCAAGCTGACCTCGCCACAAATGCGCGCCATCTGGGGCAGCGTGCTGGGCGAGACCATGTGGTACTGGCTGCAAGGGGAAGACTGGAAAGAAAAAGCTGAAGCTCCGCGCAGAAGCATTGGCAAACAGCACGTGCTGGCCCCAAAATACCGGACCCGCGAACAGGCTTACCTGGTGGGATTGAAGCTGTTAAGCAATGCCGCCATCAAATTGCGCCGCCTTAATTTATGGGCGCGTGGTATCGGAATTACCATTGCTTTTACGCACTGGGGAAAAGAAATACAGAACAGCAATATCCCCTCCGGCTGGAACGCCCACAGAAATATTCACGCCTGCCATGACACCATGACTTTGCAGGACCACTTTCGCGAACTCTGGAATGATTGCCCTTCCCACGCCCCTGTGCACGTCGGAGTGTGGCTCTACGATCTAATCCCTGACAAGTTCCACACTCTGGATTTTTTCGACGATGAAAAAAGGGAAGTAGTGAGCACGACCATGGACAAGATCAATAAAAAATACGGCCAACACATGGTGTACTTAGGAGGACTCCACGGCCTCGGCGACGCCGCGCCCACGCGCATTCCATTTTTCAGCGTGCCGGAGCTGGCGGATTTTTGAGGGCTTCCAAATCAGAACAACGGCGTATCGAACGACACGATAAATTGAATTCCCGGCACAAACTTGCCAACTAGGGTTTTGTCGTTGGTTAAAAATAGGTCTGTATTAGCAGAGGCTGCACAGGCCAGATGGATCGCATCGGCAGAGGGTATTTTCAAGGAACCCTTGATCTGTCCAAATAAATCGGCGGTCTCGGCAGTGAAGGGGATCACCTCCGAGACTGTGCTCTCAAATGCCGCTTTCACATCTTGGATGCGTTGTTTATCGGCCCCCCGTTTGTAGGCACCGGCCAACACCTCACCCAGGGCCAACGCTCCGGTGATGAGCTGGTCATTGCGTTCCTGCATTCGCGACCAGATAGCATCCACCCTCTTTCCAAAATCCGGATTTGCTTCCAGCCAGTAAATAAAGAGCATCGTATCCCAATAAATCCGGCTCATCTGTCTTTCCCCGGACCGTAGAAGTTGGCCCGTTCATTTCGAAGATAATTTTCGCCTCCCCCCAACTCCGCGAAAACATCCTTCAGTGCTCCTCGCAACCGGCTCCATGCATCCTGCCGATCCAATGTCTTGCTGTCTTTCCCCGGATCGACGAACTCATAGGTATATGTGACAGTCGTGCTCTGGCCGGACTCCGGACCGGTTCTTGAAATCAGGCGCAGTGCATTCTCTTGGAGAAATTCTTTCGTCTTGAGAGCGCTGCAAACCGCTGGAGTGCGCCCACCAACCAGTTTCATCTCCCGAACGACGTCGCCGGTTCTAATCGTGAATCGCTTTTCGCGCTGCCCACGTGCCGGCATCACATATCTTTCTGTAGCGTAGGTACGAATTCTGTCCGCCTGTTTCATAGAATGCCTCGCCGAGAATTAAGCATATAAAGAATAAATACAATGGAATAGAATGTCAAATAGAATTCTTGTCACCTAGCCCCAGACTCGGAACCTGCGAGCGACGTCGATCATCTCACTATTTGACTTCTGGGCTGCGTGTTCCTACTCTGGAGGTAGTTCTTTAACGGCCAATCCCACCAGTGGGGGCGTCACGGCTTCGACGGAGATGCTTGCGGCCAAGAGGCATGCCGGGGTCCACACACCCGTAATCGCGTGGAAAATGATAATTGCCAATCAACAAATGGCATACGCAGCCTAATTAATTAGGCAGCCGCTTTCCACCGCTTCGCCCTTGGGCGGTGAGCGAGCGTCACACAGAGGGCTGCTCTTCTCTTCTACGTCTGGGGAGGGAGGCTAAGCTTTCAGGCTAGCGGTATCCGTTTCTTGTCCGTTCTGAGCGGAGACCGCGAACGTCCTGGGGGAATCGCCGCAAGGCGACCAACGCCCGGGGCATGAACGTGAATAAGCATGTAGTCTCTTGACCAGTAACCTTTTCGGACGCGGGTTCGACTCCCGCCGCCTCCACCAAAATTCCTTACACGCAGAAATACAATCACAAAATGACGCAGGAAACCTTGCGCCAAGAGGATGTATGACTCGACATTTTTTCCGTCTCGTTGTCCTTGCTTTAGCAGTGATTTCTTGCCAGGCACAATCCACGTTGCCTTCTTCTTTCCACGCGAAGACTATTCACACTCCCGAGGGAGCAGACATTTTTGTGCGCTGGGGAGGCACCGGGCCTACCGTACTTCTGCTTCACGGATACGCCGAGAACAGCGATTCGTGGGCGCCGCTGGCCATTGATCTTATGAAGGATCATACGGTCGTGGTGCCGGACCTTCGTGGAATCGGGCGTTCCTCAAAACCAGCAGGTGGATACGACAAGAAAACCGAAGCCAAGGACATGCGCGCCGTTGTAATTGCACTGGGGTACGACCGCACCTTCGTCGTCGCGCACGATATCGGCAACATGATCGCATACGCATACGCCTCGATGTATTCGGACAAAGTCGAGCGCCTGGTGGTGATGGACGCGCCTATTCCCGGGATCGGGCCTTGGAATGAGATTCTTTTGAACCCCGGAGTTTGGCATTTCAATTTTCATGGACCCGACGCCGAACGCCTTGTCGCGGGTCGCGAACGCATCTACCTTGATCGCATATGGAATGACTTTACCGCGGATCCGTCCAAACCTGACGAAGCCACTCGAAATTTCTTCGCTGCAACCTATGCGCAACCAGGAGGTATGCGGGCCGGCTTCGCCCAATTCACAGCATTTTCTCAGGATGCCGCCGACAATCACATTTTTCAACGCAAGACGTTGACCATGCCTGTGCTGGCAGTCGGCGGAGAAAAATCTTTCGGCCCATTGCAGGCCGCGATCATGCGCGACGTAGCGACCAACGTTCAGGAGGCGGTAGTCCCCGGCGCCGGGCATTGGCTGATGGAAGAGAGGCCCACTTATACCGTAAACCTGATTCGAACCTTTCTTGATTCCCCACAATCATCAGCTTCACCGGCTGCAACTGATGCTTCAGATCCGCGTGAAAAACGTCTCACTCCAGGCGAGTATGTGTTCCCAGAGCAAGGCAATCCAGGCACAGGCAGCTCGGGCATTACCGGAATAGAAACTGTGGTACTGAAAGGCGATCCGGATAAGGCTGGCATGTACACGATCATGCTGCGCGTGCCGGCCCACACTCAGATCGCGGCACATTCTCATCAGGATGATCGGGTCGCCACCGTCATCTCTGGAACCTGGCATATCGGATACGGTGACAAATTTGACGAAACAAAACTAAAAGCTCTTCCTCCCGGCAGTTTTTATACTGAGCCGTCGGGCAGAAACCACTTTGCGGAGACTGGGGACGAAGCTGTCGTAGTACATATCACCGGCTACGGTCCGTCATCGACCACGTACGTCAATCCCACCCAGGATCCGCGTACGCGTAAATGAGATGTACTCAATACAGCCTTCTTCCGTGCGGAGCTGGCTACCGTCTTCTCGATCTGACATTTGCTTTTAAGTCGAAATCGAAAAAGCTGAGGCCGTCCCACCCTTCGCGCGTTTCGAAGGGTGGGTATCCGAGGATAAATCAGAAACAGAGACTGGCGCTGGCCCACCTCTGGTCGTCGCTAATGGCTTCGGTCCGGATAGCGACGGGGTGCGCAACAGTCTCTTGACCAGTAACCTTTTCGGACGCGGGTTCGACTCCCGCCGCCTCCACCAATTTCCCTTGTCATTAATGTTCGAAGTATGGCGATCAGCCGGTTTCCGAATCATTGCCTGGTTCGGTATCTCCCGAACAATAATGAGGAGCAACACATTAGCGGCCCCTCATTTTGAATCACCTATTTTGGGCCTTCACAAACCACGGCGGTGAGAAACGGCCTACCCAACAAAATGTCGAGCCATCATCCAGCCTGACGCATGTTGCTCGCCGCAACGTGGTAGGCCTGTTTCTCAAGTCCGTTTTGTTGGGCGGGAATAGAAACGCTTATCAGCACGGTAACGGCGACGTTCACGCATAGTGCAACAAAGCCGGCATTCAAACCAATAAACGGATCGTGCCTGCTGAATACGAGGATCATCGCCAGTCCAACTCCGGCCGTGAGGCCTGCGAACATGCCCGCAGTGGTCACACGTTTCCAATAGCTAAAATCGAATCGCTGCATCGCATATTTCCACGTACCCCTTGACATCCGACAAGAATAAGGCCATTCTTGTCGGATATCTAGGGGTAAATGACGCAACCTTCTACAGATTTGCTTCAAGGCACGTTGGACTTGCTTGTGCTGAAAACACTCGCTGTTGAGCCCATGCATGGATGGGGAATTGCGCAGCGCATTCAGCAGGTTTCGGAGGATGCGCTGCAAATTGGCCAGGGATCACTTTATCCCGCGTTGCATCGGCTGGAGTACAAAGGCTGGGTCAACTCGGAGTGGGGGCCATCAGAAAACAATCGTCGGGCCAAGTTTTATTCCTTGACCAAATCAGGCAAGAAACATCTGGAAGATGAAATGGAGAATTGGGACCGGCTCTCCACGGCCATTGCGCTGGTGCTTCAGCAAGGGTAGGGAATTGCTAATGCTTAAAGAATGGCTAACGCGAATCCGCTTTCTGATCTTTCCGAAGCGTCACGATGAAATTGATGAA
>DASXFN010000109.1:0-46779 GCA_036489565.1 Terriglobales bacterium
AACCTGCCTTTGGACTGAATCAGAGTTCTGTGGAAGCCTTTCACACAAATTGATCTCGGGGAGGGCACGACCTTCCAGTCATGCCGCCTAAGTAACCTCAACAACTGGGGCTTTAGCAGCTGAGGGAGTAGCGATTAACCCTCGCATTCATTTCGGCGACGTTTTCACGCATTCACACCCATCTTCCCCAACTCTTCCTTTATCTGCTCTGTGCTCCGCGCCTTAATCACCCGCATTCCAAGCTTCGCCGCCGGTTCCAAATTCTCCTCACGATCATCAATAAAGCAACACTCCTCCGGAACGCGCTGCGTCAACTCCAGCGCGCAACGATATATGCTCTCATCCGGCTTTCGCAAACCGACATAGCAAGAGCTGACAAACACGCGAAACAGTTCTTTCAGTGAAAAAGTGTGAATGCGATAGGAATTCAATTCTCGCGACTCATTGTTAATGGTTCCCATGAAATACTTCCCTGACTCCGCCAGGTTTCCGGCCAATTCGAGCCGGCCAGAAAGCGGCTGCGACAGAGAAAACATGCAGCTCTTGAACTCTTCAGCAGAAAACGTCCGCGGCCGGAAAAACACGGTGCGATCAAGATATTGGTCCAGGGTGATTTCCCCACGCTCAAATTCCGACACCACTTCCTGATGAAGCGGCTGAAATTCGTTTAGATCAACTTTGAAGCGTGCCAGTGCCTGCTCCCGCTCGGCATGGTCCCAGGCATTGGTAAGCAGCACTCCGCCGATGTCGAAGAATAATGTGGTAATGGACATGTGATTTCGCCGGCACGTTTCGTGATCACCGCGTGCGACTCGCTTCCATCATAAATGGTGGATGGCGTTGCCTCCCAACTAGTGTCTCGCACGGTGCCAGTGCAACGAACACGCAAAAAACAAAACCCCGATCCAATAGTTTGGACCGGGGATAGTGAAAACCACTCAGGTTTTCTAGTTGGTTGCGTTGATCCGCTGCGTAAAGAGTTGGCGTGAACTCAAATTGTCCACGTCGCGGAACATCGGTGTTGCCGGCGGCAATCCCGCAGGCGTCGTAAACAGCGTGTCAAACGAGAAGTTACGCGCCGGCGGGTTGTAAACGATAGCGCAGCACTTGAAGGGCCCCGTCGCGTAAGTTGAGTTAAACAGACTCACCATCGAACCTTTATAGTAGAGGTTCTTGAGGGTGCAGTTTCCCTGGCCACACCAATCCTCCATCAGCCGCAGGAAATTACCCATACCGCCATCCGTGCCGTAGTTGGCGCTGCCAGCAGGAAGGTCGCTAAGGTTTTGGAAGTTCATGTTCTTCCCCGCTCCAATAGCAAGCCTGTAATACGTATCGGCGGCGGTATTCGCCTGTGAGTTTTGGGCAGTGGTGAAGCTTGCGGAATCCAACCAGGCATTCGAGAGCAGCGTGACCGCGTCCGCAACAACCGAAGAGGCTGCTTCATTCGCCATATTCACTCCGGTGGTGAATGCCGTGTCTCCAGGTTTGGAATTGAAATCGCCCTGAACATAAACAGGGTTCTCGGATGCGACGGTAAATCCTGGCGTCGGCACCTGTCCCAGGTAGCCGTCCACGAGCTTAAGAACGTGCCGTGCGCCGCTGACCCAGTTCTTGCGCGGAACAAGGTTTGCAACCCCTGGAACACGCACGTACGGATTCAGTGGATTCGAGTTGATCTTGCTGTTCACCGATGTGGTACCGGTGTAATATCCGAAACCGAGACCGAGATTCTTGGCCCCATAAGTATCGAGCGTCCCGTCTTCATTCACATCCTCAGGCGAAAGAGTCTTCGCCGGTGGAACCGGTTCCGGGCTTCCATCGGGCACTCCGCTCTTGCTTAGATTGATGGTGTCTTCAAATCCGTAATTACCGGCGTCATTTCCGGATGTCGTCAACATGCCGCGGCGGTCGGAGAAATACAGCACGTAGCCATTCTCGGCCAGCGAACTGATCTGGTTGCCAGTGCTGCCAATGCCGCCTGTCAGCCACTTCTTTAGGTTGCCCACGTCAATTTCAACCGCATTCATTACGCCATTGGTGCTCGCGGTGGTAAGCCCATTGTTTACATCCCAACTTTCGCCTTCTCGCGAATCATAAAAATTAATCGGGTACCAGTTGAACTGCGTGTAGCTCGGGGTCGCGCCGCACGCACTCACGCCATATATCCAATTCGTAGCGCTCACGAGCGTATCCTCTCGCAGTTCCGGGACGGTAGGTTCCGTACAGGTGTAGCTTGTGGTCTTCTTCGGGTTACCAGTTTTAACAGCTGTACAAGCTGCGGATCCAGCTTTACCGGTTGCATCCAAGGTTCCTGTTCCATTGCGATCCGCAGGTTCCTGAAGAAGCAGGATTGCATTGGGATTGACGTCATTCGTGACACGTACACCCGAAACGGTCGTACCCGGGACGGTGGTATCCCGCGCAAATCCCAATCCAAGCCACTCTTGCGTTACCGGAGTCCATGCGCCATTTTCATAAGCCTCGACGCGCAACCAGCCGTCTGTCAGGTTCCACGAGCTGTAGCCATTCTTGTCCGCCATGGACAGGGTTGGCTCATGATAGTAGGGATAAGCAGCAATGCACGTCCCGGCAGCTATGGTCGCGCCGTCAGGCGTCGTTACATTCGTAGTCGTACTATCGCAAGTGGTAATTGCAGCAGCCGCAGCCGGTGGCGTCGCGCCCGCAGAGGTTGTATTCAACGGCGCATCATAAATTCCCGAGGGAGTAGAAGTCGTATTTGGCACCAGCGTAAGCAAACTTGTGCTTGCGGGATTGAATGGAGCCTGGCCCCAATCCGCGCTCAAGGTGTCGGTCTTGCTTGTGCCTGTGGGCACGTGCGTCGAAGCAGTAGCAAAATACATGCTCGTTGCCGCCCCCGTGACGGGGACGCCGCAACTGTAATCAAGTCCGCTCGACGGATTCTTCCAATTCGCCAGGCGCACGTTTTCCGGGTCGCCAACTCCCCCATCAAGCTGAGCGGGATCATCCACAAGCAGCACGCGAATCTGCGCCTGGTTGTACAAACGGTAGGGGCCGACACCGCTGGCCGGATCTTCCGTCAGGTCTGGTTTCTGAATGATCTCGTGCTGAAGGTTAAGCGTGTTCGCGGAGGTGCTGTTCACGAAGGGAAGATCCAGGAACTCCGCGCCCGTTCCCTGGCCAGTACTGTAATTGCTGTTGCTATTATTGTAATTGCCGTTAATGAGATAGCCGGCGTATTTGCTCTCGGAGATCGTCTGCCAGGAAGGATTGCCATTGTTATAGGCAGATCCGGGTCCCCCTAAGATGCTGCCCCACCGCCCTGTGGCAGTATTGGACAGGGCTACGCAAGCTGGTTTAGCGCCATCGCATCCATTGCTCGCGGTAGGAATCTGAACCGTACCACTGTCATTGGCTGCGGTCGGAGTTGCGTCGGTGCCATTCGGCAGCACAGTTCGAATCACATCTCCATAAGCTTCGACTTTGTCGTGAAACGTCACCGTCGCGGTATTAGCGGCACCGAGGTACAAATCGCCGTTGGTATGAAAGCGGCCATTGAAATCGTAATTGGGGTTCCGGAAAAAACCACAATCTCCATTGCAAAAACCACCGAACTGAAACACTGGAATCAAGACCTGTTGCACACGGCGGCTCATTGCGGCCTGCTGGCCGCCCGACGTCTGGGCAACGGAGGTCAGCGTTATGTCCCACGTCTGGGCGAAGAGACCTTTAAATTCTCCGGATTGGACCACGTTCCAGCCCGTGTTCGGGAGCGGATGAGTGGGGTCAGCAGGATTCGGCTTGGTATCGGGCGTCAGAGTGTAGCCAACATATGTGTTCGCGTCAGGATTGAGCGTATCAAGACCCGAAATGTCCGAGGGCTGAGGATTCTGTATCGAAAAGAACGTGTTAGCAATATCCGACGTCATCTTTTCGATCCCGCCTTCAGCGGTCCGCTGCGCAATGCTGTTCTGGATGTTGTTATTGCCGACTCTTTGTTCGGTGTTGACCATCATAAACAGGCCCACCGACAAGGCTGACAGCAGCATCAGCAAGAGCAACGCCGCAATCAGCGTGAATCCCCGCGAGTTTTGCTGGCCTTTACGCATCATATTTCCCATCTGTCCCAACCTCCGTCCCCTCAAGGGACCTGGTGCAATCAGAAGCTTCTTACTAGTTCGTAATTGACGAATACCGTTCTGTAAAACTCAGGTTTCGCGCACTGACGGACGTTTGCATGTCCATCCCCTGATATCCACTCTTGCCAGCGATAGCCTGACTGCGCAGCGTCAAATGCGTCAGGTTGATGTTCCGGATTTGGCTGGGATCGGGAGGGGCGCAAACCGGCGCGCCGCTATAATTCCCAGAGGCGTCATATGTTGCGTACGTAAAATTCAGGTTTTGTATATTGTCCGCCACGGGCACGGGGGCCTGCGCGCTTACCTGGCGCATAAGCCTTGGCGAAGTGCCGGTTTTGTCTATGTAGTAACTGATCACAAAGATGCGAGTCGCGGTCGCCCCAACCTGTTTTCCCGCGGGAGGTGCGCCAATCGTACAATTCAAACCGGCAACACAAGCTGCTACCAGTTGCTTCAAAGAGTTACTGGTAGCTGCGGTTTGATTGACCTTCATGAGATCCGGATCGGCAAATGAAACCGTGTAAGGGCCAGCTCCAGCGGGAACCGCCGCGGTCACTTCCGCCAATGCATAGGTTGACTGGTAATTAAATAAAACCAAATCGCCCTTTTGCAGTCCCACCGCCGTGTTATTGACTGCCTGATCCTGTGGATTGGGTGCCGGATTCGGTAAGACGAATGTGATTGAGGTCCCGTTTGCGTTGTTGAACTGTACCTGGTAATCCGATAGCAAAAGCACGGAATCGCTGTAGTCCACCGTGATCGTGTCGGACGGGCCCGATCCATTGATGGTAGGTCCCAGACCACAGCCCGGAACCACCCCATACAGGTAATTGATGGCAGCGTTTCCGGTTTGAGTCGGGAAATTGATCGCGGCATTGTTGCTCGCTCCGAGGTGGCACGTGCCACTGGTCACGTCACAACCGAAATTTGGTGCGGCGGCTCCTCCCGACGCCAGAGCAAATCCTCCAGAGGGCATACCCGCGCCAGCCAGGCTGATGTCTTGGGTGAGCAAGTCAAAGGCGGCGCGGCTATCTTGTTGCAGTTCCGCGTTTTGCGAAACCTGCCAACTGGCGTTCACCGCGCTGGTGTACAGGCTGACCGCCGTGGCCAATACCACAAGGCCCACGCTCATGGCTATTAGCAGTTCAACCAGTGTAAAACCGCATTTCGAAATGGATGATTTTCGCATGATTGCCTTTACCGATAGGAGGAGATGTATCCCTGGAGAACGTACTGCTTGGGCGACTTAGACTGGGCAACGGAATATTGAACCGTGATCTCCAGCCACCGCAGATTGCTGCCGAGATTCGTTCCCTTGGGGTCCGTGTTCTGGATAAGAATCTTTCGGGTGTAGCCCTTTAAGCTGGACTTTATATCGTCCGCAGTGCCATAAATTCCGTCCGGTCCAGGGCTTTCAATGACCTGCGCGCCGGTATCGTCCGCGGTGCCAAAAATACCGTCAGGACCCGCCTGAAGAACAGGGTTGAATCCAGGGACGAAAATTCCATCCGGCACTTCTCCGGTGCCGCTGTTCTGAATCTGCTGCCACTGAATATTCGCGGTATCGCGCGCCGTGTAAATACTTTCGACCGCTTGTTCCGCTAACTGTTTCGCGGTGAAGTCCGCTTTGGTGGTTTGCGTTGCCGCAATTCCAACTCCCACGGTGGCGAGAAGCGACAGTAAGCCGACGGTTAACACAACGATCGAGATCATCACTTCGATGAGCGTGAAGCCCGCTTGTTGCCGGCCTTCAATCTTTCGCAAATTGGTTGTTCGCGTATTCATTACATTTGGCTCCAAGTAAGCACGCCACTTTTGTATATCAAGCGCCAGCCACGCAACCTTCCGGTTGCACCCCACAGACTGATCGCGTGGGAACTCATCAACTCTCCAGGGCGGGCGATATACACGACGCCATTGTTGAGATTGCTATTGGCGTCGCGGGCCGCGCCATCAGGATAAAAATAGATCACGTTTGATTGTGTCGCTGGTGGCTGGGCGAAATCGATGGCCTGCGCGCCGGTTCCAAAATTGTCTGGCGACGTTAGGACCGTGTTCGGGATCCCAGGCTCGTTGTCAAAACTGACATCGTTGGGAAGTTTCACAGTCTCGACGACGTGCGGATTCACCGGGTTCGTGTCGCTTATGATAAGAGTGCTCGGCACTGCCGCATTGCTAAGCGTCACCGTGTAGATGTCTCTATTAGAAACCGCCATTTCCCTCGCCTGCCGGATGGTTGCGAGGGTCGTGTTATACGCATTAGACACTCGGATCTGCTTCATCGCAGGCGCAAGCGTGATAAACCCGATGGCAGTAACGATGAGCCCCACCGTCATCACAATCAGCAATTCCACCATTGAGAACCCGTTCACGCCGCGCACGAGTGCGGTTTTTTTGCGGGGGAAGGGCTTACGCGAAGCGCATTGATCGTCCATCATCATTGGTCCTAGCTTCACTTCTCTTAACTTGCGCCATTCCTGGCGGTGAATCTGATTGTCAAACCCATCGTCCGAACCAAGCCGGACGAATAGACCTCTGCCAAACAACTGCGTCAGTGAGCAATCGTAAGTAGAGGATTAGAGAGCGTCAAAGTACCAAAGTGGCACCATGCCGGATTGGACTTACGTAACGTAATCGGGGGAAAAAACTCTGGTCACTTTGGCAGCTAAAAACCAAAGGCGTGTTCTAGAAACCGCGGTTTTTCGCCGCCATCGCCCGGGCTGGTTTGCCGACGCTTTTATTGGCGCTGGGAATATACGTACAAGAACGGTTGTCGTAATGCCGAGCCAGACAGACACCGCACAAATCCAGTTGGTGCACCTTGCAACGAACCACCGGAGCTTCCTTGCCACAAAGCTCGCAGCCTCCACGCTGTGCGGGGTTCGGTCCAGCAGGAGCCTCCGGACGCGGGGCTTGAGCCTGCAGAACACGCGCCTTCAGATAAACACCAGCAGCAATTACCAATGCACCCATGGAGAACAGCGCGGCAGCCGTCGCCAGCAAAGAACTTTCCGCGTCCTTCGCGAGGGCAGCGGGCAGTACGCATAAGGCCGCAAACATTGTCACTGAACCGAATACGACAAAACTCGTGCTTATTTTTGATGGCATGAATTCTCGAGGCTTGCCCGATAATGATGATGCGGAAGAGGAATACGTTTAGGCCCATTCCCACCTGCCGCACATTGCTGTTGCACAGTGAACATATCGCCTTCCACCGCTCCAGCCATAGATGACGGAAGTAACCGATGCCCTCGTAAGTGATAGGGGGGGCGGTCACCGGAGTAACTTGTTCGACTTACGAACGGGCCATAACATCCAAAGCATGGCCCTGACATCCCTCACCGTCTGTGTGGATGAGCAATCCGCTCCAACACTTACAGCGGTCTTGAAGGAAATGGAAATCGTTCCGCAGGTTTGCGAGGACCTGTTGGGAGCGGCATCCCAGCTGGCGAGCCAGCCGTTCGACATTGTCTTGATTGATTTCAGCGATGAAGCCGCGGCCCTGCAATTTACCGCCAACATCCGCAAGACTTCACATAATAAGACGGCACAGATTATCGCTCTCATTGACGCGCGCAATAATGTGCGCTCACTTTTTTCGGCAGGCTGCAATTTCGTATTGTATAAACCGTTGTCCGTGGAAACAGCACGCGACAGTTTGCGCGCGGCCCGCGGCCTTATGCGCCGCGAAAAGCGCTCCAACAAACGCGTTCGCTTGAACAAGAAGGCTGCCATAGCTTACGCCAGCGTGGAGAACGCACCCGCCACTTTGCTCGACCTCAGCGAAACCGGCGTCCGCATCCAATCCGAAAAAATCGTACCTGCAACCTGCAGGGTGTACTTTCAATTTTCCCTTCCCGGGCAGGTCTCCGTAGTCAACATCGCCGGGGAAGTGGTATGGCAGGATTCCGTTGGACGAGTAGGACTTCGTTTCGCCAACGTGCCGCAGGCGTCGCGCAAAGTACTCACCGAGTGGTTGCAGTCCAATCGCATGTTGGAAAGTGCGCCAGAGGCCCCAACACCCCAAACGCAGACCGAACCTGAAACGAAACGCTTTGGCTTGGGACTGCTGCAGGCTTCCGCCTCGGACCGGCGCATCAAGATGCGCCACACTTGCCAATTGGGGGCTGAGGTGTACTACGAAGGAAGCGCCGTGCCCAATCGCTGCACGCTGAGCGATATCAGCACCGACGGATGTTATGTCGAGTCCACCGCTCCCTTTCCCGCAGGCACTTTGCTGGAAATCGTGGTGCACACGAAAACCTTAAAGCTTCGCGTGCAAGGCAGGGTACAGACCATGCACCCTGGCTTTGGTATGGGCGTGGAGCTGTTCTTAAAAACTCCAGCACAGAAGGCTCAGGTGAAACAGTTGGTCGACTACGCAGCGCAATCGGGAATTTTGGCCTAGCCGGACGATCATTCGAAATCAGTCAACGAGGCTACTCTTCCGAAACCGCTTTGCGGAAATAATCGAGCGAAAGTTTCAGTCCTTCTTCTAATTGGATCTTCGGTTCCCAGTTGAGTAATTTTCTAGCCTTGGTGATATCCGGCTGGCGCTGTTTTGGATCGTCGGTCGGCAAGGGCTCGTAGCGAATTTTACTTTTCGAACCAGCTACCTTGATGACTTCACGCGCGCACTCCAGAATCGTGAATTCATTAGGATTTCCTATATTGACTGGGTTGCGTTCGGAAGACTTCGCCAGCCGCAGAAAACCATCAATCTCATCGCTCACATAACAGAAGCTGCGCGTTTGGCTGCCGTCGCCGTACACGGTTAGATCTTCCCCGCGAATAGCCTGCTTCATAAAGTTAGGGACGACGCGTCCATCATTTAATTGCATGCGCGGCCCGTAGGTATTGAAGATACGCACGATTCGCGTGTCCACTTTGTGATAGCGATGGTAGGCCATGGTAAGCGCCTCCGCGAAGCGCTTCGATTCGTCATACACGGAGCGCGGGCCAATCGGATTCACATGGCCCCAATAACTTTCCTTCTGCGGATGTTCGAGCGGATCGCCGTAGCACTCAGAGGTCGAAGAGATCAGATATTTTGCATTGTACTTACGCGCCATTTCCAGAGCATGCAGCGTGCCGTGTGATCCGACCTTCAACGTAGCAATGCCGTGCTCCATATAGTCAACCGGACTCGCGGGACAGGCGAAATGAAAGATGTAATCCACAGGCCCACAATCGAAAGGCTCATTAATATCAATATTCTTGAATTCAAAATGGGGATCACGCCGCAGATGATGAAGGTTGGTCTCCCTGCCGGTCAGCAGGTTGTCCAGCACCAGCACGGAATATCCCTCTGAAAGCAGCACGTCGCAAAGATGGGAGCCTAAAAATCCAGCGCCGCCGGTCACCAGTGCACGTTGTCGGCTCATGGTCATTCATCCTGTCCAGTACTGCGAGTTCTTGCCACGAAGACTCGTCCGCGCGCAAGCCAAAATATTCAGCAAACGCGCATCCCGCACGCGCTCGAATTTAATCTATCAGCTTATGAGATGAAACTGGCAGACCGATCACCACATTGGTAACGGATCTAGCTGATGGCGAGGCTTTCTTTTTGTGCATACCAATCCACGGTCCTGCGTAGGCCTTCTTCAAAGTTTACTTCCGGACGGTATCGGAGATGTCGCTCGGCGCGGGACAGATCAGCGAGCGAATGCCGGACGTCCCCTTCGCGGTCCGGCCCATATTTCACATCGCCCGCATAGTCAGTCAGCTTTTTCAGGATCTTAAACATCTCGTTCAGGCTGGTTCGCCGACCGGTGGCTATATTAAAAACGCGCCCTGCAGTCTCAGTCGCGGAAGATCGACACGCCAATATATTGGCCGCAACTGCATTTTCCACAAAAGTAAAATCGCGACTTTGCTCACCATCGCCGTGAATCGTGGGCTGCTCTTTCGCTAACATTTGCGTAATAAATTTGGCGAGCACGCCCGAGTAGGGAGAATTGGAATCCTGGCGGGGCCCAAAAATATTGAAATACCGCAACGAAACTGTTTCCAGTCCGTAGCATCGGTAGAACGCGGTCATATAGTATTCTCCGGCGAGTTTTGCTACTGCATATGGAGAAATCGGATCGGGGATCATGTCTTCACTCTTCGGCATCGTGGGCGAATCCCCATATACAGAAGACGAAGCCGCATATACGACACGCTTTGCCCCAGCATCCCGGGCCGCTACCAGCACATTCAGAGTCCCATCAACAATCGCTTGGTTGCATTCAATCGGATTGCGAACAGACCTGGGCACCGAGGGGATTGCCGCCTGATGCAAAACATAATCCACGCCTCGGCAAGCTTTCTTCATCGCATCCAGGTCGAGTAAGTCCGCCTTTTGAAAGTCAATATCATCGAGAATCTCCGCGATGTTTTCCTTTCTTCCCGTGGAGAAATTGTCAATTCCACCGACTTCATCGCCCTGCGCGAGGACCGCGCGGGCCAGCGCGGAACCGATAAACCCGGCAACTCCAGTAATCAGATATTTCGCCATAATCCTTGGATGCGTCCTATCCTCTCTAATATCCAGCGTTTCGATATTTTCCGCAAGCGGCGCAAAAATAATAGTTCTTCACTTCGGCGATGCGGGGCTGACAAGGAATTCCCTGCCCTTCCTTTCAACGCCCAGCGCGACCACGATAATAAGCAGAACGATGTTCGTCGTCTCAAAAGCAGACAACGCCCAGGCATATCCCAAATGTTTTTGCAGGGTGAACTCAATCGTGTTCACGGGCGCGGCAAACAGAATTCCCAATTGATAAGCGAATCCCGGCACCAGACCGCGTACCGCATCGGGGGAGAGTTCATTGAGATGCGCGGGGATAATTCCCCAGGCTCCCTGCACGCCGACCTGCATCAGGAAGGCTCCAGCCGCCAGAATCGACAAGCTCCCGCCAAAAGCCCAAACGGGAATGACCAGCAGTGAGAGCACCAGAGCTGCGATCATGCTTCGCCGCCTGCCCATACTTTCGGAAAAATATCCGAAGGCAATAGATCCCAGGACCGCGCCAACGTTGTAAAGCATCGCTACATTGGAGACGACGGCTGCTTTGAGATGATGGGTCGTGCTAAGGAAGTCCGGATAGAGGTCCTGCGTGCCATGCGAAAGAAACATCATGAGCGTCATCAACAGCATCAGGTATCCGAAAAGTTTCCAATGCTTCGCCGCAGCCTGCACAATGCCGCCGACTGTTGGCGAGCGATGCTGCTTCCATGCTTCTGATTCCGGCACGCTCATGCGGACATAAAGCGCAAGCAGCGCGGGAATGCCTCCCACCCAGAACATGGCACGCCAGCCCCACGCGGGTAGCACGAACCGCGCGGCCAGCGCGGCCAACAGGTATCCGATGGAATATCCACTCTGCAGAATTCCGGAAAAAATACCGCGGCGCTTCCCTGGGGCCGCTTCCATCGCCAGCGACGCCCCCACGCCCCACTCCCCGCCCATGCCGATTCCGTAGACAGCACGCAAGATCAGAAACACTGTGTAGTTGGGAGCGAAGCCGCAAAGCAATTCGATGACCGAGAAGAAAATTACATTCGCCATCAGCGGTTTGCGGCGTCCGTAACGGTCGGCGAGCAAACCGAAAACAACCGCGCCCACAGGCCGCATCGCGAGGGTATAGGCAAGGGTCACGACAATCTGGCTTTTCTGGACGTGAAACTGGTCGGCCAGCGTCTGCATCAGGAAGATAACGACGAAAAAATCAAACGCGTCCAGCGTCCAGCCGAGAAAGCTGGCGGTAACGGCGTGTCCATGACGAGATCGCGGAGATGAAGGAGTCAAACCCGGCGCGCGCGAATTCATTCTTTGGATGAAATACTTCGATGAGTTTACACCAGTAACTGAAGCCGCAGAACCAAACGACGCCCCGCACGCCCGGCGAACTCACCGCCCGCCTGCTGTCATTTGATTCCGAAGCGGCGGAAAAATTCTTCCTGATTTTTTCGCGCGGCCAGCTTGTGCAGCATGGTCCGCCGCCGGCGAGGCGAAAGAGGATCGTCATAAAGTGATTTGCGCGCCTCTCCCAGCCACGCCAGCCAACCTTCCCATTCAGGGCCAAACTGGTTTTCCAACTCCTCGCGTAAACGCTGAGCGAGCGCGCCGCTGTGTCCAGCAGTCGAAATCGCGATCTGCAGCGGCCCACGCCTCACCACGGCCGGATAGTAGAAATCGCAAAAGCCGCGATCATGCACGACGTTGCACAGAATGTTGTGCCGCTGCGCTTCCTGAAAGACCGCGCGGTTCACGGTCTTTGAGGAAGTAGCGACCACCGCCATGAACATCCCATCCAAATCATGGCTATCAAACCGCCGTTTTATCCAGAATATTTTTTCATCGCGCACCCAGCTCTGGATTTTTGGTGTGGCCACCGGCGCCACAATGCTCACGGTGGCGCCCGATGCCAACAACGCCGGGACCTTCTGTTCCGCCGTTTTCCCTGCGCCGACGATTAGGCATCGCTTTCCCGCAAGCTTGAGAAATACGGGAAAGAGTCCTTCTTTTCTCACCGGTAAACGCGGTGGCGAACTACTCAAAGCTGGCCTCCAAAGATGTCATCCAAAGATGAATATTGCTTCTATGTACTACAGCAAAAATCGGCTAAGACAAATTCAAAATAATGATTGGGGTCATACGGAACAATGAAGTCCATTTGCAAGCAGCCCGCTGATGAGGTCTATTGTCAAGCACATACGCGCTCCAATTCCTGATTATCCCGCTCAAAGATTTTTTTAATTTCCACTCCCCCGCCCTTTCCGCTAAATCTTGAACTGCAAAGGGAGTACCGCAGCCAACCGACGCGGCGGCCCTTCCCAAAACTGAGCACCTGCCGCCTCCCGGTCGAGGCCCAAACCAAGACGTTCCGCGATTCAGTCCTGCGGATACCAGGCCGTATCCCCGTAACAGATTGTGATTCCAAAAATGCTGCGCATTTTTTGTGCGCTTGCTGATTTGGCCCAGGAGACAGCATGTCATTGCCTCTTACAGAACGCGAATCTCCCAACAACGCTGCCGCGAAGAAACTGGTGGTAGTTGGGAATGGAATGGCTGGAGTTGCCTGCGTGGAACAGATTCTGCGCCATGCCCCCAAATTCAACATCACGATCTTTGGCGATGAAACACATGTCAATTACAACCGCATCCTTTTATCTTCGGTGCTTGCGGGTGAAAAGTCCCCCGATGACATCGTGCTCAATGGACGCGATTGGTACGAGCAAAACAAGATTGACCTGAAACTGGGTGTCCGGATCGTGGATATCGATCCTGTTGCAAAAACCGTGACCGGAGACGATGGCAGCGTCACCTCCTTTGACAAGCTCTTGCTGGCAACCGGCAGCATTCCCATCATTCCTTCCATTGAAGACGTAATGAAGGACGGCGTGTTTGTATTCCGCAACCTCGATGACACTCGCTCATTGTTAGAACGAGCGCGGCCCGGACTAAAGGCCGTGGTCATTGGCGGTGGGTTGCTCGGACTGGAAGCCGCGCGCGGCCTGCAAGTACAGGGTTGCGACGTAACCGTCGTCCACTTAATGGACACATTGATGGAACGGCAGCTTGATCCTATCGGCGGCAATTACCTTGCAACCAAAATGAATTCGCTCGGAATCACCGTTCTTCTCGGCCTTTCCACCACGGCGGTGCTGGGAAACGGAAAGGTAGAACGCGTTCAGTTCAAAGGCGGCGGCAGCATTCCCGCCGATCTGGTTGTCGTGGCCGCTGGCATTCGTCCCAATGTCGAGCTCGGCCACAAGGCAGGGCTTGAGATAAAGCGCGGCATCGTCGTCAACGATTACATGGAAACCTCGCACCCTGACATTTTCGCCGTCGGGGAATGCGTGCAGCACAATGGCGTCTGCTACGGTCTGGTCGCGCCGCTGCTCGACCAAGGCAAAGTTCTTGCCGCCACAATTACCGGCAACAAAGGGCCGACTTATCAAGGCACCATCCTCGCTTCCAAGCTCAAAATTATGGGCGTGGACGTATTTTCCGCCGGCGATTTCAACGAAAAAGCCGACGGCGGTGAAATGGTCCGCTATGAAGATCCTTCGCAGGGCATTTACAAAAAACTGACTTTAAAAAACGGCAGGCTGGCAGGAGTGATCCTGGTGGGCGACACCTCCGACAGCCACCGCTACATGGAATGGCTGCGTTCGCAAACTGACCTCACCTCCATGCGGCGGCAACTGCTTTTTCCCGAAGCCTCAGCCGACGTGGGCCTCGACGTGGCCCAGATGCAGGACGGCGAAACCGTCTGCGGCTGCATGGGCGTGACCAAGGGAACCATTATTCACGCGATCCATGACAAAGGCGTAAGCACGCTGGCGCAACTCAAGGAATGCACCCGCGCTTCGTCCGGTTGCGGTAGTTGCACGGCGCTTTGCCAGCAATTGCTGAAGGCGGTTGCGCCGGAGTTCGAAGAAGAAACCAAAAAAGTCCTGTGCAAGTGCGTTCCTTTCGCCGAGGAAAATCTTCGCGAAATCCTGCGCAGCCAGCAATTGAAATCCGTACAGGAGGTCCTTGAAATCTACGGCAACGGCGCAGGCTGCGAAGTCTGCAAGCCCGCTTTGAGTTACATGCTTGACATGCTCTGGTGCGGCGATCACAAAGAAGACCGCTCCGCTCGCTTCATCAATGACCGCGTCCACGCCAACATCCAGAAAGATGGAACATTCTCCGTCATCCCGCGCATGCGCGGCGGGGTAACTTCAGCCGCTGAGTTGCGCCGTATCGCCGACGTCGCTGACAAATACCACGTGCCAATGGTGAAGGTCACCGGCAGCCAGCGTATTGATCTGTTGGGAATCAAGAAAGCAGACCTGCCAAAAGTTTGGGCGGACTTGGGAATGCCTTCCGGGCAGGCCTACACCAAAGGCGTTCGCATGGTGAAAACCTGCGTGGGAACTGAGTTCTGCCGCTTTGGCGTACAGGATTCCACCAACGCCGGCATTGAACTGGAACGCCGCTTTGAAAATCTCTTTACCCCGCACAAACTAAAAATGGGCGTTGTAGGCTGCCCCCGCAATTGCGCGGAAGCAACGGTCAAGGACATTGGCCTTGTCGGGCAGGAAGGAAGCTGGCAAGTCGTGGTAGGCGGCGCTGCCGGGAAAAAAGTGCGCAAAGCCGACTTGCTGATCACAGTGGAAACCACCGAACAGGCGCTCGAAGCGGCTGGTGTGTTCTTCCAGTACTACCGCGAAAGCGCGAATTATCTGGAGCGCACCTACGATTTTGTCGAGCGCCTGGGCATTGAGAAAGTGCGAAAAGAAACCGTATATGCAACCAGCGTCGTGAAGCAGGATTTGCTGGGCCGCCTGCGCAAATCCAAAGACCATTCGTACGACGCATGGCTGGAACGCGAAACCCTTAACCACCCTACGCAATTCTTACAAATTAAGCCGCTGGAACAAGAAGAGGTGCTGATATGAACCAGGAGACTTGTGAAACGGTTTGGACCGCCATCGCCCGCTTCCAGGACTTGCCTTTACGGGAGGGCCGCGTCGTCGTGCTCGGCGACCAGGAGATCGCCGTGTTTAATCTCGGCGAGCGCGTCCTTGCCATCGCCAATCATTGCCCGCACAAAAATGGCCCGCTGGCCGATGGCATCCTCTCCGGCACCACCATTGTTTGCCCGCTGCACGCCTGGAAGTTCGATCTTGAAACCGGCAAAGGCGCCAACGCCCTCAGCGCGGAACATTGCATTGAGACATTTCAATCCCGCATCAGTGACGGAATTGTATTTCTCGCGGTGCCCAGTCAGCCCGCGACAAAGAACGAAATGCCAGCCACGTGTCTGGACCATGCCAACGGCGTCGTTTGGAATGCGTCATCCGCGAACAGTCAGTAACAACGCAGCGTGATAAAAGATTGCTCGCAACTTCATTCGAAGAAGGGACACACAAAATGGACTACGTAAATCCGCAAACACTCATGCACGAAACTGTAGTTGTCGCGAAAAAAAAGTCCACCCTGAGCATCACCGACATGCTGATACGAGGAATGCTATCCGGCGTGTTCCTGGGCTTTGGAACCTCCATGGCTATCGTTGTAACCGCGCAAGGCCTGCCGCCGATTGTGGGCGCAATCTTGTTTCCTGCCGGGTTCGTCATGCTGGTGCTGCTGGGGCTTGAGCTGGCCACGGGTAATTTCGCCGTGCTGCTCGCGGGCCTTATGGCCGGCGAAGTCTCTTTCACCAAACTCCTGCGCAATTGGACATGGGTTTACTTTGGCAATCTTGTGGGCTGCGTCTTTTATGCCTTCCTCTTTTATCTAACGGTGACAAACTGCGGCGCGACCGGCAACGGCCCCGTCGGCGAAATGTTGAAAACGATTGCCCAGAAGAAAACCCTGGGCTATATGGCGCTCGGTTACAAAGGCTGGGCCACGGCAATGACAAAAGGAATTCTCTGCAACTGGATGGTCACTATCGGCGCGCTGTTCGTGCTGATTTCCCGTTCCACGATCGGTAAGATCGTGGCCATGTGGCTGCCGATTACGGTCTTTTTCGCGCAGGGCTTTGAACACTCGATCGTCAACATGTTCGTCATCCCAGTGGGAATGATGTTCGGCGCTCCCATTTCCATCCGCAACTGGTTCCTCTGGAACCAAATACCAGTCACTATCGGCAACATTATCGCTGGAGTCTTCTTTACCGCCGCCGCGCTCTACGCGACCTATGGCAGCAAACAAGCCGCCTCCAGCCAAAAAGTGCTCGAAAAGGAAATCATTCCCGTCGAATCTGAGGTGGCGTTTGCTCAAGCGACCGCAGTACCCCAATAAACGCCAGAAAAACAGACAAAGCCACATTGGATAAATCTGGAACAAACGAGGACCCCGACATGAAACTCTTTTTCTCTCGACTGTGCGTTGCATTATTGCTGGTGATTACCGCGGCGAACCTCACCGCCCAACAAGCGCCCGTAAGTCAGACAAGCCTTTTGTCGTCGGATGAACTGAATAACGAGCTACCCAAATGGCTCCGTTTTAGTGGAGAGTATCGCGGCCGGGCCGAAGGATTCATCGGGGGCGGATTCAAGGCCAACAATGAAGACGCCTATCTCCTTAGCCGCCTTCGCCTCAACATGATTATCGCGCCCGTAAGCTGGCTCAAGTTCGGCTTCCAGGCGCAAGATGCGCGCGCGTTCTGGAAAAACCAGAACCCGCCCGCTCCGCCATACCAGGACACAATGGACTTGCGTCTGGGCTATGTTGAAATCGGCGACGTGGAAAAGAAGACGATTGGATTTCGCGCCGGACGGCAGGAACTCGCCTTCGGTGACGAGCGCCTGATAGGAAATGTGAATTGGGTGAACACAGCACGCAGTTTTGACGCGCTTCGCGGCACATACCGCCGTGACGGCTACCGGTTGGATTTGTTTGCGGCCTCGGTCGTCAACGCCGTTGACGGCCAATTCGACAGAAGCGCCAATGGGAATTATCTCTATGGCGCGTATGGCGGGATGACTAAGCTTGTGCCCCGAGCAACCGTCGAACCATATTTCTTATGGCGCCGCAGCTCCGGCCTCACCACCGAACTTGGCCAACCGGGCATTTCGAACTTTGGGACTGTGGGTCTGCGTTGGGTCGGTAAGCTCCCTTCAGGCTGGGACTACGGCATGGAAATGGACCGCCAAGCCGGGTCCTTGGGCACTGACTCGATTGGCGCATGGGCTGGCCACTGGGTAGTGGGACGCACGATCTCCACTACTCACTTTCATCCCAGGGCCTCGCTCGAATATAACTACGCCTCCGGAGATGACAATCCAACAGATGGTCACAGAGGCACCTTTGACCAACTCTATCCGACCGGTCATGACAAGTACGGCATGGACGACCAGGTAGGGTGGAAGAATATCCGCAACGCCCGCGCCAGCCTGGAGATTAAGCCCGCGAAAAAATGGGCGGCGGTCGGACGATACGACGCCTGGTGGCTCGCTGACACACACGATGCGCTCTACAACGCGGCCAGCGTGGTTGTTGCGCGCGTGGCTTCCGGAGCAGCAGGCAGGTTCGTTGGCCAGGAACTGGATGGCGAGCTGTCCTACAATTTGTCGCGCCAATTTCAGTTCGGCGGTGGCTACGGACGCATTTTTCCAGGAACGTTTCTGAATAATGCGACGCCGGGGAAATCCTATAACTATCCCTACGCCATGACGACCTTCGTCTTCTAATCAGCAGACGAAGCGCGGCAAGGCAGATCGGTAATTTAAGCGCGAGGGCATTAGATTTTTATCGGAGGCAAATTGAAAGGCAAAGTCTACCTCGTTGGCGCAGGTCCGGGAGACCCGGAATTGCTGACTATGCGCGCCATCCATAGGCTTCGCTGCGCCGATGTCGTGTTGCACGACGCTTTGATTTCGCCCGAGGTGCTTGCCCTCGTTCCTCCCTCCGCTCGCGTTACCAACGTCGGAAAGCGCTGCGGGACAAAATGCATCACGCAGGCGGAAATCAATTCCCTGCTCGTCACTCTCGCCCTGGAAGGAAACGCGGTCGTGCGGCTGAAGAGCGGCGACCCACTTTTATTCGGCCGCGCTGGGGAAGAAATTGAAGCGCTGAAAAATGCGGGCGTCGAATTTGAAATTGTACCCGGCATCACGTCTGCCGTCGCGGCAGCAGCCGCGGCGGGAATCGCCCTGACAGACCGGCGCTCCGTCGAGCAAGTTTTACTGGTCAGCGCCCATCACGCGCCCGGCAAGCCCGGCCCCGACTGGCGCAGTCTGGTTTCTCCACATACCACAATCGTGGTTTATATGCCCGGTCATCATGCGAATATCGCGGAAGGCTTGATGCAAGCGGGACTGAACGAAACCACGCCGTGCATTCTCATCTCCAAAATATCGCTGCCGGAGGAATTGGCTTATCAGACGACGCTCGGCATACTCCGCAACGCGCCCGCGCTCCCCGCGCCAAGTTTATTGATTGTCGGTGAAACCGCCGGAGCGTCTCTGCTCCCGGAATTCAAAGCGGATGAACTTCGCAATGATGACTCGACTACGCTCGCGGAAAAGTAGGGCTACGACTTCCGTTCCACTTCCGCCGCAAGCGGCACCTGCTCCACAATTTCGATTCCGAATCCTTCGAGCCCCGGCACCTTGCGGTGTGGATGGTTGGTAAGCACGCGGATCCGGCGCAGATTCAAGTCGGAAAGAATCTGCGCGCCGATGCCCGTTTCGCGCCGCACCTGGCGCTCTTCGCCACCGGCCCGCTGCGCGCGGTCGCGGTGGAATGCCAGCGCATTATGGTCGGCCACTTTCTCCACGGAGAATCCCTTGGAAGTCTGGTGCAAATAAATGAGCGCGCCTCGCCCTTCGCGTGAAATGGCCTGCATGGAACCTTCCAGAATGGCATTGCAGGTACACCCCGTGGAACCAAAAACATCTCCCATCAGGCAGTGCGCGTGCATGCGGACCAGCACAGGCTCCGCTCCGTCTTCCACATCGCCGCGCACCAGCGCCAGGTGCGATTCATTATCAATATCACTCGTATAAGCAATGAGCCGGAACTCCCCGTACTTGGTTTCCACCAAAGCTTCGCCGATGCGGCGCACATACCGTTCATGCTGCATGCGATAGCGAATCAGCTCCGCCACCGTCAGCATTTTCATGTCATGCAATTTGCAAAACTCAATCAGATCCGGAACGCGCGCCATCGTTCCATCTTCCCGCATGATTTCACAAATGATTCCCGCGGGAATCAGCCCCGCCAGCCGCGCTAAATCCACCGACGCTTCCGTCTGTCCCGCGCGCACCAGCACTCCGCCTTTTTTCGCCCGCAGAGGGAAAACGTGTCCCGGACGCGCCAGGTCCGCGGCCCGCGTCGCAGAATCAATGGCCACCTTAATGGTGTGCGCCCGGTCGTACGCGGAGATTCCCGTGGTGACGCCCTCGCGCGCGTCAATCGCCTCGCAGAACGCCGTACCGTAGTTCGAAGTATTCTCGGCGGTCATGGGCGCAATTCGCAGGTGCTCCAACCGCTCCGGCGTCATGGTGAGGCAAACCAGTCCACGGCCATGCGTCGCCATAAAGTTGATGGCTTCCGGCGTCACCTTTTCCGCAGCCAGCGTCAGATCGCCTTCATTTTCGCGGTCTTCATCATCTACCACGACGATCATTCGTCCGGCGCGAATTTCTTCGATTGCAGTGGGAACATCTGTGAAAGGAGAGGCCAAATTCGTGCACCGCACTTTCCGCGCACCGCAGAACCGGTGTTCGCAAGTTACTCTTAATTATATCCAGCCCCGCAAGAATTATAGGGACGAGCGCGAAACGCTCGCCCCTAATATCGTGCCTCCAACAACTTACGCGGCTTGCCGCTTGTTTTGGTAAACCGGCAAAAAGCTTTCCCTCACCCACGTTTCATAAGATGTGGGCGTAGTGTTGCGCGGCGACCGCGCGTCGAGCGGCTTGATGTATCCCGCATCCATCGAGTCCGCCATTTCCACCAACAGGCGCGCGGAATTCTCTGACATTCCCATGCTCTGCAACGCTCCACGGAACTGCTCAGAAGTAAGCTTCATATATTTGAGTTCGGGTTTGCCAATGGCTTTTCCAATGATCGCAGTGATCTCGGCGTAGCTTGAATCGCGTTGCCCTTGCAGCTCGTGAATCTGCCGACCGGCAAAATCGAGCCGCGACATCGCGTCGCCCGCAAACTCGCCGATATCGCGCGCCGCTATCAGCGGAAATTTGAGTTCAGGACGGAACGGGCCAGCGACGGATCCCATCTGCGCGATGGCATCGGCTTGTCCCAGTGTGTTCTCCATAAAATAGCCTGCCCGAATATGCAACGCATTGAGGCCGGCGATTCGATTGAGGTGTTCTTCCAGGTTATGCAGGCCGACGATAGGTCCCGTTTTGTCGGGCCGGTCGGCGCCGACACTGCTGAGCGAAACCGCGTACTTCACATGGTTCTGTTCGATCGCGGAAGCAAAAGCTTCAGTAATTTGTTTGGCGTAGGCGTCGTAGTCGTTGATAGTTGGATCCGGCGGGAACATCAGATACACGGCCTGCGCTCCTGCGAACGCTTTGCTCATGGCATTTTTGTCGGTGACATTCCCGACAAACGGCTCGGCTCCTTTTTTTGTGAATGATGCGAGGTGATCGGCATTTCTTCCAACCACGCGTACCTTTTTTCCATTGGCAAGAAGTTTGTTTGTGACGACGCTGCCGGTATGGCCGGTGGCTCCGATGATGACGTGCATAGGACCTCCTTAGTATTTGTCGTTATAAGGTTTTCGATGCCCTCGCCACGTAGTTCGGTGCGGTGAATATCAGGGTTGAAAAACTCACTAGGGCAAGCAGAAACCTACTACAGACCTGCCCGTATATCCAAAGCTCTGAGGATTTAGTAAATTTAAAGGTTGTGCATAGGAGAAAGACATGACGAAGAACGGTGACGGCAACGCGGCTGTAACGCGCAAAGATTTGGTTAAGCTCTTGAACGAAGATTTGTCCCGGGAATATCAGGCAATCATTGCTTATGTGGTTTACTCGCAGGTGCTCAAGGGCGCTGCTTATATGAGCATCGCCGGGGAACTGGAAAAACACGCGGGCGAAGAATTGCAGCACGCCATTATTCTTTCCAACCAGATTGACTATCTCGGCGGGATGCCCAGCGTTGTCCCCAAACCGGTGAAGACGTCCGAGAAAGCCGAAGAGATGCTGCGCTTTGACCTCGACAACGAAAATGAAACCATCCGCAATTACCGCGAACGCGTAAAGCAGTGTGACGCCCTCGGCGAATACGCCATCGCCGAACACATCCGCGAAATTCTAGTGCAGGAGCAAGACCACCAGATCGCCCTGGCAACGGCTCTCGGAATCAACGTTCCCGCTATAGACACGGTTTAAGTAATCCTGTAGCGCGGACGCTCCTGTCCGCGCTGCTTTTTTTCAGTCGAACTACGCGTCTTCTCAATCACCGAAAATTGCCATCCTGAGCGAAGCGAAGGATCCCTGCAATGTTCCATGCCCTCATAGAAATGCGGTTATGCAACAAGGCTCGCGCCAAGTAATATAGGGACATTAATACGGAACAGTTTTCGTCCGGCGCTCCTGTTCCTGGAGTTTCTGAATGTTGTTACGCCGCTGTTGCCTTCTGTTTTTTCTTGCACCGCTCGCGGTTATTTCTCTTTGCTCCCAGAGCATTGGAGACAACGTCCAAGCGCCAGGTGGTGCCGCTAACGTCACCAATAACCAGCCTACCTTCCAGTCCAAAGTACGAGTTGTATTGGTGGACGTCGTAGTGACCAAGGGAAAGGGCGATCCGGCCACAAGCCTGCGCAAACAAGACTTTCAAGTCCTTGAAGATGGCAAGCCGCAGAAGATCTCGTTTTTCGAAGAGCACAAAGGAGCACAGCCCACACAGGTGAAATTACCACCCATGCCCGCGGGAGTTTACACTAACTTCCCCACCACCAAAACCGCCGACTCCGTCAACGTGCTTTTGCTCGATTCACTCAATACCGAGCCCCGCGACCAGGTATTTGTTCACAAGCAGATGCTGAAATATCTCGAGAACCTTCCGCCCGGCACGCGCCTTGGTGTTTTTACACTGGGTTCACGGTTACGCATGGTCAAAGGAATCTCCGCGGATTCTTCAGAGCTGCTGGCGGCGCTTAATGCCAAGAAGGCTAAGAATAATCCGCAGTATTCGAGGCTAAATCCTACTGCCTTTCAGAAAGACACTGACAAAGAGATCCTCAACGTCATGGCTATGAATCAAGCTTCGCCGCAAGCCATTGGCGCTCTAAAAGAGTTCCAGTCAGAAAATTTGGCCTATTTGACCGACACGCGCGTCCGAATCACT
Source organism: Terriglobales bacterium (assembly GCA_036489565.1). Taxonomy (GTDB): domain Bacteria; phylum Acidobacteriota; class Terriglobia; order Terriglobales; family Acidobacteriaceae; genus JAICKN01. The sequence continues at coordinate 22,933 of DASXFN010000109.1, forward strand.
TTGCAAGCTTTTCAACAATTGGCGCGCTACCTCTCCAACATTCCAGGGCGCAAGAACGTAATATGGGTGTCCGGCTCTTTTCCCATCAATGTATTCCCAGAAGCGAACATGCCCCGCCAGTTTCAAGAAGCCATCCAGCAGACTGCCGATGTACTCACCGCCGATCAAGTAGCTGTTTACCCGATTGCGGCACAAGGGTTGAACGCTGACTCCAGGTACGATGCCAACCTCTTGCACCCGCCATCAATCGAAGAGGGAAACACTGAGCGCGGTTCAGATCAGCTCTCGATGATGAAGCTCGCCCGCGATACCGGCGGCCAGGCCTTCTTCAATACAAATGGACTGGCGTCCGCCGTGAGTAATGCGGTCAATGACGGCTCCCACTACTACACGATCACTTACACGCCAACCAACAAGCGGATGGACAGCAAGTTTCGTCGCATCCAAGTAAAGCTCGCAAAAGGCGGCTACAAGCTTTCCTACCGTCGCGGATATTATGCGGAAGACGCCAAGGCTCTTCAGGTCGCCGCCGACCAGAAGCCAACCATTGATCCGCTGCTGCCGCTGGTAGGCTTCGGCATGCCTGACTTTTCACAGATTCTCTATAAGGTGCGCGTGCTGCCGGTGAATCCCCAGCCCGCGGCGGACGCGCCCATTGAGGGCGGCAACGTTGATCTGAAAAAACCCGTCACGCGCTACGCAGTGGATTTTGCCGTTGACCTGGATGATTTGAAACTGCAACTCGGGGCTGACGGCGTCCGCCGCGGCAGCCTTGAGTTGATCGTGGTTGCCTATGACGCCGACGGCAAGCCCTTGAACATGGTGACGCAGGACAGTGATGTGCTGCTGAAGCCCAAAGTCTATGCCTTCATGCAGCGGGTTGGACTTCAGATCCATAAAGAGATTGATGTTCCTGCCGGCGAAGCTTTTCTCCGCACTGGGATTTACGACCGGAATGCCAGCAACGCCGGAACATTAGGCATTACGCTCCCTGGTGATGTCGCATCTGCGTCAGCGGCGCACTAATGAGTATTCTGTGACCGTAACCGGCTTCCTTTAAACCTGGATTCACCGCGGAAGCGCATCGTGATCAATCCTTGCGCTATGCTAAAGTGCACCCATGAATCAGCCTGCAATCTCGACCGAATCGCTCAGCCGGCGTTTCGGAGAATTTATTGCAGTGCAGGATGTAAACCTTCGCGTCGAAGCTGGCCAGTTCTTCGGTTTTCTCGGCCCTAACGGCGCGGGAAAATCCACCACCATCAAAATGCTCACCGGCTTGCTCGCGCCCACTTCCGGCAGCATTCGCATTCTGGACTTCGGTTTGAATCAACACCCCATTGAAGTAAAGCGTCAAATTGGCGTCGTACCTGAGGACATGGCGCTCTTCGGACGCCTCACCGGCTCTGAATATTTAAATTTCGTCGGCCGCATGTATGGCCTTGACCGCGAAACTGCTTCCCACCGGGCAGCGGAACTGCTCGACTTTATGCAACTCGCCGACAATCCCAAAAAGCTTGTCATGGATTACTCGCATGGAATGCAGAAAAAGATCGCCATGGCCGCGGCGGTAATTCACGGACCCAAAGTCCTCTTTCTCGATGAACCCTTTGAAGGCGTGGACGCAGTCGCCTCCGGAACGTTGAAGGCAATGCTGCAACGCATGATTTCGCATGGCGCAACGATTTTTCTCACGTCACATGTGCTTGAGATTGTTGAGCGGCTTTGCAGCCACGTAGCCATCATTCACAAAGGTCGCCTCGTAGCGCAGGGTTCGCTGGAGGAACTTCGAGCCGGCGTGCAAGCGCAGGCAGCGGCGGTAAATGACGGCGGAGATGATTTGTCCTCCGGCCAAAAACTCACCCTCGAACAAATCTTCTTGCGGATTGTCGGCGGTTCGCAGAGTGCACAAGAAGAACTCTCCTGGCTTGGTTAACGGCTCATTTAGATAGTTTCCGGTAGAGACCCCTCTAAGGCTTTCCACTTTCAGCGGCGATAAATTGCCCAAAATATTTTCTCTTCCCGAAAGGCTGGAATCTCCACCACCGCCCCATTCATCTCTTACCTAAAGGAGCTTGCCCATGAACAACGTGATCAAGAAAACGGCGGTCATTACTGGCGCCTCGAGTGGCATCGGAGAGAGTTGCGTCACGCAAATGCTCCATGCGGGATGGCATGTCTTCGCAACCGTCCGCAAGGCCGAGGACGCGGAGAGGTTACGGTCGCAGAACCGCGCCGGGCTTACGCCCGTCCTCCTCGATGTGCAGGAGCGATTCACCGTCATCACCGCCGCACAACAAGTCGCATCGCAACTCGAAGGCCGCGGTCTGGATGGATTGGTCAATGTCGCCGGTATTGGCATGGCGCGCCCGGTTGAATATGCAACCCAGGAAGACCTACGGGAGATATTTGACGTCAATGTATTTGGGCAAATCGCCGTCACTCAGGCGTTTCTTCCCTTGATCCGCGAAGCGCGCGGCCGCATCGTGAATATCACTTCGGTTGGCGTTCACATCGCTATCCCCTTCGGCGGCTTGCTGAATGCCAGCAAGAGCGCGTTCAGCCTGCTGAGCGACACGCTGCGGCTGGAGCTGCATCCCTTCGGGATCCATGTTTGCAACGTCGAGCCGGGCGCGATCAAAACTCCCGCCGTGAAAAAAACGCTGGGCAACATTGAAAAGGTCATTAGCGATCTTCCTGAGAAGGGCGCGGCGCGGTACGGGAGTATGCTAAAAAGTTTTGCCCGCCATGCTTATGCACGGGAGATGCACGGCAGTTCCCCCGATGTCGTAGCTCATGCGGTCCTCCACGCGCTGACCGCAAGAAAGCCTCGAAGCCGTTATCAGGCGGGAAAAGATGCCAGGCTTTTTGCTACATTGTCCGGAATTCTGCCTGATCGGATTCTTGACGCCATTCGGTTTAAGAATTTAGGGCTTCCATCGCGCTTCGGGGCTCTGGGTTAAACCTGCATTAAGGCGTAAGAGTTAAAAGCAGGTCAACTCATGAGACTCTCCGGTAACACGATTTTAATCACCGGCGGCACAAGCGGTATCGGATTCGAGCTGGCATCACAACTCTTAAAGTGCGGCAATACCGTGATCATCACGGGACGCAGCCAGCGCAAGCTTGACGATGCTCGCGAAAAACTTCCTGGGATCCACGCGCTTCAAAGCGACGTCAGCGATCCCGAAGCAATCCGTCGCCTCTTCGATGTGGTCGTCAAGGAATTTCCCAAGCTGAATATATTAGTCAACAACGCGGGAATCATGCGGGAGATCAACCTCCAAAACGCGCAGCGCGTCCCCGAGGACATTGGTCGCGAAATTGAAATTAACCTCATCGGGCCTGTGCGGATGGTGGTTACATTCCTGCCCCAGTTGAAGGCGCAAGAAAACGCCGCCATCGTGAACGTCTCCTCAGGGCTCGCTTTTGTTCCTCTTCCCATCGCGCCAATCTATTCCGCCACCAAGGCTGGCGTGCATTCTTTTACGCAATCCCTGCGCGTCCAGCTCAAGAACACCGGGATCAAAGTTTTTGAACTGGCGCCTCCATTCACTCGGACCTCTTTGTTCGCCACGGATTTTCATACCGAGGATGTGCGCACGGTCCGCATGATGGATGTCGTCAAAATGGTCGGCGTTGCGCTCGAAGGCCTGAAAAAAGATCGCTTGGAAATCCGCCCCGGCCCGAGCAATATTCTGAAGCTAATGAGCCGCCTCGCGCCCCAGTTCATCCTGAATCGGCTCAGCAGGCCGGTGGATGCCATGCTGTCACGGACTGCTTCGCGTTGACTATTTCCCAACCACCGGGAAGCATACGAATCGTGTCTTTTTGAAATTTGAAACCGGCAATTGCCATGAACGCTGAGAAATGAACGCCGGGCGAGCGCAAACTGGGATACTCTGAACGGTCGCGGTTTGATCGGTTTCATGTCTCTGGCAGATGCCTGCAAGCGGACGCATATCCTGGACAGTATGCAAACATCAAGCTCTACTGAGAGTTTCCTCCAAACGGACCGCCTCTCGGCCCTGGCGGCCATGCGCTGGCAGATGTTCCGCCATTCGCTGCAGACCGTTCGCGGCCGTCTGGAACTACTCTCGCGCATCTTGGTCGGGCTCCTCTTTGCGCTGCTCGCCGGGGGTGGTGCAATTGGTTACGGCATAGCGGCGGGGTACTTCATCAAACGCGGACATGCCGAATGGCTGGCGTTTCTCCTCTGGCCCATATTGTTATTCTGGCAAATCTTTCCGATCATGGCTTCGGCGTTCAGCGAAAGCCCCGACTCTTCCTATTTGCTGCGCTTCCCGCTCAGCTACCGTTCCTATTTTTTAGTTCGCATCTTTTACGGGTTGCTCGATCCAGCTAGCTTTGTTGGCGGATTTTGGCTTCTGGGCCTGACCGTTGGAGTGGGCGTTGCCGCCCCCGCGCTTCTGCCCTGGGCCGCGGTGGTCCTGTTTATCTTCGGTTTGTTCAATCTACTGCTCACCCAAATGATTTTTGTTTGGGTGGAGAAATGGCTGGTACAGCGGCGCACCCGCGAAATCATCGGCGTTTTATTCTTCCTGCTGTTCATGAGCATTCAATTTATCGGACCGCTCGCCAATCATTACGGCCACGGCGCCAGAATTGAAGTAGCCAGAATCGCCAGCCGGCTTTCTACCTCGCAGCAATTTTTTCCGCCCGGAGCATCGGCCAATGCCATCTCGCGCATGAAAGATCTCCAGTGGCCTGTGGCGCTCGCCTCATTCCTCTTATTGTCAGGCTATGCGGCAGTCGTGTTTTGGCTGTTGAGCGTACGCTTTCGCGCGCAATATCGGGGCGAGAACCTCAGCGAGACTGGCGGCCATGAGAAATCAAAAACCGCAAAGCGAAAACAAACGGCGCGCGCAGGATGGAACGTGCTGGGAGCGCCGGGCGCAATCGCCGCCACCTTCGAAAAAGAAGTCCGGTACCTTGCGCGAAGCGGTCCGTTGCTGTTCACGCTGGCCGTCCCGCTCATTATGCTCGTCTTCTTTCGGGTTCAAGGAACGGGCAATCACGCGGGATTTTTCGCCCGCTCCCCTAGCCTGGTGTTTCCCGTAGGCGCGGCCTACGCACTGTTGTTGCTCACCAATCTGAGTTACAACACCTTCGGCGGAGACACCGGCGGAGGCGTACAGTTCTTTTTCGCGGCACCCGTTCGCATACGGGATGTGCTGATCGCAAAAAATCTGGCCCACACTTTCGTGTTTGTCGTTGATCTATTCGTCATTTGGTTGGGAGTGTGCCTGTTATACCAGCGACCGCTAATATCTGTAACTCTTCTTACTCTGGTCGCGGCGCTGTTCGTCCTGCCAGTTGATTTCTCGGCGGGCAACATGTTTTCTATTTATTCCCCCAAAAAAGCGAACCCCGGCAAGTTCCGCCAGCAGCGCGCCGCACAAGTCACAGTCCTGGCCAGCTTCGCTCTTCGCGGAGTGGTTCTTGGTCTGGTTGCGTTGATTGTGTGGTTGTGCCACGAGCGTGGAAATCTCTGGCTGGCGGGAATAATACTGCTTTTACTGGCGGGCTGCGCTTTTGCAGGATACGCAGCCTTACTAAACCGCACAGAGAAGCTCGCGTTCGAACGCAGAGAAGTGCTCATCGCTGAGCTGGGGCGAAAATAGGCAAACTTACTTCTTCCGCGCACGCTCATTCCAATGCGTGCCGCCAAAAAGCTCTTTACGCAGCATGATCTGTTTGTTTAGACGGAACGATATCTTTCTCCAGCAGAAAGAACAGATGGGAGCGCGAACAAACGAACGCTGCCAGCTTCTGTTCGTTGCTATCCAAATCACCGCAAGCCATCTTCGCCGCGAAAACGATATCGCCAGACAATAGGGCTACGTGAGAATTGTTGCACAACGGACACGTCACGCTATTCAAGGAAGAATAGAAAGCGACGCGGACGCCTGGGAGGGCTGGCAAGCCGCCAAACTCTCCGGAAAATTTTGTACTCATGGCTGGGCTCACAGCTTTCCCAAACTCGCCGGGGAGGGCTAAGAAAATATTAATAGCGCAGTTTTTTTGCTGTCGGTACGAAACCGCACAACCTTTAAGACTTTCGCTGTGGTTATTGGGATTCGTTTTCCCAATTCTTAGATTGCTGGACCATCGTTGAATAGCACTCGCAAGATGAGTCTTCCAACTGGGTCCTATCAATAATCCTTACGGCTCCCCGCGTGTAGGTAATGAGCCCGGCTTTTTGCAAAATGCCGGCAGCTACGGTAACGCTTGCTCTGCGCGTTCCCAGCATGTGCGCGAGGAATTCCTGGGTCAGCGGCACATAATCACTCTGGATGCGGTCCTGGCTCATCAACAACCAGCGGGCCAGTCTTTCCTCGACGTTATGCACGCGGTTGCACGCCGCCACATGCGAACCTTGCATCCCCATAAGATGCGTGAACTGATGAAGGCTCTTTTCCAATGTCGGACATTCCCGCAGGGATTTAATGAGGTTGGCAGCGCTGATCTTGTATGCGCTGCCGGCAATTTGCATGACTACGCGTGAGGCACTCGTATTTAACCCCGCGACCACGGGCAGCCCGACAAAACCTTCCTTCCCGGTCAGCCCAACCTCCACGCTCTTGCCATCGGACAGCACATTCAGAACGGAAGCCAATCCGCTATTGATGAAATAGGCATGCTGAATTGGTTCTCCCATTTCATTCAAAACCGCATGCGTTGGCATGGGAATTAGTTTCAAGTGTGGGAATACGACGGCGCACTCCTTGCGGGGCAAATCCAGAAGGATTTCGTTATGGAGTGATTTTCCATCAACGCCTGACGCCAGCGTAGAGACAAATCCATCTCGGCGTGAATTGGTTTTGACCAATACGGACTCCTTATGTACAGCGGGTTTCGCTGTCTCAATTTCGCAAGGAACCGTACCCAATCAAGGCTAGCGGCGGAAGAATGCGGGAGAAGACCCTTCCACTCTACTCTTTTCCGGGGAACTATATTGTACGGTCGGCTAATCTCGGTACGCTTGGCCGTTTTTGGTACGCTTGAATTACATAGGTACGCTAGCGTACAGTAAGTACCCGATTACCAGTTTGGGGATAACGCGCAATAATGATGGTGCACAGTGTAGAAACATACGCGATTGACGGTGGAATCTGGGTTATGTGAAGTGCATCCTCATTGCCGACGACAGCGCCCTTATCCGGCAGGGTTTGCGGCGTATGTTCGAAGTAAGAGGCTGGCGCGTATGCGCCGAGGCGGCAAATGGCCGGGAAGCAATCACGCACGCACAAGAGTTTAAGCCCGACATTGTTGTGCTTGATCTGGCAATGCCCGTAATGAATGGACTGGATGCTGGCTTGGCCATCAAGGAACTCCTGCCAACAGCGCATTTGATTCTTTTCACCTCGCATGGACATATCCTGGGCCAAGAACAAGTAGCATCCTTTGGATTCTCCGCCCTGGTTTCAAAAAATGCGGGCGAGAGCATTGTGGCCAAGGCACAAAGCCTGCTGGATACCGCTTCTCGGGGCAGCGAGATGAGTTAAGAATCTGGCAACCGGGAATCCCGATTCGTATCGCGGGAGCAAACACTTTGCTTCAATCTCGCTGTCACAAGACTCCCAATCCAAATCCCATGTCGTCCCCAAGAGGGTAGCGGTGAATCAAGCGCCTTTGGGACGCTTCCACTTGATGTTGCAACCCACGCTGGGCTTTTGGTCGGCGCGAACCGCTTGCCCGGCTAACACCGCATCCACAGCGCTGCGCATGTCCGCGCCCGTCACCGGACGCGCATTGCCAGGACGGCTGTCGTCGAACTGTCCGCGATAAACGAGACGATGGTTTCTGTCAAAGAGATAAAAATCCGGCGTGCAAGCTGCTCCGTAAGCTTTGGCGACTTCCTGGCTTTCGTCGTAGAGATACGGGAAGGTATAGCCTGCCTGCTTGATCTCATCGGCCATCTTCGCAGGTCCGTCTTCAGGATAGTTCTCAGCATCATTCGAGCTGATAGCAACAACGCCCACGCCTCGCGCCTGGTATTCCTTCGCGAAAGCCGCAAATTCCTTCCGGATGTGTTTTACAAATGGACAATGATTGCAGATGAACGCTACCAGGAGCGCGGGCGCATTCTTGAATTCGCCCAGTGATAGCAGCTTGCCGCTTGGATCAGGGAGATTAAAGTTGGGCGCGGTTGTGCCCAAGGGAAGCATCGTGGAGCGGGTCTCAGCCATAAAATCCTCTATTCAAACTTAGCGGATTTTGGACTTTGGAGTCTATAGCTGTGTGTCCAGGATGTAGCGAGCCGCTTACAAAAAAATACCTGCGTCAGCTTTGACCTCGGTCAGGAAACCTCGGGTGTGCCAGCGTAGTCCGATCTAAAGTCATAAACGCCGATACGCATTTCCCGGTTTTTTGTGCAGCGGCTTGCCTATACCGGTACTTTTACATCCGGCCAATAGCGGAAGTTGCGCAGCGTGGCTTTGCCGGAGCCGCAGGCGTAAAGTGCCGGGCGCACATCGAGGAATCCGCCCAGCACGTTGTGCTGCATGCCTGAGATTTCCGCGGACTCCAGCGTGCGCTGCCAACCTTTGCCGGGCACGCGGAAATAGAAATCCACTTCCTGCCGGTCGTTGACAACGCGCAACGTGGCTCGCGTCGTGCCCTTCTGATAGTGGCTTGGGACATAGGCGTTCGCTAGCCGCGCGCCGATGCCATCAGAATTCAGCACAATGCCGGTGGCATGGTCAGGGTTGTAAAACAAAAGCAGACCCGATTCGCAACCGGGTTCAATCTCAACGTCAATCTCGACGGTGTAAGAGTGTCCGCCAATGGCTGTCGTCAAGACCGAAGTATCGGCAACAGACTTCCCGCGGGCGGCAAGCGTGAGAGCGCTGTTCCCTACGGTGAATCGGGAGGCGTCGTACTCATGCCAGAAGCCCCATTGCAGTCCGAGTTCGGACTTATCGAAATTATCTGACGGATCAGGGAACGGTTGCTGCGCGCCGCCCGCAATGGGCACTGGAATAGCGGAATCCGCCTTGGTCCCCGCCGGTACCCGGAACCATCCGTCCGAGGTCCACTCCACCGGCAGCAATAACAGCTGGCGGCCCAGAGTGCGATAGCCGTTCTCATAAGAATGAACGGTCATATACCACTTGCCGTCGGGAGTATCAACGAGCCGGCCGTGTCCCACACTCATCCAGCGATCGTCGCGCGAAAGCGTGCGCACAACCGGATTGTGCGGCGAAAACTCCCACGGACCCTCGGCGTGACGGCTGCGCGCGCTGATGACAGAGTGGCTCGTCGCCGGTCCCGCCGTGCCGCCTTCAGCGACGTTCAAATAAAAGTAGCCGTTGTGCTGAAGCAGCTTCGGAGCTTCCAGGCAGATGCATTCCATGCGCGGCGTGTTAGAAAGCGGCCAGGGCTGGAGCACGATGCGCGGAGGAACCTTCACGGCGAGTCCATCGGCGGTCAATTCAGCCATTTGGCCTCCGGCCATGTAGAGAAAGCGGCGGCCATTCTCAGCAACGTGCGCGGGATCAATGGCGTTGATACCGAGATCAACTGGATCGCTCCACGGCCCGGTGGGATGGTCAGCATGCACCACGCGGAGACGTTGGTCGGCCGGGAAATAAATATAAAACCGGCCGTCATATTCACAAAGATAAGGAGCCCATACGCTTCCGTGATATTGGTGAAGCGCAGCCGCCACCGGACGCCAGTTAAGCAAATCGCGCGAGTGCCAGATAAGTAGCCCCGGCGCGTAGTCAAAACTGGAGTGCGTGAGATAAAAATCATCGCCAACGCGGATAGGGCTGGCATCAGGATGGTCGCCGCCCATAATCGGATTGCGATAGGTGCCGGAGCTCGCCTGGGCAAAAAGCAAACGTGTTTGCGGAGCTAGCGCAAGAGCAGCGGAGACAATGCCAGTGTTCCGAACAAAACGGCGGCGTGTGATCATTACGGACCTCTTTTTCTTTCTGCCAAGTGCGAACTGCGGATTTTAACTCAATAAAGGATGAATGAATATCGGCGTCTAAATATCGTGGATGCCCCATCCAGCAACCGCTACCTTTTTCTTGCATGTTCCGTCTAACTGCTTTTGCCAGATCGGGGAATTGATGCACTCCACCATTCTTATCGCGTTCTTCGAAGTCTCTCGCACCGCCAACTCCATGTGCGCCGCTGCTATCATTCTTTTTCTGATCGCCATCCTGGCCGCCAAAAATCAGATCGCCCAGGCCAGCGGCCTCGACAAAGCCATCGCCCTAACCAATTTGTGTTTCGCTGTGCCGCTCGCGGTCTTCGGCGCAGAGCATCTCTCCGGCGCGCAATTTATCCAGAACGGAGTGCCCGCATTCGTGCCCTGGCATTTGTTCTGGGCCTATTTCGTCGGATTCGCCTTGATCGCCGCATCGTTGAGCATCGCCACCAAAATCGCCCTGCGCTGGTCCGCGCTGCTCTTCGGACTCATGATGTTTCTCTTCGTCGCCATGATCCATCTTCCCGGCGCCCTCCAGTCGCACGGCAGCCGAATTCCCTGGACAATCGTCTTCCGCGAAAGTTCGTTCGGCGGCGGCGCGTGGCTCCTCGCCGCAAGTGCAATGGGACCGCGCACGCAAGCCAGCGGTGTACAAATAAAATCCACGCTCATTGTGATAGGCCGCATCCTGGTCGCATTCGCCCTCTTATTTTTTGGCGTCGTGCACTTTCTGCATCCAACCGCGCTCCCCGGAGTCCCACTCGAAAAACAACTCGCCACCTGGATCCCCGCGCGCGTGCTCATTGACTACATAACCGGCGCAGCCCTTTTCATCACCGGCGTCTGCGCCTTGCTCAACCAAAAAGCGCGCACCGCCGCCACCTGGCTCGGCAGTTGGCTCTTGCTAATGCTCCTCCTCATCTATGTGCCAGTTATGATCGCGGGGATGCTCGACCCAAGCACCGCCGTCAAAGTCGAAGGGATCAACTACTTCGCCGACACGCTCCTATTCACCGGAGCTATTCTCGCGATAGCCAAAGCAACCCCTCGTCCAAATTAAAATCCCACTGTCATCCCGACCGAAGCAGATCACCGCGCAAGCGGATGATCTGCGCAGTGGAGGGATCTTGTGTTCCTCGCAGATGCCCATAAGCTCCCCCGAGCGCAGTTGAAGGGGATTTTGACTTTGCCCGTGGAAGAGGTTTTGCTTTTGCCCGTGGATGGGCATGGCTTCAGCCATGCCGAAAAGCACCACTACTGACGGCTTTAGCCGCTGTGGTCAATGGTTCCGTGTCATGGCGGATTCCATCTCCACCTCACTGTCATCTCGACCGCAGCAGTTCATCGCAATAGCGATGAACTGCGCAGTGGAGAGACCTTGTGTTCCTCGCGGTTGTCCATAGCCTGCCCTGAGCGAAGCGAAGGGGGTTGACTTTGTGGAAGGGCATGGCTTCAGCCATGCCGAAAAGCACCACTACTGACGGCTTTAGCCGCTGTGGTCAATGGTTCCGTGTCATGGCGGATTCCATCTCCACTTCATTGTCATCTCGACCGCAGCAGTTCATCGCAATAACGATGAACTGTGGAGTGGAGAGACCTTGTGTTCCTCGCGGTTGTCCATAGCCTGCCCCGGGCACTCAAACGCGCGTGTCACCTCCACGCCAAAATCACAGTTCATGGGAGACGAGCGGTTCTCTGGATGGTGGTAGAGAAAAATGTTGTGCCCGTCGGTCCGCAGTCCGGGCGTCTGCCGCAAAAATTCCCAAACCTTGTCCAGCGCAGGCCGCCACGCTTGCGCCACTTCGCCAATCCGCACCTGCCGCCGCACAGCCGCCAACTTTCGCGCCGGAACCGTCTCGATTCGCACCGAATTCGCCATGCTTGCCAGCATAGCAAACCATGATTCTTTTGCATTACGCCAATTTGCATTATGCCGATTTGCGTTCCGCCGTTTTTGTCATTTCGAGCGCAGCGAGAAATCTGCTTTTGATCATTTTCCACGTGGGTGGTGCATCTTAAATTGCGCCGTTTGCGATTTATCATGGGGATTTTGTGGAAGGGCACGGCTTTAGCCGTGCCGCCAAATCTCCTCACCCTTGTCATTCCGAACCGCTTCAGCGGTGAGGAATCTGCTGTTGCCCTAACAACAGATTTCTCGCTTCGCTTGATGCGACAATCTCCACAGTTCAAGCTCCGGTAGGAGCGACATACTGTCCAGCCGGGTAGCCATCACAATCCGATTCACGCGCCCCATCGGGCGCAACACGCAAGATTCACAATTCAGATTGATATTCAACAGCATTTCCACATAAGTAGGTGCGTGCGCAGGTATGTTTTTGCTTTACATTCGCCTTTATTTCGGTTAATTCTTTAGCTGAGGGGACTAGGGCGTTCATCCTACTCCAAAACAAATAGGCGAAATATTCATGAGTATAGAGGCTGATGCCGCGGCTCGTCCTTGTCGCATTCTTTCGTTGGACGGAGGCGGCGCAAAAGGGTTTTACACAATAGGCGTTTTAAAAGAAGTGGAAGCTCTGCTCGGTGGACTGCCATTGTGTGATCGTTTTGATCTGATATTCGGCACGAGCACCGGCGCGATAATCGCAGCACTCTTGGCACTCGGTCACAGGGTTGACGATATTCACAAGCTATACCGGGATCATGTGCCAAAAATAATGAAGAGGTGGCTGCCTCGAGAAAGGACGAAAGAGCTTAATCGCTTAGCTAACGAGGTGTTTGGAGAAACAAAATTTACAGATGTAAAGACAAGAGTAGGTATCGTCGCCACTCATTGGCTAATGCAGCGACCAATGATTTTCAAGGGCGACAAATTTCAAGCACATGGTATGCAGGCTTCATTTGTGCCGGGGTTCGGTTGCACGATTGCGGATGCTGTCAAAGCTTCTTGTTCAGCGTATCCATACTTCAAAAGAGCAATAATCAAAACGCGGGAAAACGCCGAGCACGGTCAAGGGATTGAGCAGGAAGTTGAAGTCTTTGATGGTGGATACTGTGCGAATAATCCAACCCTCTACGCAATAGCAGATGCTGTCAAACCCTTGGGAAAACGCCATGAGGACTTACGTATCCTGAGTATTGGCGTAGGTGTTTATCCTTCGCCAAAGAAATGGATTTCACCGATGGTCATAGCCTCGTGGCTTGCAACCACGGTTTTCGCTGGTTTCAAAGGTACAGAGCTTCTTCAAAAAACTTTGGATGTCAATACGACCTCGATGGAGCAACTCAGAAAGATTTTATTCGGTGACATTAAGGCTGTTCGTATCGATGAAAGGTTCGAGCAGCCCGAAATGGCGACCGACCTACTTGAATCCGATCTAAAGAAGCTTAGTTTGCTGTATCAACGCGGAAGGCAGTCGTATGCAGCCGAGGAAAATGCAATAAAAGCACTTTTGATCTGAACGATTGTGAGAGGGGGGTTTTCTGATGGCAACTAACAGACTTAGCAAACTCCGGGCGAGAAGAACTGATCCTTCAGTATTGAAGTTTGCTGCAATATCAGAAGCCTATGACCGTATTGCCGAATCGGAAAATACGAAGTATGCGGTAGGAGCAATGCAACCCGTTGATCCTATTTACACGCAGAATACTATTGAGGAAGGCGACCGGGTCCAATCTCAACTCAACAAATCTTTGAACCAGTCGAAATATACAGCAGAATTCCGATATCAGGGTTCAGTCACAAACGACACCCATGTAAAAGTTCACAGTGATCTCGATTTGCTCGTATTGCACAAATTTTTCTACACAATACAGCATCCAGGTGTTGCGTCAGACCCTTACAAGGGCGATGTCTTTGCCGACCTGAGAAACCTGAGATCAGCATCTGCAAAAGTGCTGAAGTCAGAATTTCCGGCTGTGGACGTGGACGACAAACCAGGCAAGTGCATAACAATGAAGGGCGGTTCGCTTCGAAGGAAAATTGATGTCGTAGTATCTAATTGGTTCGATACAGTCGAATATCAACAACGTCCATTGGAAGTCTTAAGAGGAATCCAGATATTTAACTCTGAAACAAACACGCGAATAGAAAACCGACCATTCCTCCACAATGCGAGAATTGATGCGCGAGATAAGAGCTTACAAGGAAATGTACGTAGAGCGGCCCGATTTCTGAAGAACCTGAAATACGACGCGGATACTGAGTTAAAAATCTCAAGTTACGACATCACGTCGCTTGCGTATTGCGTTCCGGGTGAGTACATGCAGGCTGGTCATGGCCAAGAACTTCTACTGGTGGAAAATGTGCGACGTTATTTGAAATTTCTACTTGATAATCCAAATGCAATGCAGTCATTGAAAGTGCCGAATGGAATGAGGGCTATATTCTGCGAAGAGGGAGCATCTGGTGATCAGTTAAAAGCGCTCGTTAAAGAAGTGCAAGACTTGGTAGACGATATCAACAAGGAACTCGCACCTTCATTGCGTAAATTTGCTGACACCCGCATCAATTATTGAAATAGACATGACTCAGGCATAACGCCCTCAAATCGGCACCAAGCGCATGTGAGAACCAGCCTCTAACGTGCGGCAAAGCGCGGCTCACTGATAGGCGCGCCAGCCGGCGATGGTTCTTTCGCCGGAAACAGTGCAAGCAGCACAACTCCAATTACGGCAAAGATCACAATGTCTTGGGGACTATCCTTCCTGTGCATGCCGTGCGCCGCGGCCTGCCAGGATTGGATTGTCATCGTGCCCGCATGAGCAAAGCTTGACAATGCCGCATAGGCGATCATCAAGCGATGCCTGGACGGATGCTTAACGGCCGCCAACAGGCAGGGTCCAAGCGCCGCGTAAAGGCTCAGGAACATCGGCAAAGCGTCGTTATGCCCCTCCAGCCAACTGGCGTGCCGCAGAGCGTCGAACAGCAAGTAGCCCCAAAAGGTATAAAACAAACCCAACACCACCAAAACGACCTGCAATGCGCGCTCACGCTTCATGCCGCCTCCGTTTTGTCCTATGCCAAGGTTCAAGCCTTGTAGGCAAAATTTAGATTGTCCAGGGAAGAAAAACTGAGACTTGAAAAACCACCGTAGTATCCAGAGTGCTTGAGTGTCTGTCAAGCAGGGATTCAGAACGACTTGTCAATACGTCCAACAGTTTCATTCCCGCCTAACCCTATGAATAAACAGTCCCAATAAACTCCTTATCCATGTCCCATTTCCCCACCTGATCTTGCTATCCTAAAAATAGACGGCACAAAGGCGCGGATTCCCTCTGCGCCTTTTTCTTTTTACCAATCCAAACAATCAATGGAGCAAACCTTGAGAACACGCAAGGCTTACATTCCTGCCGGTTATCTTGGCACCAAGCGCATGGGAGAACTGGCCGAACTCGGATTCATGTATCGCGCCGCCACCTACGGCATCGGAGTCGCCAAGCCTTTCGGCGACAGCTTTCCCTACGACTGCCTCACCCAGCACGGCAAACGCCTGCTGCGCATACAAGTGAAATCCTGTTTCAGTGAGGAGCGCCGCAACTACACCGGATTTCCCATTATCGTGGCCTGCCACTGGGGACAAGGCAAGATGAACTACAGCGTTGATGACGTGGACTTTATCGCGGCATTCATCGCCAAATACGACACCTGGTACCTGATTCCTATGGAATCACTCGGAACCAGGAAAAATATCCGCGTATATCCAGGAAAAGGAAGGCCCAGAACCGGCGGCCAGTACGAAAAGTATCAAGAGGCCTGGAATTTGCTATTGGATGAAAATTACTCAGAAAAACAACGCTTCACATCAAAAGAACTCTGCCAGATGTCGAATGAACTTAGTGCGGGTAGGATGCCGGTTGCAAAAAACTAAAGCCCCGGTAGTCATCCGGGGCAAATGCCAATAGGTACGCCGTCTATCAAGCTGAATATAGCACATCCTAAATCTTGGGTCGAGTGCCGTGCGGAGGACGACGGAGTTGAACCGTAATGGCTGACTAGGCCACTCGACCGTTTGATAGACGGCGTCCAGTACCCACTGGCAACATCCTCCAAACGCTATCTATCGCGATAGGAGTATTTACAATGAGAGGAGAACGCACAAGCCTACGAAAGTAGCTACTTCCCAATTCGGGAAGTTACCACCCTCTGGTCTGCAGCATGTTCGCTTCGTCCAGCGCGGCGATGGCTAAGCCCTTCATGGCTCCGGTCAGGTCTTCGCTGACTTCGAGTAAAACTTTTGGATCATTGTAGTGCGTGGCGGCTTTCACGATGGCGCGAGCGCGCTTGGCGGCTTCTTCGGGATCGGCAAAGGTGGTGGAATCTTTCATGAAGATGCCCGAGCCAACAAACACCGCTTCCGCTCCTAGCTGCATCACGAGCGCGGCGTCGGCGGGCGTGGCGATGCCTCCGGCGGAGAAGTTGGGAACCGGCAGCTTGCCGGCTTTGGCGACCATCTTGATCAGCTCGTAAGGCGCCTGATGCTCCTTGGCCTTCGCATAAAGCTCTTCTTCGCCGAGGACGGTGAGAACGCGCATCTCCTGCACGATCTGGCGGATGTGCTTCACGGCGTGGACAACGTCTCCGGTGCCGGCCTCGCCCTTGGTGCGGATCATGGCCGCGCCTTCGGCGATGCGGCGCAGAGCTTCTCCGAGATTGCGCGCTCCGCAGACGAAGGGAACTTTGTAGGCGTGCTTATCCACATGGTGAGCTTCGTCGGCGGGGGTGAGCACTTCGCTCTCGTCAATGTAGTCCACGCCAAGTTCCTGGAGAATTTGCGCTTCGGCAAAATGCCCGATGCGGCACTTCGCCATCACCGGAATGGAAACCACCGCCATGATCTCGCGGATCTTTTTCGGCGAGGCCATGCGGGCCACGCCGCCCTCGGCGCGAATCTGCGCGGGCACGCGCTCCAATGCCATGACGGCAACGGCCCCAGCCTTTTCGGCGATCTCCGCCTGCTTGGCGTCGGTGACGTCCATGATGACGCCGCCCTTGAGCATTTCGGCAAGGCCGGTCTTCAGGCGAAGACTGGTGGAGTTTCCGTTAGTGTTTCCGTTGGGCGTATTTCCATTGCTGGGCGACATAATTTGGGCTCTTTTCCGAGTTAATCTTGGTCGTAGGGCGCGGACGAGAGACGGCCCGCTGCAAACATCTATTTTACAACGTGGGAAGGAACTTTATTGCGGAAGGCGTGGGTCAAGGTGTGGCCCGAATTCCAGTTCTTCTCATTCCGAACGGTTTTAACCGCAAGGAATCTGCTGTTTGACGACGCGAAAGCAGGTTTCTCGTCGCTCTTCTCTCGGAATAACAGAACGAAAGGATTCCATACTGAATCGCCATTCCCCGTTTGACATGTAATACACATGAAAGTATGCTTATCACATGTCAAAGACGAAGATGATCCAGCTTCGCAATGTTCCCGACGCGCTGCATCGTGGCCTGAAGGCACGTGCTGCAATGGCCGGTATGTCCCTTTCAGACTATCTTCTGATGGAAATAAAAGAAGTGGCGGAACGCCCTACATTGGCTGAGTTGCGGGAGCGCTTGCACAAGCGAGAACCGGCTGGAGAACTGGATACCGCGCGCTGGCTGCGGATGGAACGCGAAGCGCGATGATTGTGCTGGATGCGTCCGCTGCGGTGGACTGGTTGCTTCAGACGCCCGCCGGGCATCGGATCGAAAAACGTATTTATGCGCGGAACGATTCCCTGCACGCGCCCCATCTTTTGGATTTGGAGGTCGCGCAGGTTTTGCGGCGCCTGGCGCGCGAAAGTCTGATCTCGCGGCAGCGCGCGGATCAGGCGATAGAAGATTTTCTTGATTTGCGCGTGACCCGTTATCCGCACTCTATCTTGCTGCCGCGAATCTGGCACCTGCGCCACAACTTGTCGGCTTACGATGCCGCTTACGTCGCGCTTGCCGAAAAACTCAATGCTCCCTTGATCAGCAGGGACTCGCGGCTACACTCTGCGCCCGGTCACGCCGCGCAAATCGAATTGTTTTAATTTTCCTGCGCGGCAAATTCGTTACGGCTTCCACTGCTTCAGAAAGGCAACCAGCGTATCCGGATCCATGGATCGGGCCGCTTCAAACTCGCCATTCTGCTGGCTGTAAAGAAGGCTGCCATCGCTGTTCAAGACGGCCAAGGCAGGAATCCCCTTCTTCAAGGGAATCTTGTACTGCGCCACCAAGTCCATATTCTTATCGCCCTCTCCGGTATCTACATGAATCACGATGAAGTTCGGATCAGCGATTTTCGCCACGCCCGGCTGATGCAACGCATAATCCAACACATGGCAGTCGTAACACCAGTTGGCGCCGAAAACCAGGAGGATGCGCTTGTGTTCGCGCGCCGCGCGCGCAACGGCTTCATGGATTTCGGCTTTGGCGTCCACGTTCGCAGGATAGATATCCACGTTGAGTTTTGTGGGTTGCGGCATGGTAACAAGGCCGGTGTGCTTGGCTGCGACGATGCGCCATGCGCCTCCCTGCTGTTGCCAGCCCTGATCAACGAGGATGTAGCGAGTTCTAAGGCCATGTGGCGTGGGCGCTTGAAAACTCAGCGTCAAGGAAACCAGATGCATCCCTTGCTGATCGCCGCTTTCGCGTTGGATGAGACGGATGTTCTTGTAGCCCGAGGCGCGAAATGATTTCCAGTAGGCGATTTCTTCGGCCAGATCTTTGGGCTTGTTTTCTTTACCGAGAAACTGGACGGGAGGATTGGTGGAATAAAGCTTCTGCAGGTCGCCCATGTCGCGCGCGAGAAGGGCCTTCTGCCACAACTGCGTGGCAGGAAATATTGCTTCCCCGGCGGATTGGGCGGTAGCGGCGATGGCGCTGAGAATGAGCGCAGCCGAAGCAATCATGCAGAGCGTGAGTTTCATAAGATTTGAGGAGAACCGCTAATAGCATCTTAGCCTAACTGGGTAGCATGATCTGTGAATTCCACGGGCGAGGGTGCCATCGCGCAAACTCAAATGGCGAACACCTGATCCCTCGGCTGCGCTCGTGATGACAGATCATTATTTGCCGCAAGCCGTGCACTTTAGGACGTTCCCTTGTAGAAATCGAAGGTGCACTCCAGTCTAAAAATGAGAGGCGGGAGGGCGGCTTCCCGGTACAATCTTGCTTGCATGTCTCGACATGCTTCTATGTCTCGCTTTGCCTACATCTTCCGATTAGCTCTGGCACTGATTTTGGTTTTGGCGGCGGCAACCTGCGTTGCCGCAGACGAGCCGTCGGGCACGGTGCTGGTTCCTTGTCCGGAGAATGCGCCGGGTGGGGCCGCGTGCCAGCCAACGAAGAGCGCATTAAAAGAGGCCAAGGCTGATTTTGATAAGGCGTTGAGGCTGCAAAAAAGCGAACAGCTTGATGAAGCATTTCCGAAATTTGAAAGCGCCGCCCGGCTTGCGCCGAAAAACGCCCAGTACCTTACGGCACGCGAGATGGCCCGCCAGCAACTTGTGTTCAATCACATTGAGCGTGGCAATAACGACGTACTGGAAAACCGAACAGTCGAAGCAATCGCGGAGTTTCGCAATGCGCTCCTGTTTGATCCGCAGAACTCTTTCGCGCAACAGCGCCTGCACGACGTAATTGGCTCATGGGCGCCGCGCCTGCACGAGACTCCTCATGTGGTGCAAAATTCAGGGGAGCTGCTGGTGCATCCCAATTCCCGCCACAATGATTTTCAGTTTCGTGGAGATTCCCGCGCCTTACTGACCCAGGTTGCCGCGGTATATGGAATAAAGGTCAACATGGACGACTCAGTGCCGTCGAAGCCGGTGCGCTTCGAGGTCACCAATGTTGACTTCTACACGGCCATGGACCTGGCCTGCATGGTGACGAAAACCTTCTGGACTCCATTGCAGGGCGATGAAATTCTGCTGGCGCTCGACTCCCCGGCAAATCACCGGCTGTTTGACCGCATGGTGATGCGCACGTTTTACATTCCGGATGCGGACTCCCCGCAGATGCTCACTGATATTACCAACATGTTGCGCAATGTGCTGGAGATTCGATCCATTACTCCACAGCCGCAGAGTCGGACGATTGTGGTGAAGGCCCCGCAGGCCAGTGTGGACGCCGCGACGCAACTACTCGAGTCACTGGATGACTCGCGTCCGCAGGTGATGCTGGACGTTCACGTGTATGAGATAAGCCATAACTTCATGCGCGATATGGGCGTGCAAATTCCCAACCAGTTCACGCTGTTCAATATTCCAGCCGGAGCGCTGGCGGCGCTGGGCGGGCAGAACATTCAGCAATTGATTAATCAACTGATCGCCGGCGGAGGCATTAACCAGGCGAATTCGCAATCGCTTTCCGCATTGCTGGCGCAGTTGCAGAACCAGCAGAATTCGCTTTTCAGTACGCCGGTGGCAACGTTCGGCAACGGGCTTACCCTGATGGGCTTGAGCCTGGGCACATTAAGCGCGCAATTATCACTCAATAACAGTTCTGTAGAATCTCTTGAACACGCCATGCTTCGCGTGAGCCAGGGCAATGACACGACATTTCGCATGGGGACGCGTTATCCGATTCTGAATGCAAGCTTCGCGCCGGTCTTTAACACACCGGCCATCGCTGGAGTGATCCAGAACAATTCTTTCCAGGCGCCGTTCCCTTCTTTCAGCTATGAGGACATTGGACTGTCACTGAAGATAAAGCCTTCCGTGAGTGCCGATTTCGTAGTCAGCATGAACATGGAGATGCAACTCCGCACGCTGCTGGCGCAAAGCCTGAATGGCATTCCTGTGATCGCCAACCGCGAATACAAAGGCACAATCTCCTTGCGCGACGGTGAACCGGCCGTGGTGGCGGGCGCGGTGAGCCACAACGAGCAGAAAAGCTTGTCAGGCATTCCTGGGCTGGGAGACGTTCCGGGGCTGAACCAGATCATGACATCAAATTCCAAAGAGACAGATGACGATGAACTGCTCATCGTGGTCACGCCCCACGTGGTGAGCAATCCCAACCATGAGAAGAATACGGAAGTGTGGTTGCGGCGGTAGCGAGCCTAGAAGGCGTTGGCAAGGTTAGAAGGCGTTAGCAAGGTTAGAAGGCGTTAGCAAGGTTAGAAGGCGGTAGCGAGGTTAGAAGGCGGTAGCGAGCTTAGAAGGCGTTAGCGAGGTTAGAAGAAGACAGATGCTATCGCCGGCGGTCCGAGATTCAAGGCATTGTCATTGATCCAAAGAGGTTGTCATTCCGAGCGAAGCGAGAGCCTGCCCTGAGCGAAGTCGAAGGGAATCTGCTTCTCGTGTGGCGCGGACGCCCTCGTCCGCGAACTGCTCCGTCTCTAGAAAACAACAGAAGGCAGCGGGATTATTCGCGCTTGCGAGAGTCCCGCGAAGCCAAGAACCCTCCCGCTTTCTTAACATCATGTCATCCCGAGCACAGCGAGGGACCTTACGTCCGCTTCCATTGGCACTGCTGCGCACAGGTCCATTCGAGGCTCATAAACTTTAGCGTTCCCAGAGGACGAGCAACCCTTCATTCCTCTCCCACCCTCAAAAATGTCATGAAAACCATGACATGCAGAGAACTCGGCGGCCCATGCGATCAGAAATTATCAGCCGCTTCGTGGGACGAAATGGTCCAGGCCATGACCAAACACATAATGCAAAATCATCCCGACACCGCCAAGGCCATGGAACAGATGCACAACCAAGACCCTAAAAAATGGGGACGCGAAATGAAGCCAAAGTGGGACGCCGCCCGCGCCGCCTAATCACTCCTGCTCTCGCGGTGTCGCCCTTGTCCCGGCAATGTTTAAGATCATCCGAGATTCAAAGGCGTTGTCATTGATTCAAAGAGGTTGTCATTTCGAGCGAAGCGAGAGCCTGCCCTGAGCGAAGTCGAAAGGAACCTACTCTTGTGTGGCGCGGACGCCCTCGTCCGCGAACTGCCGTGTTTCGCCATCATGTGATTGTTGGGGCCGTGTACCGTGTAGTCGAGACTTGATCCCACTTATCGCAAAGTGCGCGATGAACGGGGCACCCGGCCGATGCAGTGGTCGAATCGATGGTTGGTGGAACGATGAGTTCCGCGGAGAAGTGATTGCAGCGTGATGTCCCAGCGTTTTTGGTCATCAAAGTTCGTGAAGTTCATGGCCTAGCAAGCGGTGCTCACGCACCGCCTAGGACCCCTACGCTCTTGACAACGCCTTCGCTCTTATCGAGGGGCACCCGCCTTATTCGTATTCCCAGCGCCACCGCAAACACTCACGATCTACATGGTTTGGCACAGTAATGGATTCCGGTAGGTCGGCATACGACACAGCATTGTCCATTTGCTCGGAAAACTCCAGCTTTCCATTCGGTCGAACTCTTATATGCCCGGCGTCGATGAGACGATGAATGTCAACACGAAGGCATAATCCGTTCCCTGGGAGATCGCTGCCGCCTTCTTCAACAGGGATGAGGTGGGCAGCCTCGAGGACGTCTGGAAGTTCCTCTCCCGTGATCGCACAGCGGCAACCGCTCGCAGCCAATATGTCCCGACGAAAACGTCCCTGCTGCGGCCGAGCGATCACGGCGGTCGTGATCACCTGCCGCGGCACTAACTCAGCTGCGCTGCCCGTGCGTAATTCATCAACTGCGGTTTCAGGAGAATCAACCCCAATTTCGGAAGCATTGAACTCCGCGACGGACGAGACCGTTGATGCGGGAAGATAGTAGCGAAAGTTGTTCTTCGATGAACCAGTGCGGGCCACAAAGTTGTAGTGATAAAGGAACAAAAGGAACTCATGTGCCATGCGTCCATCATTTGGACGCTGTGTGCAGTTGGGCCAGCGAGTCATGTCAAGTGCGCCCCGGCGGTAATAACGCAGGGCCTGCACATATTCCCACAAGGGAGCCGAACTTCCAGACAGAGGAATGACGACTCTTACAAGTTCGGCGAGTGTAAGGTACGCCTCTGCATTACCGAGTCGCGAAGAAAGTTCTTCGAGGATCCCCATGATGAGTGACAAAGGGCGGATCGATAACCCAGCACCATCCCAATCAGAGGTATCGTCTTCAATCCGGCGGTTCGGGAGTTCTAGGGTTTTGATCGTCGCTGCGGCAAACTCATCGCGAGTGACTCGCCGATCGGCCACTCGGCGCCCAAAAGGGGTAAGCTCGATCGGTTGCGTGCCCTCTAGTAGGCCCAAGGCCTTCCAGTACCTGCCCGCGTAGCGAATGATGTTTCGATCAGGTCGATTTCGCCGGGCCAAATCCACAGGTGAACCCGTCTGGTTCCGAACCCTATCTAATGCGTCAATAAAAGATGCATCGGTGGGTCTCCTGCCCTCGGCCGCGCGCAACGCGCGCAGTACGCCGAGAAAAACAGGCGGTACGTTAAGACTTTCGATTGGCGTATACTCCGCCCACCGCCATTTGTAATGATCGAAGGGTTTAGTCGGAGGAATCATGTCCCGCAGTATAGAAATGCGGTGCACGACTAGCAAGTGATATTGATAGTGATGGGTTAGCCTTGAACATTTCTGCTATATGGCGTGCTAAAAGCGGCGGAACAGCATTCGCTACCTGACGATAGATAGAGGTCTTCGGTCCGTAGAACTTGTAATCAATCGGGAAAGATTGCAGAAGTGCGGTTTCGCGAGCAGATAACCGACGTTCATTACTTGGGTGATGATGGATAACGACACCGCCGCGATCATCTCCACGAGCAGTAATTGTTGGACAAGGCATGGCCGGATCAATCCGGCGATGCCCAAGATAGCCATTGAAACGGAGCTTGTATTTCGTATAATCGTGATTTTCTAGGCGGTGCGGAAGATCGGGATCCGGTACTTGCGCTAGTGCTTCACCTATGCTGACCCATCTCTGCAGACCGGCAAGTTCGTAAATCTCCTCAGGAGCATGTGTTTTGGTAGGCGGAAATTCGGGAACAATCTGCTCGTCCTCACGCAGACCAAGGAATA
>DASXFN010000003.1:0-23633 GCA_036489565.1 Terriglobales bacterium
ATCAACCGGTCTTTTTCTTCCGCTAAATAGGAGACCGCGATGCCTGGCATGAAATCCAATCTCTAAACAATTTCTAATCGAACTATGCTATGGAGGGAGAGACACCAAGCCAAGTGACTTTGGTAACGACCCTTCAGAGAGCTAATTGCACAATTTGTAAGAATAAGAAACATAAGGACAAACAACGCGATGGATGTCCCTTGTAAAAACATTCTATGGCAAAACAAACCTCTTGAAAAGGAGGACAAGAGCACACTGATCTCCACTGCTAGCGCGGAGTTTCGGTGAAATCCACAGAAGCTAAAAATAGTTACAGAAAATGCGAGACTGTTAAATGGAAAGCGGGCTGCGGGGATGAAAAACATGCGAGCTTAGCGATAGTTCTTCCTGCTCCGCCGAATCTGCAACGACCGGTGCATACCGGACGGAGGCTTCCTTGTCGGGCAGGAATTCGTAATGCTCGAAATGAATGGCGATGCTGTAATTTGAGCCCACTTGCGGCGGCGCTACGCGCAAAACTTTTCCCAAACAGCGCACGCGTAGGTTGCCGTCAAAGGTGATTTCCGAGGGCATGACGAAAGTGAGTTCCACGCTGGCGTTTTCTTCCAGACAGCGGTCGGTATAAAGCAGTGTGCCTGCGGCGCTTAAATCGTTAGTCAGGGCCCGGTTCTCCTTCCCCTCATTGGCTACGTGCAACGATACGGGAAGTTGGAGATCAAAACGTTGGGCTGCTCGACGCTCGATTTGAATGCTCGGATCCATTGTTTTTACTCTAACCCAGTTATGCGGTCCCGGAAAGTCACTAATAAGTCACCATCAGATGCGGGTAAGGGGCGAAGAGGCAGTATGCTGGAAAAAAGAATCGCAACCGGAATCTGCACTCAGAATCTGTAGCTGACGGGAAGCAGATCCAAGCCACAGGAAAAAGTGAACGACGCCAGCGCATCAAATTCGCCTAATCAACAAAACCAGGGCAGCTGGTTGCCCGTCACATTGCGCGCATTGCGGCATCGCAATTTCCAACTATTTTTCAGCGGTCAATTAATTTCTCTGGTCGGCACATGGATGCAGACGATCGCGGAATCCTGGCTGGTTTACCGCCTTACCGGATCTTCGTTGCTGCTGGGCGCGGTTGGTTTTAGCAGCCAGATTCCCGTGTTTCTGGTTGCGCCGCTGGGCGGCATTGTGGCCGACCGCTATAACCGGCAACGAGTGGTGATCGGCACGCAAGTTTGCTCCATGATACTTGCGGGCATTTATGCCGCGTTGACGTTGAGCGGAAGAATTCAGGTTTGGCAGATTTTCGTGCTTGCCGCGCTTTTGGGGGTCGTGAACGCTTTCGATATCCCTGCGCGGCAGGCGTTTTTAATGGATATGGTGGGCAGGGAAGACTTGATGAACGCCATCGCCTTGAATTCTTCCATGTTTAACGGCGCTCGCATTATTGGTCCCGCGATTGCCGGAATTCTTGTGGCGAAAATTGGAGAGGGTTGGTGCTTTTTTGCGAATTCCGTGAGCTATATCGCGGTGATTGCAGGCTTGCTGATGATGCAAATCACACGGGCGGCCTCTCGCGCCACGGCTGCGTCACCGCTTGCGCACATCATGGAAGGGTTTCGCTTTGTGCGCCGTACCGCGCCCATTCGCGTCATTTTGCTCTTATTGGGATTAGTGAGTTTCGTAGCCATGCCATACGTCGTGTTGATGCCGATCTTTGCCGATCGTGTGCTGCACAGTGGAGCGCGCGGTTTGGGAATCTTGATGGGCGCGACCGGAGTGGGCGCATTGCTCGGAGCGTTAACACTCGCTTCGCGTAGTGGAGTGCGAGGGCTGGGGAGATGGGTGGCATTCTCCTGCGGAGGCTTTGGAGTATTTCTGGTTTTGTTTTCCTTTTCACGCACCTTTTGGCTGTCGACAGCGTTGCTGGTGCCGGTGGGGTTTTGCATGATGTTCCAGATGTCGTCCTCGAATACGCTCATCCAGGCAATGTCTCCGGATGAATTGCGTGGGCGAGTGATGGCCGTTTATTCAATGATGTTCATGGGCATGGCGCCTTTCGGCACGCTTTTGGCGGGGGCTTTGGCAGACCGCTTGGGTGCTCCCGTCACGGTCGCCATGGGCGCAGTTGCGGCGATTGGCGGGGCGGTAATCTTCGGGAGGTATCTGCCGAAGATCCGCACCGAAGCAAGACGGCTGATTATTGAGCAGGCCATTGCGGGCGGGGAGCCGTCGGTTGAGATGACGAGCAGAATTGTGCAGGACTAACGCGTCGCGCGCTTTTTAGCCGCGTTCCAGCGCGGTGGCAAAAGCATCCAGAGACAACGAACGCAACAGGTTCCGCCGCATGCCGCGTTCCACATCATTCAAACGATCGGCGGCCGTGGCGATCCAGGAGAAATCTGCGGCTGCCGCCAGTTTTTTTAGTTCGACGGTTATGTCGGTGTTTCTTACCAAATCTGGAGTGCCGGAATTCAGGAACAATAAATCCTGAAGCAGGGAATAAATCGTCTTCAGCAAATTGTCCGTTTTCGCGCGACCTTCGGCTCCGGCGCGATAGGTTTCCGTCGCTTTGAACAATTCACTGTGATCGCCGCCGCGGAGCGCGACGTTCAAGATAGTCAAGGCATGGGCCCGGGCAGTCACATACACGGCAATATCAAAATTGCGGGCTTTGCCGAGCGCGCCATCACTGAGGCGGGCTACCAGAGCACGTTGCGGCGCCTTCCATTCAGGACGCTGTTGCGCCAGATATTGCTCTACTTCACCAACGCTCAGCGGCGCCAAAGTAATGATGGTGGAGCGCGAGCGGATGGTGGGCAGAAACTCTCCGGCATTTTCCGTGAGCAGAAAAATGGTGGCGAATTCCGGCGGTTCCTCCAGCACCTTAAGCAGTGAGTTGGCGGCTTCCTTCATGAAGGCTGAGGTGGTGAAAATGTAAACGCGCTCTCGGGCTTCTCCGGGGCGGAAATAAATTGTCTCAATGACCCGTCGAACCTGGTCCATCTTGATGACCAGTTGCGGCGGATCGGGTGGAATCACGAGGACGTCGGGATGAGTCTGAATAAATAGCCGGGTCTCTTTTTTATCGGTTTCGCGTAGAGATTCCCGAGTTTCCACCGCTTCGGCGGAAAGCGTATCCAAGTCCTGACTCTGCGCAATGCGCGTGCAGTTCGCGCATTTGCCGCAGAAATCGGGTAATCCGTCTGTCTGGACTGGATCCAAACAATTCATGGCCTGCGCCAGCATCAGGGCCAGAGTGTATTTTCCCGACCCTTCCGGCCCTGCAAGAATGACAGCCTGCGGAAAACGGTTTCGCGCCAGCATATCGCGCAGGCGATGTACAACGGCCGGGTTTCCGTGGAAATCTGAAAAAGGCATGTTATTTCACGGGCTTCAAAGTCTTTTGTACCAGCTCCAGAATTTTTTTGTGTGTTTGCGAAATTGTTCCGCGCGCATCCACTAATTTCACGCGTCGAGGCTCGCGCCGTGCAATCGTCAAATAAGCGTCACGAACACGCTCGAAAAACGCCTGGTTCTCTTTCTCAAAGCGGCCTTCATCGGAGGCGTGATGCGATGCCGATTCCGCCTGCGCTTTATTGCGCCGCCGCGCGCGACGCACGCTGGCCATGACGTCAGAATCCATCAGAATCGTAAGATTTGGCTGCAGATCTCCGCATAGAATGCGATGCAGTTCCAGCACGGGTTTGCTGCCAAGTTTTCGTCCGCCGCCTTGGTATGCTTCGCTCGAATCGGTGAAGCGGTCGCAAAGCACAATTTTTCCAGCCTCAAGCGCTGGTGCGATTATCTGCTCAATGTGTTGGACTCGGGCCGCGAACATAAGGGCCAATTCCGTATTTGGAGCCAGCGGAGACGTTCTGCTGTTCAACAGGAGCTGACGGATTTTTTCCGCTGCCTGCGTGCCTCCCGGCTCGCGGGTTTCCACCACAGTCATCCCCTGAGACCTGAGAGCGACGGCCAGTTTTCCCAGTTGCGTGCTCTTTCCGCAGCCGTCCAGCCCTTCGAAGGTGATAAATTTTCCGCGATGTGGGTGTGAAGTCACGAAGCAAGATGATAACAAGGCAACCGACCAGTCTGTCTGGAAATATCACTCGAATGCCCTGCACATGGATGGAACTTGCGATTCCATGCTGCTATATTCGTTTTCTGCGGCCACGCCCAGGTTCCCAGGAGATTTCATGCGCTTGTCTTGCAAGTCTCATTTAATGTCATTCCTTCTTTTCGTTCTTATCGCAGTCACATTCACCTTTGCCAAAGACAAACCATCAGCCCGGCACATAGCCGCGGCGAAAGCTCCTACCTTGATAACGATGTCGGTGGATGCCACTGACGCGCCGCGAAAAATATTTCATGCCCGGTTAAATATTCCCGCCACACCCGGCATGCTCACTCTCTACTACCCCAAGTGGATACCCGGCGAACACGGTCCAACCGGACCCATTGAAGACCTAACCGGACTCAAATTCACCGCCAACGGCCACGACTTGAAATGGCGCCGCGACTTGCTGGACGGATGGACCTTTCATGTTGAGGTGCCCGAGGGCGTGAGCAACGTGGAAGCGTCGCTGGACTTTGTTGCTCCGGTGGAGGAGGGAATTTACACGGCTGGCCCTTCGGCAACCGACAAGCTGGCGATTCTGAGTTGGAATACGCTGCTGTTGTATCCAGCCGGATGGAACACGGATGATTTGACCTATCAGTTAAGCCTGCGACTTCCCGCGGGATGGATGTTCGCTACTCCGTTGCCGGTGGCCTCTCGAAATGGCGCGCAAATTGAGTTCAAACCAACCTCGCTCACCGAATTGGTGGATTCACCTACTGTTACCGGCGAGTACATGAAAGTGGTTCCCCTGGCGGAGAACCCTCATCAGGAGCTCGATATAACTGCCGACAGCGCCGCCGCGCTTAATGCGCCGGAAAGCTTATTTGACGACTACAAGGATCTGACCGAGCAGGCCTATAAACTTTTTGGCGCGCGTCACTTTCGCGACTATCACTTCATTTTTACCTTAAGCGACCACGTCGCGCATTTTGGTTTGGAGCATCATGAAGCCGACGATAGCCGCTTGCCGGAAAGGGCCCTGACTGACGCAACCTACCGGATGCTGGAAATGGGGTTGCTCCCTCACGAATACGTGCATTCGTGGAATGGAAAATATCGCCGGCCGGCTGATCTGACTACTCCTGATTACGAAAAACCCATGCAAACCGACCTGCTTTGGGTTTATGAAGGATTGACTTCCTACCTCGGGGACGTGTTGAGCGCGCGCAGCGGACTACGTTCTCCGGAACAGTATCGCGACAATCTGGCGATGATCGCCGCCATGCTCGACCATCGTCCGGGCCGCACGTGGCGCAATTTGCAGGACACAGCGGATGGCGTTCCTTCCATGCAGAATGCTCCCGACCAATGGGTTTCGTGGCGGCGTCCCTTGGATTATTACGAAGAAGATGTGTTGAATTGGCTTTGGGCGGACACGATCATCCGCCAGCAAACCAAAGGGGCGAAATCCATTGACGATTTCTGCCACGAATTTTACGGCGGCCCTAACGGCGATCCGGAAGTAGTGAAGACCTACACGTTCGATGACATTGTGAACGCGCTGAACCAGGTTGCGCCTTATGACTGGCGTGGCTTCTGGATCGAACGGCTCACCAATCATGGGCCGGGCGCGCCATTAGGAGGAGTAGACGAAAGCGGCTGGAAGGTCACCTATGATGAGTCCCGCAGCGAACGGGCTGCGGCATGGGAAGACGAGCGCAAAGAGATCAACGCAGAATACTCCGTAGGCTTACTGCTCCAGGCCGATGGCACCATCGTTGACACCGTGGAAGGCATGCCCGCGGCCAAGGCGGGCATTGGGCCGGGTATGAAGATTGTGGCAGTAAATGGAAGGCGTTATTCCGAGCAGGTGTTTCGCAGTGCGCTCGACGAAGGAAAAGCCAGTTCAGCGCCTCTGGAATTGTTGGTGGAGAACACGGATTATTTCATCACCTACAAAATTGATTACCACGGTGGGCAGAAATATGCGCACCTGGTGCGGGATGAATCAAAGCCGGACATGCTGAGCGACATTATCAAGCCGCGGTGAGCACGTGGAAGCGTTTCCGAACTTTTAAGCTTGTCATCTCGACCGGCTTTGCCGGGAGGGACATTAAGTCTGACGGCAGTGTTGCGGGAGCCTTTGGGGTGGGAGTCTTTGGGAATGAAAGTTCCGTTTACGCTGGAAAAGATTCAGGGTGTCCTAGGTCCCTCCGTCTTCGCTTCGGTCAACGTCGGGGTGACGTGTCTTGAAAGTGTTTTCTGTCGAGAAATATTCTTTTACCTACCGCCTTTAGCTTTCTTCGTTTACTCCGGCGAATAGATCAGTTTCCTGCGCGATCGGCCCGGTCGTGACCGAAGCCGCCAGGTGAAATAGCTCACGCTTGGCGCGCTGGCTAATATTTTTCTCGAAGAGTGGCCATAGCGGTGACTGGCTGGTGTGCTTCTTGAACGCGGCTATCTTGGTCTCTAATAAATTGCCGATTTCCACTGACGCAGTGGCCGGAGGCAGCGTCACCGGAGGCCGTCCGGGAATGCCGAAGTCGGCAGTTGCGTAGTAAAGCTTTTGCGGCTGGTAAGTAGTCACGCTGTCGTTTAACTGATCGGGAAAGCGATTGTTCCTCCCCGCCCATTGGAATGCCAGCGAGGCGAAGATTCCTGCCATCGAGTGATCGGTGTGGCCTGTGAGTCCGCCTTCCGGCCCGAAAGTCATTACGACCTGCGGACGGAATTGGCGTATGCGCAGAGTGAGATCGCATACGACGTGGTAGAGATCCATGCGATGCAGCTTGCCGTCGGGATAGTCGAGAACGATTCCCTGCGAAACTCTCAGAATTTCGCAGGAAGCCGCGAATTCATTGCGGCGCATGGCGGACAGTTCTTGATCGTTTTTAGCGCCTCCGCGATTCGTGGCAGCCTGCCCCGGCGTCAGACACACAACGGAAGTCCGGACGCCCTGCTCTGCATAAAGGCGCAGCGTGCCGCCAAAGCCTCCCGCTTCATCATCAGGATGGGCGGTAATGCACATGAGACGAAACATGGATTTATTGTAACGTGAAGATTGTTCGGGGACGGCTACGCGCCGCCGATGGTTTGTAGAACGAGTTCGCGAAAGCTTGGGGCCATTTTCTCGGCGACTTTAATTCGGTAATTACAGAGAATTTCTTCGTGGTCAATTTTGACGATCTCATATTCGCCGTTTTTCTTTCGGGCGCTCAAATCGAAGCAAACAGGGTCATAATCCGAATCCGCCCCTCTTCCAAATTGAATATAGCCGCCCGGCGCGAGAGACTCCCAAAGTCCAGTATCCCCGGAAATTTGTTGAAAAAGACCAGAGAAATCAGGTCCGGGTGGATTTGGTAATAAACGATATATGCCCAAGTCAACTTGCGCCCAACAATATGAGAGAACTAACCGTTCATAAAGCGGCGGAAAATGAGCTGGTAACTTCTGATAGAGAAGCTCAAGTTGTTCTGGATCAGTTTGAATTTTCTTAGGTGCCCATCGCAGCCGATTAACCCCGTCTGATTGTCCGGTTGTCAATTGCGCAGCAATCGGGTCGAGTTCCGACAGAAAACTCATATCGTCATGCTTTGGAAAACATTCAATTAACTGTTCCACTAGCAAATCATTTTCGGCGGCACGTTTCATGCGTCCTTTGCTCTAACCCTTCCCGATCGCTTCAACCAGCAAAACCATCCCCACGCACAGCAGGCCTGCGTAAATATATTTCAGGAACGCCTCTCCGCTGAGGCGGCGGTTGACTATTCTGCCGAGAAATATTGTTGGCAGCACGACCCACAGCGAGACCAGATAATAGTGCGTGACGGCGGGCACCCACAATCCCTTATACCAATACCCCACCAAGGCTACGGTACTGGCGGGCAGGAAATATCCCTGCAAGGTGGCGCGAAAATGCTGCGGAGACCAACGGCGCATGGTTCCATAAATGACCAGAGGAGGGCTGTTCAGTCCGTAAGCGCCTCCGAGCACACCGGCAAAGAACCCGCAACTTAACAGCCACGAGCGTTTGTCGCTGTGTAGTTCAGGCAACCGCTTACTTAGAAGGAAGTATGCGGAGAAGGCCATGATGACAATCGCCAGCGCGGCTTTGACCGCATTTTGATGAACGCTGGTGAGCAGCAGGATCCCCAGGGGAATGCCCAGAAATGTAGGCGCGAGCAGCCATCCTGTGCTCCGCAGGTGGATCTTTCGCCAGTCCTGGATGACGACGACCAGAGCGACGGTAATGGATACCAGGACTGCCAGCGGTGCGGCAACCCTAATAGGAATGCCTAACGCAAGCAGCGGAACGGCGATGAGTGCTTCCCCAAAACCAAATGTAGAGCGAATCAGCGCGGCCACGAGTACCACGAGCAAGACGTACAGAGTTATCGGGGCAATCATCTATCGATTAATCCGCGGAATTACTAAGGGAGATGGTTTCGTCGATTGGAGCATCAATTTTTTCTTCCAGCATGAACTCGAGGACTTCCTGCGGCACCGGCGCGTTCCACACCGGAGCGAAAGATTGGCGATGCAGAGGCGAGGGGCCATGCTCGCGAAGAGCCGCCAGATGGCGAGGCGTGCTGTAGCCTTTGTGCGACGCTAATCCGTACATAGGAAAAACAGAGTCCCACTCGCTGACCATTTTGTCGCGCGCGACTTTCGCCAGAATGGATGCCGCGGCGATGGATGCGGAAAGCGCATCGCCATGAATAATGGCTTTCTGTTTTATTTCGCAATCGAGTTTGACGGCATCAATCAGCAAATGGTCAGGCACAGGTTGCAGTTGCATGACAGCGTCGCGCATGGCTACGCGAGACGCCTGGTAGATGTTGATCTGGTCAATGCGCGCCGCGTCAATTGCCGCGACCGCCCAGCAAATGGCATGTTCTTTAATACGCTCGGCGAGAATTTCACGTCTTTCCGCGGGCAACAATTTTGAGTCGCGTAGGCCCCGAATGCGATAGCCGGAGTCGAGAATCACGGCCCCGGCGACCACTGGCCCGAAGAGTGAGCCGCGGCCTACTTCGTCCACTCCGGCAATCAGTCGCGCCCCACTCTCCCAAGCCTGCTTTTCGTATTTCAGCGTACAGCGCAGCCGCTTGAGCAGCCGCAATTTCGCGGCGGATGCGGAAAGAGGCTTTGCAGTGGCGGATTTGGTTTTTTCAGGCACGGCTGAGAGATATGGTCATCTTCGCTGACGGAAACCCTGTAAAGCAAGTAGGAAAACCGCACTTTCCCGCCAAATGTGCAACTACCCATCAGTAACCTAAAAAGAATTACTCACGTAAATTGACCCTCCCTTAGAGCGCTTGTTACTTTCGGAATGAAGAATTTCCTGTATGGGGTGGAATTTCCGGGAGAACACGTTGGAAGAAGTCAGCAACCAGCCCGAGCGCGAAAATAAGCGCATCCACATCGCGTTGCCGGTTCGTATAACACAGTGGGACAGCGACAACCGGCCCCACCTCGCGATGGCCTGCACCTACGACATTTCACCTTTGGGGGCCAGAGTCACCGGTTTGCGCGATCCTAAGGTCGGGGAAATCGTTGCCGTTGAACGCGGCCGCATGGGGAAATTTTTCTGCCGCGTAATCTGGGTGGGCGAACCGAGTTCACCGCTGCATGGCCAGGTTGGCATTCAGGGAGTGGAGATGGAAAGGACCATGTGGGAGTCGGAACTTCAGGACATGGACGACGTTTTCGACTCGCTGCAGACTCGCAAATCTTCACAATGGTCAGTCGTGACAACCGAGCAAACCAGGCGCTCCGCGCCACGTTTTGAAATCCAGGGCCGCGTGGATTTCCAGCTCATGAATATGCCGCAGGCCAGCATCAAAAACCTTTCGGAAACAGGATGCCTGCTCACCACGAATGATCCTTTGCCGGCCGGAGCGAAGGTGAGGCTGACTCTTCAAGTGGCGCAGTACGACGTCACTGTCGGGGCTGCTGTCCGGCACAAGGTGCCTCGTCATGGCATGGGGTTGGAATTTTCAGAGATTCGCAAGGGTGATCGGCAAGTTTTGCAGTTTCTGCTCAAGAAGCTGACAGAGCAGCAATTCGAACAAGCTTTCCAGCTTGACATGTAAACGGAAGACTCTTAAACGGAAAGACCCTCACTGGGCGAGGGTCTGTTTCGAAGCGACTAAAGCTACTATTTCTGTGCGACGGCTGCTTCCACGGGAGCGGCGTGCTCGCGGTCCACATCCTTAAGACGGGCAGCTTTGCCTTTGAGTGCGCGCAGATAGTAAAGCTTGGCGCGACGGACCTTGGAGGAGCGCACGATATCCACCTTGTCGATGACCTTGGAGTTCATCGGGAAAATGCGCTCCACGCCCTGTCCGAAGCTGATTTTACGAACGGTGAAGCTGGCCTGCGGCCCGCGATTGCGCGCAATGACCACGCCCTCAAATGCCTGGAGGCGCTCTTTTTCGCCTTCTTTGATCTTTACCTGCACGCGGACTGTGTCGCCGGGGACAAACTCAGGGAGGTCGGTACGCTTGGTCTTTGCCAATAGCTTTTCAATAATCAGGTTGGTCATAAGTAGTTCCTTTTTTCTAATCTTTTAGCGTTTAGTGCTGGTGGTCCATGATTTCCGCGACCACTTTCTCGTCTTCCTTGCTGAGCAACGTCCGATCCAGCAGGTCCGGACGATTGCGCAATGTCTTTTCAAGCGCCGTGCGCCGCCGCCAGCGGCGGATTTCTTCATGGTTGCCCTGAATTAAAACGTCAGGCACCCCCATGTCGCGAAATTCCGCGGGTCTGGTGAAATGCGGATAATCCAGCAAGCCACCAGAGACGCACGTTGAACTAGGGCCATCCGCTACAAGCTCCGGATGCGCTGTGAATGATTCCTGGCGGGTAGAAGCTTCATTGCCCACCGCGCCCGGAATCAGCCGTGTGACTGCCTCTACAATGACGGCCGCTCCCATCTCCCCACCGCTTAAAACATAGTCGCCGATGGAAAGCTCGCGGTCTGCCAGGTGCATGCTGACTCGCTCATCCACGCCTTCGTAGCGTCCACAGATAAGGGCAATTTGTTCCATGCCCGCTAGTTCTGTGGCGACGCTTTGACTGAATCGCCGCCCTTGCGCGGATAGCAAAATCACGCTTTGCTTTGCTTGCGCGCGTTCTTCACGAGGCGCGATATTCAGCTTTTCAATACATTCAAAGATCGGTTCCGGCTTAAGGACCATGCCTTCGCCGCCGCCAAATGGGCGGTCATCCACGGTACGGTGCTTGTCACGGGTAAATTCCCGCAAGTCGTGGATGTTAATTTCCACCAGTCCAGCTTCCCGCGCCCGCCGCGTAATGCCAAAATCCAACGGGCCACTGAAAAAGCCGGGAAAGATCGTGACAATCTCGATCTTCATGGTTGAGGCACTCTCAGCGCTTCCGCTTTTCTTGATGTTTATCTTCCTGCTTTAGCGGCGCGTTCACTTCCAGCAAGCCTTCCGGAAGAACCATAACAATCCGCTTGTTCTCGAGATCGACGCTTTGCAAATACGCTTCAGCGTAAGGGATCTCGTATTCCTTCGACTGCGCCGTCACAACCAACAGAGGCGCTTCACCAGCCCCAAAACGGACGTCTTTCACCTGTCCTATTTCGCGATCACCGTCGAGCACTACGCAGCCCATCAGGTCGCTTGTGAACGTCCAGCCTTCTTTCAGCTTACCCCGCTCACCATGCGGGACTTGCAACTCACAGCGAAGCAGCGTCTCAGCTTCTGAAATTGAGTCAATCCCGGCAAATTTCAGGATCAACCAATCTTTGTGCGGCCAAAATTCTTCAACCAGCAATTCTCGCCGCGCGCCTTGTTCCGGTAGCGCTAACAGCTTCAATCCGGGAGCAAACCGCTCAGGAACATCCGTGTGGACTTCCACTGCCACTTCGCCGCGACGGCCTTGCGTTTTGACGACACGCGCAAGGGTCACAAAGTCGCCGCTAGTATGCGAACCGCTTATTCCAAAATCTCCAGCGCGTAGCGCTTATGCTGACGGAATCCGGCGGCATGCACCAGCGTTCGCATGGCCTTCACTGTGCGCCCGTGGCGGCCGATAATCTTGCCGTTTTCCTCTTCGGCGACTTCGAGTTCCAGGACAATTTCGCCGTCTTCGGGAACTTCATCCACGTAAACTTCCTCCGGCTTATCCACCAGAGATTTGGCAATCAGTTCGATCAATCCACGCACGTCGCTGTTTTGTTCGGTCATGATGAAGATGGCTTCCTAATGTTGATGGTGAGTGACTGTGAAAGTTCGCGCGGCGGAAAAATCAGGCAGCAGGTTCGGCCTTGGGGGCAGCTGGTTTCGATACCAGTTTGCTGACCCGGTCGGAAAGCTGCGCGCCTTTCGACACCCAATAATCAATCCGTTCGCGCTTTAGTTCCACGCTGGCTGGATTAGTACGGGGGTTATAAGTGCCCACGACTTCCACGGAACGGCTATTGCGCGCCCGCGCTTTTTCAATCACCACCACTCGATAATGCGGCTTTTTGCGCGCACCCATGCGCGCCAGACGAATAGTTAACACAGTTGTATGATCCTTTATTCCGGAAAAGTCCGGGAGGGCTGAGACAAACCATTATTTTTGCAGAATTTAGCGGGATTGGCAAGGATGTATCCGCAAGGAACTCTTTAAAAAGAACTTAAAGGAAAAAAATCCCGAACAACTCATTGTTGGGTTGCGTATCCCCACATCATGCGAATTCGAGTCATTTTCCTGCTGGGTCTGTTGTGTGTTATGAGCAGGTTAGGCAGCGCTACCGATCTGGCCCTGGTCGGGGCAAAAATCTATACTGCCCCTCTGGAGCCTCCTATCGAAAATGGCTCCATCGTCGTTCATGATGGGAAAATCGCTGCGGTAGGCCCCTCCAAGACGATCAAAATCCCTCGGCACGCGGATGTAATCGATTGCAAGGGTCTATTTGTAACTGCTGGCTTCTGGAACAGCCACGTGCATATTCTCCCGCCGCAGTTGCTTCATGCCGAAAACTCGTCGGCAGAGCAAATTGATTTGCAACTTCGAGAAATGTTTACCAAGTGGGGTTTCACCACGGTTTTTGACCTTGCCTCCGTGCTGCAAAACACAAACCTGATCCGCCGCAGGATCGAAAGCGGTGAAATACAAGGGCCGAGAATCTTTACCGTCGGCGAGCCTTTTTGGGGAAAAGGAGGAACACCTTTTTACATAAAAGGCTACCTTGAACAAAATCACATTCATATGCCGGAGGTCGAATCCATTCCAGAAGCAAAGCAGCGGGTACGTCAGCAGATTGCAGATGGCGCTGATGGCATCAAAATTTTCGCCAATTCCGTCGAACGGAATGGCACACTGACCATGCCTCTGGAATTGGCGCAAGCAATTGTCAGCGAGGCGCATGCTGCGCACAAACCTGTTTTTGCTCATGTAGCAAACGACGATGGAATTGAGGTAGCGCTCAAGAGCGGCGTGGATATTTTGGCGCATACCACCCCGAACGGCAGCCCATGGAGTTCATCTCTCGTGCAGCAAATGACCGCAACGCACACGGCCCTCACGCCAACGCTCACTCTTTGGGATGAAGAATTGAAAGGGCACGCTGCACCCGATGATGCCGAACAATGGAAACGCAGAGCGGCGGACCAACTGCAAACTTTCTGGCAGGCGGGGGGCCAAGTCTTGTTTGGCACCGACATTGGCTACATCCAGCATCACGACACAACTGAAGAGTTCACCTTGATGTCCCGCGCAGGCATGAATTTCCCAAAGATTTTAGCGGCACTCACCACTAATCCCGCACAACGCTTCGGATATCCCAAACATAGCGGGCGTATCGCGAAAAGAATGGATGCCGATCTGGTCGTATTGAACCGTGATCCGGAACACGACATTACGGCTCTCGCCGATGTTCGCTATACGATCCGCGCAGGGAAGATCATTTATTCGAAGAAATAGTTTTTTGTTCTTGCGGCGCCGAACGCCGAATGCGACGTTCCTTTAAAATTACTCAGCATGCCGCGGAAATTTTTCTCGAAAAAGCGTTCCATTGCTCAGGAGCAGGACATCCTGAGTCTTCCCGCGCCGACAGAGCCGCCAAAGCTTACTGCACGCCGCATCGGCATTCATACGTCGAGTTCCGGAGGTGCGCAGAATGCCGCTGAACGCGCTTATCGGCTGGGATGCAACACGCTGCAGATTTTCTCTTCAAGCCCTCGCCAGTGGGCGCCCTACGAATTGAAAAAATCGCATTGCGATGAAATGTCGCTCTTGCGGAAGAAATATGACCTTAACCCTCTGGTGATACATACCAATTATCTGGTCAATCTGGCCGGTACCACAGAGTCGTTCCTCAAGAAATCCATTGAAGCATTTCGCGGGGAAGTGGAACGGGCGCTCGCTCTGTGCGCCGACTATCTGGTTTTACATCCGGGGTCTTTCCGGGGCGCGGACCGGGAACAAGGACTGTTGCGAACTGCTGCGGCAATCCGCGCCGCCACGCAAGGGCTTGATCTTGAAAAGGGCGGGCTGACCATCCTGATTGAAAATACGGCCGGAGCGGAATATTCCCTAGGTGGCACCTTCGAGCAGGTTGCCGAAGTGCTGGAGCATCTTCGCGGTCTGGTTCCCGTTGGAGCTTGCATTGATACCTGCCACACGCACGTAGCGGGATACGACATCGTGAGCGAGGCCGGGATGAAGGAAACCCTGGCACAGCTTGACGCCACAATCGGACTCAAAGAAGTTCGCGTCTGGCACTGCAATGATGCCAAGGCCGCGCGAGGTTCCCGGCTTGATCGCCATCAACAAATCGGCCAGGGGACTATCGGCCTGGAACCATTCCGCCGCCTGTTGAACGATCCCCGGCTTGCTCATGCGGGCTTTATTGCGGAAACTCCTATTGACCAACCCGGCGACGACCGCCGAAATGTGGAAACTTTGAAATCCCTGGTGGAGCCGCAGTAGAGACCACCGGGTGTCCTACGGGTCCAAGACACGCTAAAAACCAGTGCCAAAAATCTTTCGGCTGGCTCTTGAACAATGCTAATTGCTGATGTTCGATACAGATTCAAACCCATATCATCCCGAACAGCTTTAACTGTGAGGGATCTTACGGCGGTTTGAACCACTCTTGCTGCAAACGGGAATTATGGTCCCGTTAGTGCATCATAATTTCGGTCGTCGTAAGGTCCCTCCGTCTTCGCTTCGCTCAACTGTCGGGGTGACATTTTCTTTGAGAGGTACTCTGCGGGACGGTTGATGAATGTTAGCTAGAGTCGAATGAAGATTTCAATTTCGAATAGCGGCTTCCCCCTGGATTCGGACAAGGGTTGGAGTACAATTCCTCGCATGAAATTCCTGCGCCGTTTTCTGCTGCTTCTTGTTTCAGTGACGCTGGCTGTTCCGGTTTTTTCCCAGGAAATCCAGAAACTCGATCCGTCGCTCGATCAGATTGTCCCGGCAAATGCCAAGCTCGAGCGTGTGGCCACTGGTTTTTACAAATGGGTGGAAGGCCCGGCATGGACTCGCGAGGGCACGCTACTGTTTGCCGAGATTCCCGCCAATAACATTGACCAATGGACGCCGGGAAAGGGCTCATCCGTATTCATTCATCCCAGCGGATATACAGGCACCAAACCCTACGGAGGGCCGGAACCCGGTTCCAATGGGATGACGCTGGATTCGAATGGTCGAGTTAGCGTGGCGGGGCATGCCAGACGCAATATTTGGCGATTGGAGACGCTTGACCCAAAAGGGGAGATCACTGTTTTGGCCGACTCCTATCACGGCAAGAAGCTGAACAGCCCCAACGACCTCGTGTACAAATCCGATGGCTCGCTCTACTTCACGGATCCGCCTTACGGACTACCAACGCAAGGGGACAAAGATCCATTAAAAGAGTTGGACGTCAACGGTGTTTACCGTATCGCCAATGCGCGTCAGCACAAAGCTGGAGCGCCGCCTGACCGCGACAAACTGCAACTGATCATCAAAGATCTCTCGCGTCCCAATGGCATTGTTTTTTCCCCGGATGAAAAATATCTGTACGTTTCCGATACGGCTACCAAGCGCTGGATGCGTTACCGCGTAAAGCCTGATGGTTCGGTCACGGATGGATCTGTTTTTTGCGATGCTTCGTCGGACAAAGCGCCGGGTAATCCGGACGGTATTCGAGTGGACAAAACAGGAAACTTGTATGGCCCCGGGCCGGGAGGCGTTTGGATTATTTCCCCATCCGGTAAGCACTTAGGCACGATCAAGGTCCCTGAATCAGTCGGCAATGTTGCGTGGGGCGATAAAGATGACAAGACTCTTTACATCACGGCGAGCACCAGTATTTACCGCATCAAGCTGAACATCGCAGGCGTGAGGAATTAAATTCGCCAGTAGTCCCGAACCAGACATCCACTCAGGCGCGGGCGTAATGCCCGCGCCGCTTCTTTTTCCGCTCCTCGTTGTAAAATCTAAAGATCACTCAGCCATCATCTAATCGCTAACTTATGCCGAACGAAGACCAAGCTACAACCGCGTCGGAATCCAGCGGTCGTGATCCGCGCGAAGAAGATCGATACGACGCGCAGCGGATTGAAGCCAAGTGGCACGAGTGCTGGCAGCAGCAGGAGAACTCGCTTTATGCGGCCGAGGCCAACTCCAGCAAGCCGAAGTACTATGTGCTGGAAATGTTGCCTTATCCTTCTGGGGCGCTACACATGGGGCATGTGCGCAACTATTCCATCGGCGACGCGCTGGCCCGCTATATGTGGATGAATGGCTACAACGTCCTGCATCCCATGGGCTGGGATTCTTTCGGATTGCCCGCCGAGAATGCCGCGATCTCCAACAACACCCCGCCGCGCGAGTGGACGCTGCGCAACATTGCCAATATGAAGCGGCAGATGAGGCGGCTGGGATTCGCTTACGACTGGTCGCGTGAAGTTACCACCTGCCTGCCTGATTACTACAAATGGAATCAATGGTTCTTTCTGAAGCTGTATGAAAAAGGCTTGGCGTATCGCAAGAAGAGCAAAGTGAACTGGTGCCCGAAGTGCGCCACCGTATTGGCCAACGAGCAGGTGGTCGGCGGATGTTGCTGGCGGCATGAGGACACACTCGTCGAACAGCGCGAGTTGGAGCAGTGGTTCCTGCGGACTACGCATTACGCCGATGAGTTATTGCGTGATCTGGAGAAGCTCGATGGCTGGCCGGAAAAAGTCCGCACCATGCAACGCAACTGGATTGGCCGCAGCGAAGGCGCCATGGTGGACTTCAAGCTGGATGGCGCGGCCGACTCCGTTATCACCGTCTTCACCACCCGCGTGGACACTATTTACGGCGCGACTTCTATTCAGCTTGCGCCCCAGCATCCGCTAGTGAACGATTTCACCGCGAAAGACACCGCGTTACGCGCCCAGGTGGACGGCATGATTGCCGAGCAGCGCAAAGCCAAAGAACGGGGCGACCTGGGTGAAATTGAAAAGCATGGCGCGAATACGGGACGTTTCGCGGTCAATCCCTACAACGGCGAAAAGATTCCGATTTGGGTGGCGAACTACATCCTGATGGATTACGGCACGGGCGCGATCATGTCTGTTCCGGCGCATGATGATCGTGATTTTGAGTTCGCAAAAAAGTACGGTATTGAAGTTCGTCAGGTAATTGTGCCGTTACAAGGGGATGCCGCACAGGAATTGCCATTCACCGCGCACGATGGAAAGCTGACGAACTCAGGGCCGTTCGATGGGCTCGCGTGTGATGATGCGATCAAGAAGATGGCCGCATATGCCACGAAGAATGGCTTCGGCAAGGCAACGGTCACATTCCGCTTGAAAGACTGGGGATTTTCCCGCCAGCGTTATTGGGGGACGCCCATCCCCATGCTGTATTGCGAAAAAGATGGAATTGTTCCCGTGGCCGAAAAAGATTTGCCGGTAATTCTGCCCGACAAGGTAGACATCACCCTCACCGGCGGATCTCCATTGAGTCGAGTGCCGGAGTTCGTGAACGCGACGTGCCCTAAATGCGGTGGTCCTGCC
The DNA here is from genome assembly GCA_036489565.1 of Terriglobales bacterium. Lineage (GTDB taxonomy): Bacteria > Acidobacteriota > Terriglobia > Terriglobales > Acidobacteriaceae > JAICKN01. The sequence continues at coordinate 18,079 of DASXFN010000003.1, forward strand.
CGCCGCGAGACAGACACAATGGACACGTTCGTGGATTCGTCGTGGTACTTCTATCGCTACACCGACGCGAACAATGACAAAGCCCCGTTCGACAGCGCCAAAGCCGGTTACTGGTTTGGCGATCGCGGAATTGATCAGTACATCGGCGGCGTGGAGCACGCCATTCTGCATTTGATCTACTCGCGCTTCTGGACGAAGTTTATGCGCGATATGGGATTGATCAAGAACGATGAACCCGTGGAGCGACTGTTTACGCAGGGCATGGTGATCAAAGACGGCGCGAAGATGTCGAAGAGTTTGGGAAATGTCGTGTCGCCGGATGACATGGTGGCCCGCTACGGCGCCGATTCAGCGCGTATGTATAGTCTGTTTGCTGCTCCACCGGACCGCGATCTGGATTGGCAGGACAGCGGGGTTGAAGGCGTAGCGCGGTTTTTGGCGCGAGTCTATCGTTTCATCGCACAGAATCCAGTAAAGGCGGGAACTTACACCGTTGAATATTCTCCCAGCGATCTCGGCCCCGAAGGGAAAAAGATCCAGCGGAAGATGCACCAGACAATGTGGCGCATCACCGAAGACTTCAAAGGCCGCTGGCACTTCAACACTTCCGTGGCCGCATTGATGGAACTGCTGAACGAATGCATCGGCGCGCCGATTTTTACTTCCCAGGAAGGTCCTGCAACGGCCTTTCGGGCGGACGTTCAGCGAAAGTTCGTTCTCATGCTGCAGCCGTTCGTCCCGTATCTTGCGCATGAACTGTGGGAGAGGTTGGGTGAACAGGAAAGCCTGTTGAAAGCGCCATGGCCGACCTATGATCCGGCATTGGCTAAGGAAGAAGAAATTGAAATCCCAGTGCAGGTGAATGGGAAATTGCGCAGCGTGGTGGTTGTGCCTGCCGAAGCCACGCAAGACGCCATTCAGGAGCGGGCTCTGGCCGATGAAAAAATTAAAGCGTTGATTGCGGGTAAACAGATCATCAAGGTGATCGTCGTCCCAGCCAAGTTAATCAACATTGTGGTGCGCTAGCCTTTCGATTTCCGCTTGCCATAAATAAAAAAGTGGGCTTTGCGCCCACTTGCTTACCTTCTGACTACCTAATACAGAAATCATTTCGCCGATTGGACGAGAAGCGCTTCGCGCTTTCCTCCAAAATCAATCTGTTGAATCTGATTTGTGCGAACGTCGGTTTGAATTGAGTTGTGAGGCGCGGGGCTGGGCAATTCAATCAATTTCGCCTGGACTGTGGCAACGGGTTTGTTTCTTTTCAGAACATTCACGTTTACGTCGCCGGCGTTTCCATCCCAGCGCACTTTGTAATTGCCGGGTTTTAGTTGGGTTGTGCCTATTTCCGCGGTGTTAAACAGATTCAAGCTGCCGGTATCTTTTGATCGCGCAAAAGCGGTAAGGGGCAGTAAGAGGAAAATAGCAGTTAGTGCAATCACGCATTTATTAGGGGTCATAGCATTCTCCTTTTACCCTTCGCGCTGGAGACTTCTAAATTGCTCCCCCTACTTGAACAGATGCTTCGCCTTCGTTAAATGGTTGTCTTTTCAGCGGATGACAATTGTCACTGAAAAGTGGTGATGAAGCCCACTACCCGCCAGATTGCCCGTCCATCAGAATGTCTTTACTCGCTTGACGATCAGCGAGTGGGAGTTCGACCGATGAGTGCCGCACAAACAGTTTCGATTCCGATCGAAGAGCAGCACGGAGCAAAGGGCATGGTGGTTGCGTCGCTGCGCGGCGTCACCAAGCGATACGACGATGTATACGCCCTAAACAACGTCAATCTGAATGTGCACTCAGGCGAGTTGTTGGCTCTGCTGGGGCCGAATGGCGCGGGGAAAACGACCGCCATTAAGCTGCTGCTGGGTTTGGCGAAGCCAACCTCCGGAACGGTGAGGGTCTTCGGCGGCGATCCATTGGATCCCGCAACACGGCTGCGTATTGGCGCGATGCTGCAAGTGGCCAAAGTCCCGGAAACGCTTCGCGTACGCGAGCACATTGATCTTTTTTCCAGCTACTACGTGAATCCGCTTCCCCGCGAAGAGACGCTGGCGCTGGGCGGTATCGCCGACATTCAAGACCGTAAGTTCGGAGATCTTTCCGGCGGCCAGAAACAGCGAGTGCTTTTTGCGCTGGCGCTTTGTGGCGATCCCGACGTCATTTTTCTGGACGAGCCAACGGTTGGTTTGGATGTCGAAGCCCGGCGCATTCTGTGGCAGGAGATACGCAAATTAGTCGCCCGCGGAAAGACCATCCTGCTGACGACCCACTATTTGCAGGAAGCCGATGAACTGGCCGACCGTGTGGTCGTAATCAACAAGGGCAACGTGATCGCCGAGGGAACGCCTGCGGAAATCAAGTCAAAGACTGGTGGTAAAAAAATTCGCTGCATTACCCGCCTGGACACCAACGTGGTACGCGGCTATCCGGGAGTATTGGATGTCCGCCAGGATCGCGAGGCCATGGAAATTCAGGCTTCCGACGCCGAATCAGTGGTGCGTGAATTGCTTAACCACGACGTTCATTTATCGGGCCTGGAAGTTTCCAGCGCTGGGCTTGAAGACGCTTTCATCGCGCTGACCCACGAAGACAACAACCTCGCCGGAGCAAGGAGATAACAATGGATACCACTTCCGCCACGCTCAATATTCGCCGCTCCCCTAATCAGACGTTCGTTCTTTATCTCAAGGAGATGAAGTACGAGTTTCTGAAGAACCTGCGCATTCCCCGATACTCGGCTTCGGTAATTATTCTGCCGTTAATGTTTTATGTGCTTTTTGGATTGTTCATGGGCCGTCAAACCATCGGAAATACAAGCACGGCCGCGTACCTGATCGCGACGTATGGAACATTTGGAGTGCTGGGGGCTTCGCTTTTCGGCACGGCGGCCAGTTTGGCATCGGAGCGTGGATTGGGATGGATCCAGGTAAAGAAGGCAAGCCCCATGCCGCCATTTGCATATTTTGTGGCCAAATTTTTTATGGGGATCATGTTCAGCTTTATCGTAGTTTCGCTGCTACTGGTTCTTGGCGTGGCCTTTGGCGGAGTGAGGATGCCCTTGCAAAATATGATTCAGCTTGTGGGAACGCTGGTCGCGGGCTCGGTCCCATTCTGCGCCATGGGATTGGCAATCGGTTATTTCATGGGGCCAAACTCAGCGCCCGCCGTAATTAACCTGATCTACCTTCCTTTGTCATTTGCTTCGGGATTGTGGGTGCCGTTTCAATTTCTGCCCAAAGTCGTCAAACAGATTGCGCTCTACCTTCCGCCGTATCACCTGGCGCAACTCGCGCTTCGAATCATTGGATTTAACGGAAATGAAACCAACTGGACCCACTGGAAGGTGCTGATTGGTTTCACCCTTCTTTGCCTGGGTGTTGCACGATTCGGGTTCCAAAAAGATGAGGAGAAGATGTATGGATAGCCACGGAACATTGGTTTCCACAAAGATTGGCTGGGTGTTAAGCCTAATTGGGTTTTTGTTATTGCTGGCCCTGGGGAATTTGGGGCTTATGGCAATCCTGGTTCCTACAGCAGCCTTATTAGCCGTTGGTGTGATGATGTTACCAAGTCACAAGGACGGCCAGCTGACGCACGGCTTAAAATAACGGAAGGGTCGCGAACAATATGCCAAATTTTGCAGGTGCGGACGGACTTGGACTTGGCGACAATGTCCTGTCCCATCGCGCAGGCCACAGATGGATTCCGCTCATCTGGCTGCCCTGGATCAGCTTTTATTTCGCCGAGCCGGCGCTGGCGCATGCTTCCAGAGTGCAATGGATTGAGACCATCGCGACTGGCATAGTCTTCCTGGTTTGCTTCTTTGCAATGTTCTGGGACAAACCCACCCGGGTATGGTATTACTTCACCGTCATTTTGCTGCTCGGGGTTGTTTGCGTGTCATTCAATCCCGGTTCCGCGGCTTTCCTGATTTACGCGGCATCATTTGCTCCATTTCTGTCTCGTACGGAGATGGGGGGAATCAAATTAATCGCTTTGGTCGTGGTGATCGGCGCGTTGCAAACCTGGATTTTCCACTTGGACGCCAATTACTTGATTTATGGCTGCGCATTCCCGGTTTTCATTGGCGGGGGCAACGTTTTCTATGCACAAAGGAACCGTGCCAATGCAAAATTGCGCATGGCTGGCGAGGAAATCGAGCATCTGGCGAAAGTCGCCGAGCGCGAGCGCATCGCCCGCGATCTTCATGACGTGCTTGGTCACACGCTATCCATCATCATTCTAAAATCTGAATTAGCGGGCAAGCTGATTGACAATGATCCTGCTCGCGCGAAGGCGGAGATTGCCGATGTTGAGCAGACTTCCCGGACCGCGCTGGCGGAAGTGCGAAGCACCATTCGTGGCTACCGGACGGATACTTTGGAAACAGAACTGAAGCAGGCAAAGGCCGCGCTGGAGACAGCAGGAGTGTCCGTGCGATCGGAAGCGGAAAAAGTCGGGCTGAACGCGGCCCAGGAAAGCATCGTGGCATTGGTATTGCGCGAGGCGGTCACAAATATCGTGCGCCACGCCAAGGCGCGAAATTGCCATGTGCGGCTCACCCCGTTGAACGGAACATGCCTGTTGGAAATTCAGGACGATGGGCAAGGCGGAGCTCAGTTGGAAGGAAGCGGCATTCGGGGAATGCGGGAAAGAGTTGAGTCACTGGGGGGGACTTTTGAACGTAAAATCGGACAAGGAACGACATTGGTGATCCAATTTCCTTTGGCCGTGAACACGAGCGGCGCCCAGTGAATCCCACTGTTAGCAAAACCAGCCGAAGCACCGTGCGAGTGGTCATCGCGGAAGACCAGGGCATGGTTCTAGGCGCGCTGGCGGCGCTGCTGGAGATTGAAGGAGACATTTCGGTCATTGCACGCGCCCGCAATGGCAAAGAAGCGGTGCGGGCGGTTCTTCAGCACAAGCCGGATGTCTTTATTACTGACATTGAAATGCCCGAGATGACCGGGCTTGAAGCCGCAGCGGAAATTAAACGGCAGCGTTGTGCCACTCGCGTGATTATTCTTACCACCTTCGCGCGCGCTGGATACTTGCGCCGCGCGCTCGACGCGGGGGCTTCCGGCTATCTTTTAAAGGACATGCGTGCAGAAGAACTCGCAGAGGCTGTACGTCGCGTTCATCGTGGACTACGGGTGGTGGATCCTGAATTAGCTGCTGAGGCCTGGAGCGAACCTGATCCGCTTACCGACCGCGAGCGGCAAGTGTTGCGCCTTGCCGGAGAGGGGATGTCGAGCGGTGACATCGCGACCAATCTTGGCCTTTCCGAAGGCACGGTACGCAACTATTTGTCGGAAGCGATCAGCAAACTCGGCGCGGCTAATCGGGTGGAAGCGGCGCGCATCGCACGCACCAAGGGGTGGTTATAGGTTTTGTCTGCTAGAGAGGTAATTTGTACAGCCCTTCGCGAATTTCAAAGTTGGAGATGCAATTATTCTCCCTTCGCATCATTTTCCGGCTGAAGAGTTAGATTGCCCCCATCAAGAACATCGTTCAACTGGTGCACCAGAGAGATAAGTTTTTGAGAATCG
>DASXFN010000026.1:0-4707 GCA_036489565.1 Terriglobales bacterium
TCGGGGATTTGTTCATATTAACAGGGACAAGTTTTTTAGCAACCCTTCCGGGTGTTTGCTTGTTCCGTGTGAAGAGTCTATAGAAGGCGCTGCCAATTCATAGGGAGGCAAACTTGCCCAGTCCGGCAAGTCCGAAGATTCCCATGTTCTTGACATAAACACAATAATGTGCTTTAATACATCGCACTCCACCGAGCCGAACAGGCCCGGCATTTTTGTGGACATGCCAATTCCGGCAAGTTTGCCCCCCTTCGCCAGTCTCCGCTCCCGGCCTATCTTGGTTTCCGAACTTGCAACCAGTCCGGTGATTCCATCATGCCATCGCTGCCAAATTATTTGCGATCAAAGCGGAAGCAACTTTCCCTGAAACAGGAGGAAGTGGCCTTTTTGCTGGGTGTGAAGGGAATCGACCGGGCGGGCAAGGTGTCCCGCGATGAAGGTTCTTTGCGCACGCCAACCTTGGAGAGCGCCCTGGCGTATGAGGCAATCTATGGCAAACCGGTCCGTGAACTGTTTGCCGGCCTCTACGAACGGGTCGCCCAGGAGGTATCGTCGCGGGCAAAGATACTTTCATATCGGAGACATGGGCCGCCTGATCCGAAGAAGCAGCAGTTTCTTTCGGAACTGGCTCATCGCCATCGGTAATTAATCGCTTAATCACAAAGAAATGAGTCAAACATCGTCAAAGAAAGTTCGCATCCTCGCCATAGCGCCTTCGGCCAGAGGCTTCGGTTACTGCGTCATGGAAGGCCAGGAGATGCTTGAAAGGGGATACAAAGGGGCGAAGGGAAGCAAAAATCTTCAGGCCGTAGCGAAAATCGAAAAATTGATGGAGCAATTCCTGCCTGGCATTTTGATCCTGCCCGATGTGAACGCCAAAGGATGCCGCCGAGCGCCTCGGATCAAAGCCCTGCACCGGAACATTGTTGAACTGGCCGAAATGCACAAGTGCAAGGTCGCCGTCATTTCAGGCAGATCGTTGCGCAATTCGCTGCTGGGGAATGCCAAAGGCACGAAGCATGAAATGGCAGAAAGGGTTGCTCAAATGTTTCCTGAGCTTGCTGCCAAATTGCCGCCCATACGCCGCGCTTGGGACAGCGAAAACGGTCGTATGGACCTATTTGACGCCGTGGGGCTGGCGGTGGCCTTCTATGCGATTAGAGGGTAGCAGTCCGGGACGCAAATTTGCGAATTCCCGTCAAAGGCTATCGCCGGCTCGACCGCGATTCCGGTATCTTTGCCTCTTTTCCATTAGCCGAACCGTCCGAACCGACGCACGATTCTCAAATACCTGGCTGCTTCACAATCGTCCTTCATCATGGAAGAGCTTCTGCATAGTGTTCGTTTGGAAGATGGGTTCGAACATTGGCGCGAGCAGAGCCGCCCCTTCTACCGAGAGGTGGTCCGAGTCCCAATATAATACCTGATCATCTTTAACCACGCCGTAAAGCCCACGGGAATTAATGAAATAGGCTGTAGGATCGAGCACGGTGGCTCCTATTTTTGACAATTGGTTGAAAGTTTCGTCCATGGGTTTGTTCAAGTCTGAGTATTCAGAACGTGACGTTCCCAGTCGGTTTAAATCCATGCCACGCATGGCGTTAATCGCGACCAACCGCGGGACATCAAAGCCGGGATGAGGCACGTCCTTCAGAACATACACCCTGGCGCCAGACCTCAGCAAGGTTTGTACTGTGAAAAGCAGCCTCTCCTTGAATTGCTGCGTCGGTTCGTACCAACTCCAGCGCGCGACCATGATCACGATCTTGATATGTCGCTGGATGATCAGGTCCAGTACCGCTTTGCGAAAACTTTCCACTGTTTCGTCGGCCAACACCACCGGCGCCGTGGAATGCTCCGCGGTGAGAGCTCCATGCACGAAATACTTGTGACACAAATCATTAATAATCGGCGCCACGGCCATGGCATGGCTGTCACCCCATACTATCAAATCAAACGGCGTGTTGTTCGTGATACCCAATTGGACCATCTGGCCATGCCGGACCTGGTCGGTACTGGTGGCAACTCGAAACGCGAAATGGTTTCGAAATTCCGCGTAGCGACGGACCTCCGGGCTCAGCCGCGCCGGCATACCTCCACTGGAATAAACCCAAAAGCCCAGAGAAAGAAAGACCGCGCCGGCACACCCGGCAAAGGCGAACAAGAAACGGCTTTTGGGAAAAAATTTGCGTGTCCGGATCGGCGTCTCCACGAACTTCCAACTCAGGGTCGCCAGAACAAAAGAGACTGCCAGAACCGCTGCCCGCTCCCATGGACCCGGCTCGATGCCGGCCGGGTATTTGTCGAATACCAGTAGCGGCCAATGCCACAGATAGAGGGAGTAGGAAACCAACCCGATAAAAGCAACCGGTTTGAAGGACAGCAACCGCCCCATCAGGGTTAATTTATCTTCGTTTGAAAAAATGATCAGGGCTGCCCCGAAACAAGGTGGAATGGCCGTCACGCCGGGAAATGGAGTCCTGTCATTGTAGCAGAAGACAGCGTACCCGATCATCCCCAACCCAAACCAACCCAGCAATTCGCGTGCGCCTTTATCCACGGCCAATTCGCCCCGCATCTGGGCCAGCAGCGCTCCCAACAGCAGCTCCCACGCTCGCGAAGGCAGGAGAAAGAACCCGCCCTGGCCGGGGATTTCTAATAAAGCGATCCTATGCCAATATGCGAACACTAACTTGAAGAATATCCCCGGGTGGTGGGCATCCGTCATGGGATCATAAAACTGAGGCAAAAAATACCATAGCGATATTGCGAACGACAGTAGCCCCACCACAGCCACTATGCGGATTAGTATCCGGCACTTTGTCGCGACAATTAACAAGGGGAAAAATAAATAGAACTGCTCCTCCACCGAGAGTGACCACGTATGCAAAAGCGGTTCGGTATCTACGCTTGGTCCGAAATATCCATCCCCATTCAACATCTGATGATCAAAGAACGCGTTCGATAACATCGCTACCTGCGCGACAGCCGAACTGGCCATCGGCTGAAAATCCCCAGGTAGAAAGATATACCATCCGAGCAGGAAGGTTCCAGCCAACACCAGGGCCATGGCGGGAAAAATCCGGCGAATCCGCCGCTCCCAAAAACCGGCTAGACTGAACACTCCTTCAGCCTGTTCATTTAGAATAAGCGAGGTGATCAGGTAACCCGAGATGACGAAGAAAATGTCCACGCCTACGTAGCCGCCTGAACAGCCCAGCCTGGCGTGGTACAGCAGCACTGGCAAAATCGCCAGTGCTCGCAAGCCATCAATATCAGTGCGATGACGCCGGTTATGATTCGAGGACATCTGAATAACCGCAAAGGTCTCGGTCAACGTTAATTGTTGCCCGTGAGGCGGTAAAGCCTTCATTATTGATGCATCGTGGAATTTGGAGTCTTCAGCCTACATGTTGATGCGGATGATCAGAAGGGCCGCTTTCGTCTTGCCGCTTTGCCACGCGAAGACCGAGGGCCGGACGGCGCCCGACGGCTGATGGACGAAGCCGAACGGTTCGTCGCTGTTCAGCAGTCCGTTGCGCCATGGAGGGAGAATTGTTGCCAGATGGTTTGGAACGACGGAAGTCCATCTCGGTTCAAAGCCCCAATGCGTGCGGAAAAGAATTCCTGGCGATGCCTCTGCTTTTCTGGGATTGGCCGCATCAGTCATTCGTCAATTCAAAGATGCGATGAGGTAGACCCCGTTCTAAAAATGGGAAACACGTCAATAGTCATCTCTGACCCATCTCTGACTCCTTCATGACCTTTCACGCTGTCGGATATTTCGCAGACGCGTCTCTATTACATCGCGAACTGTTAGCGGGGACAGAGCCTGGGCTGGGGTAAAAAACTCGGCAGTCAAGCTGTTGCCGCCAATAAACTCCGGTTCGATAATCGGCGCGTCTTCGACCTTTTGGAGAATTTGTGTCACCTCGGCGCCATTGCTATTTGCCATCATATCGGCAATGAGGCATGATGCATAAAATCTTACATTTGGAGCCTCGCCTTTATCAAAAACAAGGCCCATGGCCCGATTGACGGTCTTGACCTCTTCTTTGAAGCTCGTGTTGTACGTTTCTTCGGCAATGCCGGCGCTCTCAGAGTTCAACAATACCAGCGTCTTTGTAAAGTGAACGGAGAAAACAAAATAAATCACCCAGCAAATGAACGGCAGCGGAATTGAAAGGGCCCCTATGGCTTTGCGACAAGAAAAGCTGCCTTGATACCATTTCAAAACGACAAACAATGTCGAAAGACAAACGGACAGTAAAATTGTCAAAAGCAAACTGGGCAAATAAAACCTTGCGAGCTCAAACATGTCGTCGGGCCCAAATATAATGCTCGTTGGTCTCATGAGGTCGAGCTTAGTTCGATGAACAAGCAATGCAGTTATAGTTAATAACCGTGCCAGCGACATAGGCGCCGACTGTTTGCGATGCCTCGACAAGGGGAAAGCCATCAACGTCAAAGAGGATCTCGTGGAGGATGTTAAGATAAATCTTGTGCGTCAATCTGGTCCTCATCCATGCCTCCACCGTTACTGAATTCCAACAGCAATTCGCGCCGATTATGCCGTCAGGAGGGACACGGCAATTCATGACCCGTTCGCGTTCATGTGCCGTATACTGGATGTAATCATTATCAATCTGAGAATTCATACCAGTCACCCGTTATGCGATGCAATCGCCAAAGTTGCTGTTCTTGATT
>DASXFN010000017.1:0-9246 GCA_036489565.1 Terriglobales bacterium
AGAACTTTCACAAACTCAGCGCTCGATTCCGCTTTCTTCCCGGCTGGAGGTCTTAAGCCCCCAAGCCATGCGAGGGGTGTTATGGGCGATTCCGACGCGGCCCTGCGCGTCCAGGACAATTACCCCACCCTGCCCCTGCAATCGCCGTTGCAAATAACTCATCGCTTCCTTGGCGGCCCACTCCGGCAGGTTCCCTGTGGCTACCCGGTCGGCGGTCCACTTGGCCAGCACCAGCTTCATGATCGGCTCGCCCCATCCGGTCATGGAAACGGCGGCGGACTCGTTGTCGGCATAGCAGCCGCAACCGATGAGGGAAGAATCACCCAACCGGCCCGGCGTTTTATTCAGCGTCCCGCCCGTGGATGTGGCCGCCGCGATATTTCCCTGACCATCCAAGGCCACCGCGCCGACTGTGTCGTGAGAAAAATACGTGGGATCGAGCTTTTGCTTGCTGTTCTGAAATTCCCGCAGGCGTTCCATTTCCCTCGGGATCACGAGGTCTTCATTCTTGCAAAGCGGGATTCCATGTTCGGCGGCAAAGCGTTCCGCGCCTTCAGCGACAAAATAAACATGCGGACTGTCGCTCAGGATTTTTCGCGCCGCGCGAACCGGATTCGCAATTCTCTCCACACCACCTACGCCTCCCGCGCGGAGAGTTGCCCCGTCCATAATTAGGGCGTCGAGCTGGACTCTACCTTCGGAGTTCAAAAAGCTGCCGCGTCCGGCGTCGAAGGTCTCGTCGTCTTCCATCACGACGACGGATTCTTCCACTGCATCGAGCGCCGTGCCTCCGCGCTCCAGCGCACGCCACCCGGCGGCAATGGCATTGCGGACACCATTGAGGTGGGCGTCCACCATATCGTCAGGAATGGCCCAAGCGCCGCCGTGGACAAGAAGAATGGGATTAGCCGGCAAGTTGCCCTCGAAAGAAAAGCTAGTCTAGCACTTGGGAAAGATGAAGCCGATTCTCCGAAGCCCAAACGAACTTACGCGGCTTGGCCCGCCTGTTGAGCTTCTGCTTCCAGTATCTGAGTTTGCCGCCAGGTATGCACTGTGCGATGAATTACAGTGATGGTGGACAAAATCGCGATCAGCCACAGTACCGGCGCCATGCGGTTGAACAGCGCGCCCAGGATGATGAGCACCAAACGCTCCGGCCGTTCCATGAATCCGACTTTGCAGGAGCCGATGAGCGATTCCGCGCGGGCGCGGGTGTAGCTCACCATGATGGCGCTGACCATCACAAATGCCGTGAGCACGATATAAAACGTGCGGTCGCCGCGAGCAAAAAATACCAGCAGTCCGAAATATTGAGAAGCGTCACTGTAACGGTCCACGACGGAATCGAAGAACCCGCCAAAGCGCGTGACCTGATTGCTGGCGCGCGCGACCCGGCCATCCACCAGGTCAAAGAACCCGGAGCCGATAATGACCAGCCCGGCGTAGAAGAACATTTTCCGCTGGTTGTCGGCATCGGCATAGCCAAACAAGAATGCAGCTACGATATTCACGACGAATCCCATAAACGTCAGAACGTTGGGATTAATGTGCGCGAGCGCGAGCATCCGCACAATAAAGTCGAGCAGAACACCGCAGGCGCGCCCAAAGGCGCTTGTCCATGTCATGAAGCTTCAGCCTCGTGGATGGTCTTGAGACTTAGAACTTCCAGTTCGCGGCTGCCGTTGGGTGTCACCACGGTAGTGCTGTCGCCGACTTTCTTGTTAAGCAGGGCGCGTCCGATGGGAGACGTGGTCGAAATTTTGCCGGTGGCAACATCAGACTCTTCGCTGGTCACCAGCTTGTATTCCATTTCCTCTTCTTTGGTGTTGTCGTAAACCTTTACCGTTGATCCCAAGCCGACTTTGTCTCTAGGGATGTTATTCATGTTGATCAGAGACAAATCGGCGATGCGTTTGCCCAACTGGCGGAGACGGGCCTTCACAAGTTCCTGCCGCTGTTTCGCCATGTGATATTCGGCGTTCTCGCTTAAGTCACCCAAGGCAGCAGCTTTTTTCAACTCCGCGGGCAATTCGTGGGCGAGTTCATGCTCCAGCGCGTTGATCTCGTCCTGCAACTTCTTCTTGATTTGCTCAGTCATTTGATTTCATTGGGATTATAAACTGAGTTCACGGCTCTCGGACGGCCATCTTCCCGCTTCCAGCGGATTGCCAGCACAAGTTTAAAACTATACGTATCAATGAGTTTCATGTCCGGCAAGAAAGCCCAACCGGAAATAGCCCCCTCTCCCGGCCTGCTTACGGTAGAATAACAACAGCGCTTTCCTCGGGTCGCCTGCGTCTTGGATTTCTGATGATCAGTAACCGAATGAGCTTTCACATCGGCGACAAGGTTGTTTATCCCAATCACGGTGTAGCGGTCATCGAGCAGATCAGCTCGCGCACAGTGGGGCAGACGGTCGAGCAGTTTTACCTCCTCAACATCAAAACCAGCAACCTCAAGGTGATGGTTCCATTCCAGAACGTCTCCAATATCGGACTGCGCCGAGTCATAAAAAACGGCGACGTGCAGAAAATTGTGGACTTTCTGGGCGGCGGCGAATGCGAAAGCAATGTGGACTGGAAAGACCGCTTCAAGGAAAATTCCGACAAGATGCGCACCGGTGCATTAATGGACGTGGCCGTCGTTCTCAAAGGTCTTTTGGTGCTCCACCAGAACAAGCCATTATCGTTCCGCGAAAAAAAGATGCTGGAGCGTGCGCGTTACCTTCTAGTAAGCGAAGTGGCTATTGCCAAAGATTGCAACGAAGTGCAGGTGGAAGAGCTTTTAGGCGAAGCTCTCGCCAAATCACAACTTCGCTTGCCCGAAGCCGAAGAATTGAAAGCCTGATTTTATTTTGACGGCGGCGCTGTTGCCGCTCCTCCTGAAGCCTCCACCAATTTTCTGATTGCGGGCACGATCGCCAGGGTCACCTGCGCCTGCGTTTGGCTGGCCGCGTCTAATACGTTAAGTTGCTGTGTTTTCCATTCCTGCGCGGAAGCGGAGGCCTCTCCGAAATGTTGTAGCGCTTGCAATCCGGCATCGCTCACCGCGCCTAACGATTGCGAAAGCGGAGCGAGTTCTTTCATTAAGAACGATTTCTCCTCGAGCGGCGGAAGGGCCACAGCCGCGGCTTGCCACTGCTTCAAAATATCCTCGATGTTGTTTTTAATATTTGCATCGGCGGGATTCGCCAGAAAAGCGTCCACCATCTCCGTAAAATGCCGCGCGGTGACGCTTTCCGGCCGGGCCGCATCCACCAGCCGATTGAGTGGAACCAGCGCGGTAGGTTTGACGGCGGCAGTCTTCATGCGGGTGTAGCCTTTCGTCGGCTCAACCACATCGGCAAGCGTGCGGAGATTCGAAATATCGTCTTCACCCGCAATCCGCCGCAGCATAATGGGATAACTGGAATTGTGGGTAAGTCCCAAAGCATCGAGTTGACGGCTGACAATTTCGAGCCTCCGGTACATTGAGGGGATATCCTGTACGGTTTGCGGAGACCAAAAACGCTCCGCGATGGCCGCCATGCGCGGCCAGATGCGCGAATCAACATTTTCCGCGGTAACGTACTCCGCCCACATGCAGGCTTCGGCGCCAAGAATCCGTTTCTGCTCTTCATCTGTAAGACCAACTGCAGATGGTGGCATGACGTCCTCGGCATAGTGCTGAGACGCGGGCAAGACCAGATCGAGATAAAAACCAGCCGAGAGAATGCCGCGGTGACCTTGCTTCGCGGCATCAGCCAGCGATTGGGCTCCGCGCCAGGATTGGATCACGGCGGTCTTAGGCAGATTAGGCCGCAGAATTTCATCCCAGCCGATCATTGTTTTGCCATATTTCGTTACTATGCGTTCCACGCGCTCATTGAAATAGGCCTGCAAATCGTCATTGGTTGCGAGGTGATGAACGCGCTTGAATTCACGGATGTTCGCATTCCCGTTCCACTCCTTGCCGTTGACCTCATCGCCGCCAATGTGGAAGTAGTGGTCGGGAAAAAGTCCGGCCATTTCTCCGATGAGCGCGTCGAGAAATTTATAGGTGGCATCGCGGGTGGGATCCAAGGTGGGACTGAAGACTCCCCAATTGCGCTCGATCTTGAAGGGGCCGGGCGCGCTGGCAAATTCCGGGTAAGCCGTAAGCAGGGCCGTTGTGTGGCCGGGAATATCGAACTCCGGGACAACGCGAATGCCACGGTCATGCGCATACGCAATCACTTCCCGGATTTCTTTTTGCGTGTAATACAGTCCGTCGGAACCAAGTTCCTGCAACTTGGGAAATTTTTTGCTTTCCACGCGAAAGCCCTGATCATCCGACAAGTGCCAGTGCAGGACGTTCAGCTTGACCGCTTCCATGCCATCGAGATTCCTTTCAATCACATCCACCGGCATGAAGTGACGGCTTGCGTCAATCATGAGGCCACGCCAGAAAAAGCGCGGAGCATCCTGGATGGAAACCGCAGGGACCCCAAACCCCGTCGGGGGAGCTTCCACGAGTTGAAGAAATGTTTGCAGACCATGCATAGCTCCGAGAGCCGTGCGGGCATGCAGATGGGCTCCGGCGCTGGTTACAATAAGCGAATAAGATTCGTCCTCCTCAGCGCGTTGGATGCTCTCGTTCGGTTGTTCCACTTCAACCACTAAAGTCGCCGGAGGCAGCTTGGCAACGGACATATCGAGCGCGGTCATGCCGGTTTTTTGGCGCAGGTGGGAAAGAAAGCGCTCCACCGCGCGGTGGAGAAGAGCATCTTCACGCCCGGTTATGGCGACGGAAAATGCCGGATTGATCTGGAGTTCGCCGTCACCCAACTTCACCTGCGCGGGAAGCGGCATGAGATCCAGTTGCGGATGAGTTTGCGCCTGAAGTTGCATGAGGAATAAGAACGGTAGAGCGAATAGAAAGACAGTCCGCATTTTTTGGCCCGGGAAGTAATCAATCACCTTAAGATAATAGCCGGGTCAGAATAGTGCATGAAAGAACGGTTCGCAACGCGGATGATGGTTCGCGACGCGGCCGCAGTCAAATGATCAAGTTTCTCGCCAACATGTTCCGCGGATTGCACATGGTGGTCGGCATCTCCATGCCGCCGCCTGACCAGAACGAACGTATTTTTGTCCTTACCTGGTTAGGGATTATTGGCGGACTTCTCGGGCTGTGCGTCTTCCTGGCGTTGTTTTGTTTTTATTATCTTCTGGGGCACTGAGAGTGTCGCTCTGACCATTCGCACACTTACGATCATCATTTCTGGAAATGCCTAGCGGGCGATGGCGATTCGGGTGGGGACAATCTGTTCCAACGCGCGGTCAATCACGGTCTGGATTTCGCGCGCGTATTTTACTTCGCGGCCTTTGGCCAGAAGTTTGCGCGCATCTTCGGCGGAAAACCATGTGGGAGTGCGCTGTGGCTCGTCCGCAGGAACAAACCCGCCGACTTCCATGAGGAATGCTTTGACCACGTATTCGCGGACGCCTGGCGGCTTCCAGAAAACGCCTTTGGAGTGCAGGTAAAGATGGAAGTGGCGCGGCTCGATCGTGCCCTGCGCGCCGGCTTCCTCACGGGCTTCCCGCTCGGCAGCCTGACTGTGCGACATGGAAGGTTGCGGATTGCCTTTGGGAAACGTCCACTTCCCGCCGCTGTTGGCCTGGACCAGAAGAAATTCCACGGAATTTCCCAGCCGCCGGTAGCACACGGCCGCAACCTGCAATGGAATGGCGGACTGAGGAAACCTTGTCGTGCCCATGGATTTTCGTTTCAGCAAATTTTCTAGTGTGCTTCTTTGCCCGAACGCCGTCACTGAAACCTCCGGTGCCTCGCCGGAGGTTTCGCAGAATACCTCTGCAGAATACTTTGAAGATATTGTATGAATGTTAAATAGCAACAAAAAAGGTGCAGCGGTGGAGTTACGAAAGAAGGTACGCAGGCTATCTGCCGGTCTTTTGTTGTGGGTCAATTCTTTGCATGGCGCTCTGGATTGCGGAGATTACGTTTTCGTCCCCCATGGCAGTGTTAAGCATCATGTGGTAGAGGGCGCGCGTAGGCCAGTCGGCATTGAAGTAGTGGCGGATAAATTCCACGCGGTCGCGGTCCACGGTGTCGAGCAGTTCATTGGCTTCGCGCTCGCTTTTTCCCGCTGCCACGGTGCGGCGGAATTTTTCCGCCCGCGGAGCATACAGAAAAACGTGGAATGCGTCTGGATGGTCGCGCAAAAAATAGGCGGCCCCGCGGCCCACGAAAATGCAGTTGCCCTTCTCGGCGGCTTCACTGAATACCTGGCCTACCATGGCGACCATGCGATCGGCGTCGAAGGTGTCCATGGAAGCGAGCGGAGCGCTGCGTTCAAAGCTGCCGCGCCAGAAGACCCGTGCCAGCCTGTGAAAACGGCTGTCCACGCGCTCTTCGCAACGTTGTACGACGGAATGCTCCACGTTGGCGAGTTTGGCGATTTCCTGTGTAAGTTGCTCGTCCCAAAGCTTCCAGCCGAGGCGGCGTGAAAGCTCCGCTGAGATGGCCGCCGCGCCGGAACCGTACTCCCGTTCGACCGTGATAATGCGGAACATGAGCTGGCAAGCGCTCCTCAACTTCTCTATATCAGAATGCCTTCAACGAATCCAGACCTTTGGCTCGGCTGACAAGCCGGGGCGAAGTTCATGGTTCTTATCTTCGCCCGGATCAATGGTTATTTTCACCGGGACGCGCTGCACGACTTTCACATAATTTCCCGTGGCATTTTCCGGAGGCAGCAGACTAAAGCGCGCGCCGCTGGCCCCGGCAATGCTTTGCACGTGGCCTTTATAATCATGATCCAGCGCATCCACGGAAATGGTAACGCGCTGGCCCACCCGCATGTCTTTCAGCTGATTTTCCTTGAAGTTGGCCGTGATCCAGAGATCGTTTTCCGTCAATGGGATAATCGTCATTAACTGCTGGCCCGGCTGCACGTTCTGTCCCACTTCCACGGTGCGGTTGCTGACAATTCCGTCCACCGGAGCCGTAACCTGCGCGTATTGAATATTGAGCCTGGCTTGATCGAGAGCCGCCTTCTTCATTTCCGCAGCGGCCATGGCTGCGTCCGCGCGCGCTTTGATGGCGGCAATTTGTTGCGGAGCGGTCGCCGTGGAGCGCAAATTGGCTTCCGCTTCTTCGAGCTTAGCCTGGCTTTGCGTTACCTGATGTTGCGCACCGGAACTGGCCGCACGCGCGGCATCCAGCCCCGCAGCGGAACCTTTGGCAGCAGCCACCGCCTGATCGTACTGCTGCTCGGAAATCTCCTGTTTCTCCACAAGCTGTTTATAGCGCGCTAAATCGCTTTGCGCTTTCACGTTGTTGGCTTCCGCCTGCTGTTGCTGGGCGCGGGCGGCGTCGAGTTGTTGCCGGGCCACGGAGATGCCGGCGCGGGCCGAGTCCACATCCGCCTGCGCGGTACTTACCTGGCTTTCTGTTGTGACGGAGGTGATGGGGACGTTGGCTTCGGCGGCTTTGGCCTGGGCCATGGCATTGTCGTAGTCGGCTTGGGCCTGCTGCAAGGCAACCTGATAATCCGCAGGGTCAATCTGCAGCAAGGTATCGCCAGCATGAACAAATTGATTGTCCACGATCTGGAGCTTTAAGACGTGTCCGGAGATGCGGGCGCTGATGGGGTTGAGATGGCCGTCAACCTGCGCGTCATCCGTGGACTCATAGCTGGTGAGATAGCGCCACACGAAGAAGCCCACAACCAGCAGTACGATCACTCCCGCAATCAAAAATATGCGGAAGCGAGGATCGCGGGCATTCAGCCGTTGCTTCCAATGCATGTCCTTATCGGAAGCTGGGAGCCGTTCGTGCGATTGTTCTTTTTCGTTTTCAGTTTCAGTGGGTGTCATCGTCTTGTCGTTTCAGTCTGTCCATTCAATCGGTCTATTTCATTCTTGCAGTGATTCTTATTTCGCTGGCCGTCGCAATCACGGCCCATGATTCATCAAATATTGCTTTACGCCTTCCTCGGCATAACCGATGGCGCGCGCCAGTTCCACCTTGGCTACGTTGTGAGCATAAAGGCTGGCAATATAACTTTCGTTGGCCGAAGCCAGAGATTCCTGCGCCTGCACCACTTCCAGATTATCGGCAACGCCGGCGGTAAAGCGATCACGCGCCTGCGTCAGGGTCTGATTAGCAAGGTCCACGGAATTTTGCGCTACTTCCACTTGTTCAGCGGCGGCTTGCAAATCCAGCAGCGCACTTCGCACTTCGTAGTCAATCTGGCCGCGAAGGTTTTCCATCTGCTGCTTGTACTGGCGCAGCGTGGACTCCGCCTGCAAAGCATCGGCATGCGATCTATTTCCGGTAAACAACGGGATTTTCAGCGTGGCCGCAATCTGGTACACGCTTTCAGGATTGCCTGGAGTGACGGAGCTGTCTCCGTAATTGCCCCCAATTCCCAGTGTAGGCAAATGCTCGGCGGTGGCAGCGCTGCGGAAAAACTCCGCTGATTTCACCTGCTGCTGCGCAGCCAGGAAGTCCGACCGATGGGTATAGGCTCGCTTCAGCGCATCATCCACGGGCATTGGAATGAGTGGCTGGTAAGGCTCCTTTTCCACCAAAGCAAATTCCTGTCCGGGAGGCAAGCCGATGGCTCGAGCGAGTGAAAGTTTCTGTTTGGCGAAGGTGTTGCGTGCCACGATCAACTGCTGGCGGCGGGTCTGCAACTCTACCTGGGAACGCAGAGTGTCGATCGCGGGAGTCACTCCCGCTTTCTGCTGGTCTTCGGCTTTGTTGAAAAGCGCTTGCGCGGTATTTACTTCGGCGGTTGCCGTATCCACGCGCGCGCTTCCAGCCAGCGCCTCTAAATAAGCGTTGCCCACGGCGAGCACGACCAGTTCCCGGGCATTCTTGTAACTGTACTCGGTGGCTTTCTCGTTTTGCGACGCGCCACGTTCCCGCTTCCACGCATTCCAGTCAAACAACGTCTGGGAAAAATTGAGGCGGGCATCAAAGTAACCGAATGGGCCAACGACGCTGGGAATTCCGGCAAAGGCCGGTCCGGAAAATCGGAAGCCCAGGGTGGCCAGATTGATGCGTTCCACGTTCTCGCTCACCGATCCTGAAATATTGGGAAGCAACGCACCCAACTCTTTCCATTTTTCTCCGCGCGCGGCCAATGTACTGTCGCTCACCAGCAGAATGCCAAGATTATTTCGCAAGCCCCGATCAATTGCTTCCTTAAAGGTCAGCGGCAATACCTGGGAAGTAGCCGTGCCTTCGGGCACACTG
>DASXFN010000091.1:0-110367 GCA_036489565.1 Terriglobales bacterium
TGAGCAGATGGAACAATGCGGCGCCAAAGAAGAAGATTGCGAGGGGCTGGTAAACTACGCGCTTTCCATTCAGGACGTTGAGGTCGCCGTATTTTTGCGGGAAATTCCGGATGGGCGCTATCGAGTGAGTTTGCGCAGTAAAGGGAACCTAAACGTGGCGTCAGTTGCGGAACGCTTCGGCGGCGGTGGTCATCAATGCGCGAGCGGGCTCTCTTTGGACGGACCGCTCTCCGCGGCAGTTGAAAAAATCCTAGCGCAATTACCATCCCGACCTTCGTTACAATAACTTGCCGTTACAATCAATTCCCATGCAAATATCATCTCTCTTGCAAGCGGGGTCCTTTGTTGGGGCCATGCTTATTCTGATTGCCTACGCTGGCCACCAGATGAAATGGATAGATTCGCGCGCGGCCCTCTACAACATTCTCAACGCTGCGGGTTCGGGGATGCTGGCTTACATCGCCTTCCATCCATTTCAAATCGGCTTTGTGGTGCTCGAGACGACGTGGGCGCTCATCAGCATCTTCGCCCTGCTTCGTCCAAGGCGGCATGTTTAGACACCGCGCATTTCGGGAAGGGATGGTGCTCGCAGCCGTTTGCGGGTTCCTGTTCTTCTTTGGACTCTCGTATTTTGGTTTGATCGGCGCGGATGAACCGCGCTACGCGCAGGTTGCGCGTGAAATGCTGACGCGCCACGACTGGGTGACTCCAGTGCTCGGCGGCGTTCCCTGGCTGGAAAAGCCGCCTCTTTTTTACTGGCAGGCGATGCTGGCTTACGCCGCCTTCGGAGTGAATGATTTTTCAGCGCGGTTTCCTTCGGCGGTAGATGCAACGCTGATGGTGGTCGCGGTTTTTCTGTTCTTGCGGAAGTTTCGCCCTGAATTTCAATTGGACGGCGCATTGATCGCGGCTTCCGGGGCCGCCATGATTGGCTTCGCGCGCGCGGCCTCCACTGACATGCCGTTGGCGGCGATGTTTGGAATTGCCATGCTCGCCTGGTATGCCTGGCACGAAACTTCAGGAAAAATCTGGCTCTCGGTTTTCTATGGCTTCATGGCGCTGGGAGTGCTGGCAAAAGGCCCCGTGGCTTTGTTTCTGGCTGGGGTAGTCATTGGAGTCTATGCGCTGCTGCGGCGTGATTCGCGCATCGTCAAACGGACGTTGTGGCTCCCGGGTATTTTGCTTTTCTGCTGCGTGGCATTGCCGTGGTACGCGTTGGTGCAATTGCGCAATCCGCAGTTTTTGCGGGTGTTCATTTTGCAACACAATCTGGAACGCTTTGGCAGCAATCTGTATCACCATCGGGAACCCTTCTGGTTCTATATTCCCATCGCGCTGCTGGGCCTGCTGCCGTGGACGGCGTTCGCGGTGGATGCCGTGATTGTCAACCTGCGCCGATGGTGGAATGAACGCCGTAATGTTGCGGACGATGGTTTGGGCCTTTTTCTTTTGATTTGGCTGATCGTGCCCATCCTGTTTTTTTCGCTTTCGCAGTCGAAGCTGCCGGGCTACATTCTGCCCGCGCTGCCGGCGGCATCTTTGCTGATCGCAGAGTATTTGTCGCAAAACGAAGAAGGAAAACCCTTCAAAAAATCTGTGATTGTGTTTCATTCTTTATTGTCGGTGGGATTGATTGTTCCGGCGGCCATGATTTCGCCGATTGTTCTGACGCATCACTTTGCCTGGGGGTATTCGACGGCGCTTCTGTTGGCGATTACCGCCGGTCTTGCGGGATTGTGCGCGCTTGCTTTAACCAGATATGGCTTGCGGGCGTTGCGTTTTGTGACGCTGATGCCTGTGCTGATTGCAGTGTCAGCCATATTGCGGTTGGGAGCGCCCGCGCTGGACTATTCATTTTCTGCCCGCCCCGTGGCCCGGCAATTGATCGAGTTACAGGGAGAAGATTTGCCGGTTGCGGTTTTCAAGGCGCGGCGGGAGTTGGAGTATGGGCTGCAGTTTTATTTCAATCGAGATATTTCCCGCTACGAACTTGGTCAGGAGCCTAACGGAGAGCACCTTCTGGTTGCGTCCCAGGGATTAGGAGAGGAAATCGCGTCGCGAAATCCAGGGCGTAAGGTCCGTTATTTGGGCAATTTTCCCGCCCAGCGCCTGGAATTTTATTGGGTCGCCGCGAAATAGTAGCTTTCTGTGTTCCCATGTTTGCCTAACGATCCGGGTAACGAATAAACTCCAATTTCAGTTGTTTTTTCTGCTGTGCCCGAACCCGCCAGGAGCCCCGTGGAAGTTCTGGATTTACGACATTTTTCCTCCGTTGATCTGCGTCCCCTGATGCAGGATGAAGTGCAGATGTGGTCACGCCTGCTCTCCTGGGACTACGCGGCCTCCGCGGACATGATTCTGCGTTATGTGGACTCCCGCATCCTGCCCGGCTATGCGGCGGTGGAGCGGGGAAGGATTATGGGATATGCGTTTTTCGTGTATGAAGGCAACAAGGGCGTAATCGGGGATCTGTTCATTGCGGATGGCCGGGAGTTGCAGGAGCAGCAAAGCATGGAAGTCCGGCTGCTTACGCATGTGATTGAAACCTTGCAGCAGTCACCGGGAATTCACCGCATTGAAGCGCAACTTCTGGTCCATGAAACGGGTCGCGTTATGGAGCCTTTTGTACAGCAGGGATTCCATCGGCATCCGCGTCTGTTCATGATATTGCCGTTGCGGGAAGCCGCGCCCATCAAGATTGCGTTCCCGCCAGACATCGAGGTGCGACGCTGGTCCGAACAGGACTATCAGCCGGCCGCCGCATTGATTACCGCCGCCTATCGCGGACATGTGGATGCGGAGATCAACGACCAATACCGCAGCCTGAGCGGTTCGCTGCGCTTCCTGAACAATATCGTCCGGTTCCCGGGATGTGGCACGTTCGATCCGGAATCGTCATTCGTGGCGGTGCACAAACGAACGACGCTAGCGGGGCTGATTCTTTGCTCGCGGGTACGCAACGATGTCGGCCATGTCACGCAAATTTGCGTGCTGCCGGAATTTCGGTCGCATGGGATTGGCGAGGCGCTGCTGGGAACGACGGTGAATAATTTGCGGCAAAGGAATTTTTCGCTGCTTTCGCTCACCGTAACGCAAGACAACGCGCATGCCGTGGAACTCTACCGGCGCGTTGGTTTCGAGACCAAGCGCGTGTTTGATGCGTTTGTTTGGCAGGAATAGATTTCGCGCGGCGCGAAAGTCATCGTCGCAGCAGCCACATGAGCCAACCACCCACGAAAACACCGCCGATGAACATAAAGAAGCAGTAGAACCCGTAGCGGATCTGATCGCGCGTGGTATTGCGCTGCGTGATGCCGAAAACAATGGAAGCGAAGATAGAGAAGAGCAGGGCGGCGCTAAAGTGCGTAAGAGTCAGCGTCCCGGTCATGATTTTTTCCCGATTGAAATATGGTAGGCGTCGGCGACACTGATGAAGTTCAGCAGTCCGGCGACGAACATGAATTTTGTTCCGTAGTCGGCGGAGGCGTGGGCAATCGCGCCCTGGCCTAAATCTTTAGCCAGGCTGACAATGTACAAGCCGCCGCCCCCTAAGTCTCCGATGAAGCCGAGAATGCCGAGGATGTCGCCGCCGTTCGGCTTGTAAACATGGCCTTGCATTAATAGACCAAGAATGAACATGATGAAGACAGAGGCCAGTAGGAGAAAGCCGCGGATCCAGCGCTTCTGGATCAAGTGGCCGCCGCCGGGAATGAGCCATCCGATTGCCGGAGCAATGACGGAGAGAACATTCAGGGGCGCAACGGCGCGTTTGCTGGTAGTGGAATTTGCCATCAGATGATTACGATCTCTCTTTGAATTCTACCTGTGACTTCCGCGGCATTCTCGCGGACCAAAACGTTTACTTCACTACGGACTCCGAATTCCGGCAAATAAATGCCGGGCTCAATGGAAAAGCACGAATTCGGCAGGATTCGCCGTTCATCGTGAATTTCCAGGTCGTCCATATTGGCGCCATTGGCGTGGACCTCGGTGCCGATGGAGTGCCCGGTGCGATGAATAAAGTAATCTCCGAAGCCTGCTTTCTTGATGTGGTCACGGACCGCGCGGTCCACTTCCCATCCCGCAATGGGCCGAGATACGGCGATCGCGTCAGTGACCGTCTTCACGCCCACATCACGGGCTTGCGTCACTACTTCAAAAACTTCGCGCATTCTGTTGGAGGGCGCGTTGCCAACAAATCCCGTCCACGTGATGTCGTAGTATACGGCACCCGGCGTGCTTTTCTTGGCCCAGACATCGAGGAGCACGAAATCGCCTTCGCGAATTTTTGCGGAGTTTTCCTTATGAGGCTCATAGTGCGGATTGCCGCTATTGGCGTTGACGGCGACGATAGGCGGATCTTCCGTGATCAGGTTCTCGCGCTGGAATGCTTCTAAAAACCACTGCTGGATTTCGTATTCCGTGGTTCCACCATTGCGGACGCGGCGGCCAATTTCACGAAAAGCCTCGGCGGTGATGGCGTCAATGGCGTCGCGAGCGTCGAAATGCGTCTTGATCTGTTCTTTGCTCCAGGTGGCTTCGAACTGCGCGATCAAATCGGCCGAGCTGACCACGTTTTTCCCCAGACCGCGAATTAGTTCGATTGTCCCCGCGTCCACCAGAGAAACGTAAAACACAAGATTGTTCGGCGAATACTGCATGGCGATGTCGCGATGGTTCCTGAGCAGTGTTTTCACATTGTCGAATAGCTCTTGCCATCCGGCGTATTGGAGTTTGCTGCCCGGTAGGGAATCAAGGTGTCCGGCTTCAATTTTATGGACGAGCTTTAAAGGTTCGCCTTCGGCGGGAATGAGATAAAACCACCGCCGCGTGACCATCAAATTCTCAGGAAGCCCAAGTAGGCGATAGGCAATGGGGTCGCGATGATGGTGATCGTAAAAGAGCCAGGCGTCAATATTGCGCTCACGCAGCGCGGCCTGGATGGCTGAGAGGTCCATGGGCAAACAAGTATTCTAAACGCCTGCTGTGGATTTGGGCGAATGCTATTTGCGGTTGTGATTAGGGAGAGTCGACATTTTGCGAATCTATTTTGCCGGAACGAGATTTGCTGGCTTCAAAGTCTTATCGTAAATCCATAGCAATGCCGCCGTGGCGACTCCGATTCCACTGATGCACCACCAGATTCGCCCCGGCTGATTCGTGACTTCTCCGAAATGATGAAGCAGCATCCCCCCGAATGGACCACCGAGCAGTGAGCCGATTCCTATAGGCAGGAAGGCGAAGCCCATATACGTTCCTTGCTGGCCCGGAGGAGCAAGCCGGGAAATATATTCGTAGTAGCGGGGAGACTGGATCATCTCGCCGACCGCCACTGTAAACAACGTGGCCACCGCCATGGGCACGGAAGGGTGCAATACCAGAAGGAGCCACGCCAGACCGGATATCAACGTACCGATGGTAATCGCACGGAAGGCGGGTAATTTTTGGGTCAGGAAGCTCACGATGATTTGTAACGCGATTACCGCAAGCGAATCGGTGACTAGCATCAGTTCGGTATTTGCCGTGGGGCTGATGTAGTTGTGAATGTAAATGGGCAGGCTGATGAACTCCTGCCAGAAGACAACCCAGTATCCGGAAAAGATCAGCAGAAAAAGCATGAAGCGGAAGTTAGAAATAACAACAAGGAAATTTTTGGCCGCCTGGCCAAGGCTGGTAGTCGCGACTTCGCCGGAGCGGCGAGGCTCCTTGAAGAAGATGAGCACCGCGAAGAACATGGCAAATACGCTGAGCGCGGCCACGCGGAAAACATTTTCCACGCGCATGCGCTCGTGTACCCACGAGGCGATGAACGGCCCGGCGGTCCCTCCAATATTCACCAGCGTGTAATAAATCGAATACCCAATGGAGCGGACATTTTCTTTGGAGGCCCGCGCGGTCGTTCCTACAACGCAGGGTTTTACGAGCGCGATGCCAAGAGCAGGCAACATTAAGATGACCGTCATCAGCACGCCCAGCGGAAGAGCATTGCGCACCGGCGCAAGCCACGGCGCGCCAATGGAACCAAGCAGGAAGTAGGAACAACTCAATATTAAGTAAGCAAGCGAAAGAGAGCGGCGAAAGCCAAGCCGGTCGGCGACAACTCCGCCGAAAGCCGCCAGGAACCACACCAGCCCGCCGAAAAGTCCCGTGAGGCTGGTCGCGCGTTCCACCGGAAAATGCAAAGACTCATACAAATAGCGGGCCAGCACCGCAAGAACAGCGTAGTAGGAGAGCCGCTCGAAGAGTTCGCTGATGTTCGCTACCCAGAAGGGAAGTTCGAATCCGGTGCGGATTTCATGCAGGCGTTCGGAAAACGTCACAAGCAATTCCGGTTTTTAATGTTGATCTTCATTTACTTTCCCGACTATTTAGCCCTCGTCTTGCATTCGCTGTCACGCCGCCAGATGAAACCGCTCCTGCAAAACGCATGCGCTTACCAAAACCATAAGCACCTGATCATAAGCCACGCGCGCATTCTCATCCATTGCAGGCAGACCGTCGAGAAGGGCCACAATTTTCTTCTGATTGAAAAATGGGATAGCAGCCAGCGCCGGGCCGCGCAGCGTGTCATTCACAAACGTGCTTAATTTTTCTTTGGGATTCAATGTGGCCGGAGGGCTCAGAAATGGATGCTTTTGCCGGCGATAAACCGTATCCGTAATGACGTCACGGACGGCCTCGCGGAGAACGTACTTCTCCGTCATTCCGTGGATTTTCTGGTTTACGGGCTGGGAACGGATTAGTTCCACCAGATGGTGATCGAGGAAAGGCACGCGTCCCTCGATGGAGTGCGCCATCTCCATGCGGTCGCCCAGTATGGTGAGGATGTAGCCGGGGAGCAGAGTCTTTGCCCACAGGTAGAGCGACTGATGGACGGGATCGCGTCCGGTGAGTTGGGCGCGTACGTCGAGGTCGGTGAAGAGAGCGTGGTAACCCTCGCGGTTCCCAAACCTCTCAAGGAAATTTCCCGCCAGTAATTCTTGCATCTTCGCCGAACGCGCCGAGAAAGTTTCGATCCAGGAAGGAATGAAGCCAAGAACGCGCTTCAGGTTCTCGAGTGGCAAGGCTTCGCCATGCGGCAACAGCAGGCCACGTGATACGGGATTGAGTTTTTCCAGGTCTTGCAGCAGTGCCGCAACCACGGCGGGATCCTGGCCCTCGCGGTTATAAAGAAGCATGTCGCGGCGAAAGTGCGCATAACCTCCCAGGATTTCATCCGATCCTTCGCCTGTGATCACGACCTTGTATCCGGCATCGCGCACCGCCTGGCTCAGGAGATATTTGGCCACGCCGTGAGCATTGACGCAGAAGGCCTCAGACTGAAAAACAGCGTCGGCAAAATTGTCGGCGAGGTCGTCTTGCCGGATTGGAATCGGAAAAAATTCAGCGCCCACTTTTGCCGCCATCTCCCGGGCTTCCTTCTCTTCGTCATAGTCCGCACGGTCGAAAGTCAGCGTGAATGCGCGAATGGGATCGGGATGGTGCCGGGCTGCGAGGCCAATGACCGCGCAGGAATCGAGCCCGCCGCTGAGGTAACAACCTACGGGAACATCCGCGCGGAGACGGAGTCGCACAGCCTCTTCCAGCGCGTGGCGGAATTCTGCGGCGTAGTCGGCATCGGAACGATGGGGCGCATCACTGCCAGCTTTCGGGTAATTGAAATCCCAATATTTATGCAGTTGAATGTGTTTGTCGGTGGCAAGCAGGTAATGGCCCGGAGGAACCTGGAAAACGCCGTCGTAAATTGTGCGCAACTGATGTCCGCCGTATTCAACAGAGTGCGAGACGGATTCCGCGTCCCAACGCGCCGGTACTCCGGCGGCGAATAATGCTTTTACTTCGGATGCGAGATAGAGTTTTTCGTCATGGAAGGCATAGAACAGCGGCTTGATGCCAAAACGGTCACGGACAGCAATCATCGTGCGGTTTCTCGCATCCCAGAGCACAATGGCGAATTCGCCGCGCAAACGGTGCAGGGATTGCATGCCAAAATCTTCATAAAGATGGAGCGCGATTTCGCTGTCCGAACGAGTGCGCAGGCGATGTCCGGATTGTTCAAGTTCTTTCTGGACCGCCTCGTAGCCGTAGAATTCGCCGTTGACGATGATTCGGGTTTGCTCATCCTCGCTGGCGATTGGTTGATCACCAGTCGTTAGGTCAATGATGCTGAGCCGCGCATGACCGAGCGCGACGCGGCCATCTGGCGAAATCCAGTGGCGTTGTCCATCGGGGCCGCGATGATAAAGGCTCTGCGTGGCCTTCTGCATGATGTCCGCGGAAATCGGACCACGGCGCGAGAACATTGCGACAATTCCACACATGAGTTTTTCCTTTTATGGCCTAATTTAGACGGCTAAGATTTGACGCTGCACGAGACGCCGTATTTTAATCCCCTGACACGTAATTGCGCTTGCCAAAGATTGCCGTGCCCACGCGCACGCAGGTGGAACCTTCTTCAATAGCAACCTCGAAATCGTGGGACATGCCCGTGGAGAGTACATCCACGCTGATCTTCGGTAAATGGCGCGCGGCAATTTGATCGCGCAATTGACGAACTCTTTGAAAGAATGACCTCGCACCCTGAGGATCTTCGGTAAACGGTGGAACCGTCATCAGACCGCGAATTTCGAGGCTTGCGAGGCGGGGAGCGGCTTGCAATATGTTTTCCAGCTCTTGCGAATCAGGAGCGATTCCAGTTTTTGCCGCTTCGCCGCCTACGTTGATCTCGATTAATATCCGTAGCTTTTTGCCTAACTCTTGCGCTGCAGAATTTAGTTTTTCCGCTAGGCGCAGGGAATCTAATGAATCCACTGCATGGAATAGCTCCGCGGCTTTTGCGGCTTTGTTAGTTTGCAAGTGGCCGATCATGTGCCATTCGGCGTCTTGCAAATCTTTCACGGATTCAAGCTTGCTCGTAAATTCCTGCACGCGGCTTTCGCCGAAGATGCGTAATCCGGATGCGTAAGCTTCGCGGATGCTCTCTGCAGGAAAGGTTTTGCTGACTGCCATGAGGGTGATTTCATCAGAATCGCGATCGGCACGTCGCGCCGCAGCGTTGATTTTCTCGCGCACCGCAGCGATATTTTCAGCGATAGACATTGCAATTGAACTTGGAGGCTATCAAAACTTGCGAAGAACTACCATGAGCGCATGCTTTTACGTGGACAGGAGTGTCCACGCAGCAAGCTCAGCGCGCAACCTTCCTCACATCATTCCCGTCGGCGGGGCCGGTTCGCTTGGATCACCTGCGGCGGAAACTGGCAGGAAGATCATCAACGCGGATAATCCGGCCAGAACGATCATTCCGCCTATGACGTAGGACGGATGATTGAATACTTGAGGCCGCGCCCACGCGGGCGCGAATTGCAATCCAGCCCAAAGCAATCCGAGAATGGCCTCCCCCGCGATCAATCCCGAAGCCGTGAGCACTCCTGCGTTTTCCACTCGAGCCTTCTGAGCATCGTTGAAGCCGCGCCGCTTGGCTACCCAGTTTGCCAAAGAGCGGAGGAGTCCGCCCACAAAAATTGCAGAGGTCGTTTCAAATGGCAAATACATGCCGACCGCTACCAGCATGGGGCTGCTCGCGCCCATCATAATCAGTGCGATTCCAAAGAAGATGCCGACCACGACCAGCGGCCACGCGATGTTTCCGCCGACCACACCCATGGCCAGCGTTGCCATCAATCCAGCCTGCGGCGCGGAAAGCTGGCGGTCGCCAAATCCCGTGCCGCCCATCGCGATATTGCCGCGGTATAAAAGCATCAGGGGCCAATACATCACCAGGCTGGCGACAACGACGGCGATTAATTCCGCCATCTGAATTTTGCGGGGCGTGCCGCCGAGGATGTATCCAACTTTAAAATCTTGCAACAACTCGCCTGCGACCGATGATGACACGCAAACAACCGCCGCCACACCCAGCACCGCAGCCACGCCGGAATTTCCAGAGACTCCAAGCGCAACCATAAGGAGCGCTGCAATCAGCAACGTGGAAAGCGTTAAACCGGAAACAGGATTATTCGAAGAGCCAATCAATCCAACCAAACTTCCCGATACGGTAGCGAAAAAGAAGCCGACGATCAGCATGACTACTGCCGCAAGAATTGCCGGCCAGACCAATCCGGAGATGTGGACGTAGAGCATGCACATGAGCACGAACGTCACAGCAATCAAGCTAAAGACAACTTTGGAACTCATGTACTGCTCGGTGCGCGACAATTTGGCGCGGTCGGCAGCGGTTTGCTTTAGATCAGCCAATGCCCTGCCCAGGCCTGCAGTCAGACTTTTCCCCATCTTGAAGAGGGTATAAGCGGCGCCAACGAGCATTCCGCCGATTGCGATGGGACGGACAATTACCTTCCAGACGGCGATGGCCATTGCCGCCCAATTGTCAGGAGTGTCTGCGGGAAGATAATGTCGCACTTGTGGTCCCAAAAAAAAGATGATCAGCGGAACCAGCAATCCCCAGGCCAGCACGCCGCCTGAAAATTGGATGGATGCGAGTCGAAGGCCGATAATGTAGCCGACGCCAAGGTATGCAGGACTCACCGTCGGCGCTGCCAACGTGGTCGCTCCTCCGGCAGCCACAACATTTGCGCCTGCCTTTGCTCCCAGGCTTACTTGGCTGTGGCCCAAACTCCCAACATTAAAGTGAATGTCTTTATCGGAGGCAAACAATCCGAAACGCCCCAGCATGTAAACCAAGCCCCCGATGCCGATGTTCCAGAAAAGATATTTGGCGGCCTGGGCTCCGCGCTGTCCGGCTTTATGAATCTCCGATGCGGCGAGAGATTCAGGAAAAGGCAATTCCGGATCTTCGACCATGACGCGCCGCACTAAAGAAATGAAGAGAACGCCGAGGACGCTGCCGACAAGGATCAGCGCGGAAGATTTCCAATATGCCTGGCGCCAGCCGAATGAAGGCCAGACCCCCGCGATCAGGAACGCGGGAATGGTGAAGATCGCGCCTGCTGCGACGCCTTCACCAATCGAGCCTGCCGTTCGCGCAATGTTCTCCTCGAGCAGGGACCCTTTCATGGACCGAAGAATTGCCATGCCGATCACCGCGGCAGGGTAAGTGGCGGCGATGGTGATTCCGGCGCGCAATCCCAGATAGGCGTTGGCAGCTCCCAAAACCACCGTCATGACCAATCCAATGAGGATGGCGCGTAGGGTGAACTCGCGCATCTCCATGTTTTCGGGAACATACGGCTGATACCGGTTCGGTTTTTGCGGATTCACGGGAGGCGGAGCACTCATGATTTCTTCCCTCGGGCCGGGGCTGGAGAATAAGGCAAGTCCGCGCACCTTAGCATGGGTGCAAGGTATTTTACAAGTCAGTCCCCGGAATGCTTGGCGCATTCAGACTCACCCGTTCGCGCCGGGATAGTCAGTCACTCCCTCGCGCATTGCGTAGCAGCAAGCTGGGCCGCTATACTTGGGGACAATTGTCCGGCACGGAGTTCGCGCAGAACCGGCTGGGCGAGGGAGGCTCGTCTTCAGCAGTAGCGGGATCCCAATTCGCGCGCCTCAGTCCGCAGCGAAGCAGAATGAACGGACCGCTTCGCTGGTTAGTTCTGCCACTCGGATTGCCAAAAGCTCGATCACGAAAAGCTGGATTGCTGAAAGCTTGTTCGCCACGTTGTTTCCCTCCGATTGCCGTCTCTGCACATTCCCTCTAACAAATATTTCCCGCTTGCCGGTTTGCGAGGCATGCCTGGAGCAAATTGATCCGGTGGAAGGAATTGTTTGCTCGATCTGCGGAGAAAAAATTCAGACAGCGCTGGCGCAGAACAATCGCGCGCCTCTGTGCGGACTTTGCCAGAAGAAAGCGCCGCCTTTCGTGCAGGCTGCGGCTTACGGAAACTACAC
The DNA here is from genome assembly GCA_036489565.1 of Terriglobales bacterium. Taxonomy (GTDB): domain Bacteria; phylum Acidobacteriota; class Terriglobia; order Terriglobales; family Acidobacteriaceae; genus JAICKN01. The sequence continues at coordinate 11,872 of DASXFN010000091.1, forward strand.
GGGGACACTGCGTGATTTGATCCACTTGTTGAAGTATGACCAGATACGGCCGGCGGCAAATGTTCTGGGCGGATTTTTGGCGGACGCGATTACAGGGCTTGAGGCGAATTTTGCGGATGATCGGATGATCGTCATTCCAGTGCCGCTCTATAAAGGCAAGCGGCGGCAAAGAGGGTTCAATCAAGCAGAGTTGATCGCCAAGGCCGCGCTTAAATTAAGGAATTCCAAGCGGTTCGAAGTTAAGACAGGATTATTGAAACGCACACGCCCTACGGAATCGCAAATAGGTCTTACGCGACACCAACGCCGCGAGAATATTCGCGGTGCATTTGGGGCGGTAAAAAAAGAAGAGATTGCGGGCAGGGAAGTTCTTTTGGTGGATGACGTTTTCACCACGGGCACAACGGCTTCCGAGTGCGCGAGAGTTTTATTGCGATCCGGCGCATCTAAGGTATGGGTGGCTACAGTCGCGCGCACGCAGAAAGCGGAAGCACAAAAGATTGAGGTTTTCGCGGCGGAAGGGCCGGAGACCCTGGCCGTTGCAGGTTAGGTCGTTAAAAGTTAGATCAGCGTATGTCGAGGAATTTGAGCAGAGCGATCGATAGAGATAGCGGGCGGAGAATCCCTTTGCCGCTTGCGCCGCTGCCTGTTCTTCATCAGGAAAGCGACGGTCATGCGCTGCACGCTCCGGTGCTCGTGCTGAATGCTTCATACGAGCCCATTAATGTATGCGCTGCGCGGCGGGCCATTGTGCTGGTCCTCAAAGGCGTGGCCATGACGGAAGAAGAGAACGGCCATTTTCTGCACGCCGCGCGGTTCGCGCTGCGGCTGCCTTCGGTAATCCGCCTGCTTGAGTACCGCCGCATCCCGCACCAAACGCGCGCTCTTTCCCGCAAGAACATCCTGCTGCGGGACCGCAATACCTGCCAGTATTGTGGGGAATTGCTTACCGCCAGCGACCTTACGCTGGACCACGTGGTGCCGCGCTCGCGCGGCGGCCTTTCCACCTGGGAGAATCTTGTGGCGTGCTGCCATCCGTGTAACCGGCGGAAAGGGAATCATCTCCCCATGGAGGCTGACATGAAGCTGATGCGCGAGCCGCATGCATTCAATCTCCATACCAGCCGTCACATTATGCGGCTCATGGGTCATTCGGATGACAAGTGGCGAAAGTATTTGTTCTACTGACAGCGAACGCGAAAACTTCCATTGATTGATCTTTTGCCTCCTTCCCAGGAATACAACGAACGCGTTTGCGCTCGCGAAGCGCTCGTCGCGCGCCGTACAGCGGTCCACATCAGGCTGGGCTATGTCCGCTTGTTGCTCACGATTTCAGCAGTGGTAATCGGCTGGGTATCACTGATAAGACATTCGATTCCCATCTGGTGGCTGCTCGCGCCGCTGGTGGTTTTTATTGGCGTTGCCGCTTACCACACCAAAGTGCTGCGCGCGATCACGTGCGCGGAGCGGGCTGTGGCCTACTACAGGAACGGAATCGCGCGCATGGAGGACAAGTGGGCGGGCCGGGGCGAAACTGGAGAGCGCTTTCTTGAGCCACATCACATTTACGCTGCTGATCTGGATATTTTCGGCAAGGGCAGCCTCTTTGAATTGCTTTCCACGGGACGCACTCGAATCGGTGAAGAGACGCTCGCGCGCTGGTTATTAGCGCCATCTCCTCTCGAGGCGATTCAGGATCGTCACGCTGCGATTGGCGAGCTTCGCCGCCTGCTGGATTTCCGGGAGGACCTGGCGGTGGCGGGCGAGGAGGCGCGGGTTGGAGTACATCCAGCAGAATTGATGAAATGGGCGGAGTCCCCGCCACAGTTGCGGTCTGCGTGGCTTAGGATAATTGCTCCGATGCTGACTTTGCTTGCCGGGGCGAGCGTCGTGATCTGGATTGCGTGGGACACCTATCTGCCGCTGCTGATCGTGGTTACGATTGAAGCGGTGATTTTTTATTTTGTCAGGAATCGGCTGGATGAAATTCTGCATAAAACCGAACATGCTTTCGAGGATTTAGGACTGCTTTCAGCGCTGCTGATACGCGCGGAAGCTGAACCATTCCAGGCCCCGGTTTTGAAATCTCTGCACGAAAAAATTTCCCCTGAGTCGGATTCCACGTCAAATGCAGCTTCCAAAGCGGTTCGGCGGCTGCAAAGCATTACCGACCGTATCCGCTCGCGTGAGAATTTATTTTTGCGAATCATGGACGTGCCGCTCATGTATTCGGTGCAGGTAGCTTTTGCTGCGGAAGCATGGCGCGCCCGGCACGGCGAAAAAGTCCGACAATGGCTGGCCGCGCTCGGGGAAATGGAAGCACTGGTTTCGCTGGCTACCTACAGCTATGAGCATCCTGCTGATCCTTTCCCTGAATTTGTTTCCGGTCCCGCTTGCTTTGAAAGCGAACGCCTTGGACATCCGCTTGTCCCGAACGCGGCGTGCGTTCGCAACGCCGTAAAGGTAGGGCAGCGGCCGCGCGTCCTGCTGGTAAGCGGTTCGAACATGTCAGGGAAGAGCACGCTGTTGCGCTCTGTCGGCATTAACACGGTTCTGGCGATGGCGGGCGCGCCGGTGCGGGCCCATTCCATGCGCCTTACGCCTCTTCACGTGGGCGCAAGCATCAAAATCAACGATTCATTGCAGGAGGGCAGTTCGCATTTTTATGCTGAGATTACTCGGTTGCGGCAAATTGTTGATCTGGCCGCCGAAAAGTTGCCGGTGATGTTTCTGCTGGACGAAGTGCTACAAGGAACTAATTCCAATGACCGCCGTGTCGGTACGGAGGGCATTGTTGCGGGATTTTTGAATCGCGGGGCCATCGGACTCCTGAGCACACACGACCTCGCGTTGACTGCGATAGCCGGCAACTTGGCCGGCGACGTAGAGAATGTCCACTTTCAGGATGAGCTTAAAGATGGGCGCATGAGTTTCGATTACATTCTGCGTTCCGGGATCGTCACGAAAAGCAATGGCCTGGAATTAATGCGATCTATTGGCCTGGAAGTCTGATCTTTTACCTGGCGTCTGCTCCTTGGCGAGCGAGCCGTATGATGTGCGGCTCGCCGGGTGTATTTCCATCCTATTGCTTCGGCTTGGGCTGGCCCTGGTCGGGCTTTTGCTGGTCCTTGGGAACTTCCTTCCCATCGTAAGTGATTCTTGAGTTCGCTCCGAAGCGCTTGTAATCCTCGTACTTCACAATTTCGCGGATGTGAATGTCGCCGGTCGAGAAGTGCAATATGTCATCCGCGCGAGTGTAGGTGGGGAACCAGTATTTGCCGTCAATCTGCTGGCGCCAGGTGGTGAATTTCGGATAAAGGTGTTCCTCTTTGCCTTTTTTGTGGACATTGGTGTCGGGAACGGTTTTGCCGAAGGTCTTTACGATCTGAAAGTCGTGATCGTCCACCCAGATGCGTCCCTGGAAGTAGCGCTTTTTGCCAACAATCTGTTTGGGAGCGATGTCGAAAACGTAGCAGTGTAGTTCGTCTTCCTGCTGCTGGCCTACGTAGAGAATGTCGTATTCCGGGAGTTCATCGCTGGTCAGAACGAACGGCAATCGGTTGCGGATGTCTTCGAAATCGCCCTCGTCCATCTCCAGGCCGCCATTGGACAGCGTTGACTGCGGAGCGAAGACGACATTCTCCGTGCGCTTGCCCTGATCGTCAAATAGCACGTCGAACACCTGCTGATATTCGCCGTTGACGGTATCGCCATCAAGCACCTCTACCTTTACCGATTGCCGGTAGGTGTACTGGTCGCGAGCTTCCTTAAATTCTTTTTCCTTTGTTGCGAAGCGCTGGATGATCTCCTGCGGCGTTGTGCCCGTCGGTTGGCTGGTGTCGAGCGTGCCTTCCTGCGCAAATGCAATTCCAGACAGCAAGCACAAAGCAATTAGGGTGGTGGATAGGGTCTTAGCAACCTTCATAGAAATAGTGTAGTGGAAAAACAAAATGAATTAACGAAAGCTCCGCGCCCCTCGAGTTTTTTGTTGCTGGCGCCGAATTCTTAGGGTCGGTCAACCAAGTAGTTAGATTGACCCTCCCTCCATGAAGTTGCCGGGAAAATGCGGTCTCCGTAAAGGCAACCACAAGTCCGCGGGTCGCGTTGTAAGATGGCGTTAGTTTGGCCGCTCTTATTTCACAATCGGGAAGTTTTGGGTCATCCGCGCTGCAACAGGAAATTACGCGGCTGGCAGCGCGTCCTGAGGTCCGCTCCGCCTGTGCGTGGCTGCGGGCGCAAGAGCCGCAATTTGCGCATTGGCAAATGCAGGTGGCGTCGATTCCCGCTCCCCCGTTTGGCGAAGGCACGCGCGCCGAATGGCTCATGGAGAGATTCCACGAACTGGATCTCGAGGACGTCCATATAGACGAAGCGGGCAACGTGCTTGGCATCCACCCGGGAGTAATCAGCGGGCAGTGCGTTTCCCTGAGCGCGCACATTGACACGGTGTTCCCAGTAAACACGCCTTTGAATATCCGCCAGCAGGGAACGCGGCTTTTTGGGCCCGGAGTTTCCGATAATGGCGCGGGAATTACCGCATTGCTGGCAATTGCGGCGGCCTTGCGCGTCTGCAAGGTGGAGCACCCTCTGCCCATCCTTTTTATCGGGAATGTCGGGGAGGAGGGTGAAGGGGATTTGCGCGGCATGCGGCACATCTTTTCGAACGGGCAGCACAAAGATTCAATTGTCGCCAGCCTGATTCTCGACGGCGCTGGTTCCGACACGATTGTTGCCGAAGCCCTGGGCAGCCGACGCTTTGAGGTGATCGTGCGCGGTCCGGGAGGACACTCCTGGAGTGACTTTGGCACGCCGAACCCAATTGTTGTGCTGGCCCAGGCGGTGCAGGCATTCACGCAGACACCGGTGCCTGCGTCGCCTAAGACGACGTTCAATATCGGAGTGATTCGCGGTGGGACCTCGGTCAACTCCATCCCCGAATCGGCCAGCATGCGCGTGGACATTCGCTCCACATCCATGGCGGAGATGGAGCGGCTGGAAGCAAATTTACGTTATGCGATTGATGCGGCCATCGAGACGGTGCAATCCAATGCGCGCAGCGGCCCGCAGAGACATTCGTATAAATTGAGCGCCGAAGTCATTGCTATTGGCAATCGCCCCGCGGGCGAGTTGGACGCAAGCGCCCGCATTCTTCACGTCATTCGCGCCGTGGATGCTCACCTGGGCAATGGATCACAGGTACAGCGCGCCTCCACCGACGCCAATGTGCCTTTGTCATTGGGAAGGGAAGCGATTGCGATTGGCGGCGGCGGCTCCGGCGGCGGGGCGCATACTTTGCAGGAATGGTTCGACTGTAGTGGAAGAGAATTGGGACTGAAGAGAATTCTTTTGTCGCTGCTCACGCTGACCGGAACAGGTGAATGAAGCTGGTGGGTGATTTCCAGCTTTGTCGGCAAAGTCGTTTAAGTAAGAGTAACGGTGTCTAGAACAGGCCGCGCGCCGGACGGAAGGGAACTCGAACCACCATCGTTAAAGCCACCGGGCTCCCATTTTTCGTCGCCGGACGAAAGTGCCACTTGCTGAGTGCTTCGCGCGCGTATTCATCAAGCCGGTCGTCCACGCTTTCCATCACCTGCACATCGCTCACCGAGCCGTCACGGCCTACGATCGCGGAAAGCACTACCGTGCCGTGAACATTGTGCCGCATCATGTCCGTTGGATAAGCCGGATCCACTTGGTGCTCCACCTCCGGAGCCATCAGATCGCCTTTAGGAGAATCTTTTAGCTCCGCAAAATGAAAAATCCAACTGCCTCCGCCTGAGTTGAAGTTCGCGAAATTCATCGCCATGGAATAGAACTTGCGACCGGCAAAAAGCTTTCGGTCTGCTTCGCTTGCGGCCTCTTCGGGCACCTCTTTGGCCGGATGGCCCGAGACGCGCGGCGGATTGACGCTTGCCATGAGCGGGTGTTCATCGGATTTCGGAGATCCGGGTTCTATTCCCGCCGTTTGTTTCGGATTTTCAGGAATTCCCACATGCAATCCGGAGGGTAGCGCGTTGGCGCGGTTTGCGGAGGAATGGGTGTTCTGCGAAACGCCGCCATCAGGAGCCCCGCTAGCGTCTTTCTTGCCTTGCGGAGTGGCCGCGAAAGTTCCCCGGCGATTTCCCTGCGGAGGAGCAACCTGCATGGAAGGATGAAGATTCAACGCGATCAGCTGGCGGTCATCGTTCTTCGACGCCAAGCTCTGCGCGGAAGGCGCGGGCGGCACAACTTCAGGCGTCTTACCGAGCGCAATGCGGCTTTGGCTGGGCCCATCCCAGCGCGAAACATTGGGCGCCGGGGCAACAACTTGAGTACGGCCAAGTCCATTTTCGGGGTGTCGCGTTGAAGCGGCAGAGATTTGAATGTTCGGCTCTGGTGCGACGGGCGTAGTTTGGGGCAACCCGATAGCACGTTGATGCGCTGCCAGATTCACTTTCGGTTGTGGCGCGGCTACAACTGAGTTGAGACTGCCGATTGCTAGTGACGTGTGGCTCTCCTCCACGGGCAGTAGTGGCGCGGGGGCGACAATCTGCTGGCGTCCCATGTTGATTGCATCCAGCCGGTGCGATTGGTTCATTTGCATCTCTGGCTGCGGTGCAACGGCGGAAGGCTGCAACATCGCAGTGCGGCGTGCGGCCTGTTGCGTGATTTCAGGCGCGGGCGCCACAGGGGCAAGCGGCGTTAGGGGAGCGCGGTGGGACTGAATATTTTCTGTTGCGGCAATGGGAACGGCCGGCGGCAACTGTTTCCATGCAATCACGTTCGGCATGGGCGATTCCTGGCTGAGCTTTACGTCCGGGGGCGTGACGATGGTTTGCGTGTGATTGTCGGCTTCCGGCGGCACGGAAATAATCGGCTGCGCGGCATAGGCAGGGTTGCCACGTTGAGCGGTCCGCGGATGTTCGGCGCCGGTGTCCAGTGGAGGCAGATACTCGGATGGTGAATAAGAAATTACATCGTTGGAATTGAATGTCGAGTGGCTCAGCACTTGCGTGGGCTGGGGCCAGAAACGGGTGACGGCCAGAATCAAAAAAAGCGCGCTCACATGCAGCACGGCGGAAATCGGAATTTTGCGCCACGGCAGCGCTGAGCTTACGAATACATCAGGCCAGAACTCCCCAGGACGAGAAGATAAATGCAACGAAGGCTGTCGCTGCGGCCAAAGCAGGTCGCTTACATTTTGTAGAAAGACAGTGTGCCGCGGTTCGGTCTCAATCAGGAACGCAGGCGCATCGGCAAGGCTCTGCCTTCGGCTGGGGGATGGGGTAATTACACCTTGGGTCATACACACCGACAACAACGAAAGTGTTTCGATTATAGCGTGGCCTTCACTGTGGTGTAGTTTCCCCGCTGGAAATTCCGTGCTCTAATACCCGATATGAAACAGTGTGCGCACTATTTTGCATTCCTTCTTCTGTTGGGCGCTTGCGCTGTTTTTTGTCCAGCCCAATCGCAGGGTCCCGCGACCGAAACGGTTTCGCCAAAAGCATACTCAGGCATGTATTCCTTCCTGAAGGATGGCGAATTTGTGCAGCTCACTGTGGAAGAAGACGGTTCGATAACCGGTTTTATCTCTCGCTTTGGAGATTCGTCGGGGGATAAAGATACGTTTCTAAATCAATTTTTCAAGACGGCGAAACTTGACGGGGCTCATCTGGAATTCACAACCGAGACGGTGCACGGTGTTTGGTATGAATTTACTGGAACTACGGAAACCGTGGCTGGAGCCAAGCCGGAAAGCCAGGGAGCAAGGGTGCTCCGTGGGACGCTGAAGGTGCATTCGGTTGGGCCGAAAGGCGCCGGCAGCGTAAAGTCGCGTGCGGTCGTTTTTAAGTCCTTTCCACAGGACGTTAACAATTTCGGCCAGTGATGAAGTGCCCCTGAGTGGCGCTTGAGGCAGCGCCGTTATATCCTCGGGGCGTGCCGCGCGCTGCTCATAGTCCAACGCCGGGTCTAATTTTGGGGTTGATCGTTACCTTGGCTGCTGTAGTCGCCTACTCCGGCTACATTACCGTGCAGATTTCCGGGCTACGTCAACTGCAAAACAATTTGGTAGACCGTAATCGTAAGGATTCCCTCCAGTTACTTCGCATCCAGAACGATCTGAATTCGCTGGCTCTCGCCATGCGCGACATGCTCGACAACGATGAGCCTTATCCGTTGACCGCCTACTCCGCGCAGTTCCAGCGCATTCGGACCGATCTTGACGATGCCGTTCAACGGGAGGCGCAGGTTGCCGGAAGCAGCCGGAATTCGGCGCAGCAGCAGGATTTAACCAGCTACATGACGCAGTTCTGGTACGCGGTGGACCGGACCTTCGAACTGGCACGGAATGGCAAAGAAGAGGAAGCGCGGATCCAGATCCAACTTTCTTTGCAGTCCCGGCAAGCTTCACTGAGCACTGCGGTCGCGCGCCTGCTCGTACAAAATAATGAAAGTGAAGAGCAGGCCGGAGAGCATATCCGGCAAATTTACGATCGCGTTGGACGCCAGGTGTATTTGTTCCTGGGCGCAACGCTCATCGCCATTGTCTTGACCAGCCTTTACATGATCCAGTTCAACCGCAGGCTGTTCGCGCAGTTGGCGACGCTTTCCGAACAGAAGAGCGAGTTGGCGCAAAAGCTGATCGCAACGCAGGAATCCACGCTGCGATACATTTCGCGCGAATTGCATGATGAGTTTGGTCAGATTCTGACAGCCATTGGATCGATGCTGGGCCGCGCCGGCAAGCATGCGCCCGAAGGCTCCACGTTGCGCGCCGACTTGCAGGAAGTGCGCGACATTACGCAGAACACGCTGGAAAATGTCCGCAGCCTCTCCCAGGCATTGCATCCGGTCATGCTGGAGGAGGCCGGTTTGGAAAAGACGCTTGACTGGTATCTGCCTACCGTGGAAAGGCAAGCCGGAATTCATATATCCTACGAGAAATCAGGAACGCCGTTCGTGATGGGGGGCAACGCCGCCGTTCATGTTTACCGCGTGGTCCAGGAAGCTTTGAATAATGCAGTGCGACATTCAGGCACGAAAGAGGCTTGGGTGCGGTTACGCTTTTTGTCGGCCCGGCTGGAGGTAGAAATAGAAGATCGCGGAAAGGGCTTCCACGGCCAGCCTGCAAGGCAGGGGATCGGACTTGTGGCCATGCGGGAACGGGCGGAGTTGCTGCAGGGCAGCTTGGATCTTTTGCATCCCAACGGAAGTGGGACGCTAGTGCGATTGACGGTTCCCCAAAAAGAAGAAAAACAGGAATCTAAAGAAGAGAAGCAGGAATCTGATGCCCGATAAAATTTCGGTTTTACTGGTGGATGACCACAGCTTGGTGCGGCGCGGGTTTCGCCGTCTTCTTGAAGATGAACCTGACATTCTTGTCGCGGGCGAAGCCAGTGATGGCGAAGAAGCCGTGAAACTCGCCGCGCAATTGCGGCCGCGAGTCATCGTGATGGACTGTGCCCTGCCAGGAATCAACGGCCTGCAGGCGACGCGTAAGATTTTGCAAATTCTTCCGGAAACTGCGGTGCTTATGTTGAGCATGCATCCGGAAGAAACCTGGGTGCACCAGGCGCTGGACGCCGGAGCTCGCGGATACGTCCTCAAGAATGCAATGGATTTGGAGCTAGGCTCGGCAGTCCGTCGGGTTGCTGCCGGAGAGACTGTTTTGGATCCAAGTCTGTCCAAGTCCGGCGGTCTAAAGGGCGAACGCGATTATGGATTAACAACCCGAGAGCTGGAAATTTTGCAGTTCATCGTGGATGGAAAATCAAATAAGGAAATCGCTTCCACATTAAATTTGAGCGCCAACACCATCGCGGTCCACCGCTCCAACATCATGGATGCTCTGGGAATTCATAAGACGGCGGAATTAGTCGTCTATGCCATCCGGAATGGTCTGGTCAACATTCCGTGAGGAGGCGGTCGTTTTTGGCGGGAATGGGGGCAGCGGCCTCGGCGTCTCTTTTGAATCCGGGGCAGCTTTTCGCCGCACCCTCGGCCTCTCTCGGCTTTCATTTCACCGATGTGACCTCGCGCGCGGGAATCCAGTTTCATCACAATACCGGAGCATTTGGCGGCAAGTATTTGCCGGAAACTCTGGGCTCTGGCTGCGCGTTTCTTGATTACGACAACGACGGCTGGCAAGACATTCTGCTGCTCAACGGCATGGATTGGCCCGGCCACAAAAGCCAGCGCGGCACCCTCAAGCTCTATAAAAACAACCGCAACGGAACGTTTACCGACGTCACAAAAAGCGCCGGGCTTGACGTTGAAATGTACGGCATGGGAGTGGCCGTCGGGGATTACAACAACGACGGCTTCCCCGATATTTACATAACCTGCATCGGCGAAAATCATTTGTTCCACAACACCGGAAAAGGAACGTTCATTGATGTAACCAAACAAAGCGGCCTCGGAGGACGCAGAAGTTTCAGCACTTCCGCGCTGTGGTTTGACTATGATCGCGATGGCTTGCTGGATTTGTTTGTCTGCAATTATGTGAAGTGGTCGCCGGAGCACGACGTCTTTTGTAGTCTGGATGGCAAGCACAAATCCTACTGCACCCCTGAGGCCTACCACGGAGAAACCTGCTGGCTGTTTCACAATAAAGGCAACGGTACATTTGAAGATGTGACCGCGACCAGCGGCATTTTTGACAGCAGTTCCAAGTCTTTGGGCGTTGCAATGCTCGACTATGACAACGACGGCTGGCCGGATTTGATTGTTGCCAACGACACTCAGCCCAACAAACTTTACAAAAACTTGCACAACGGAACATTCAAAGACGTCGCCGTGGAAGTCGGTATCGCGCTAAGCACCGAAGGCAAGGCCCGTGCCGGTATGGGTATTGATGCTGCGGATTTTGATAACTCGGGAAAACCGGGCGTCGCCATCACCAACTTCGACAATGAAATGATCGGCTTGTACGACCTGGCCAATGGGAATTTTTCGGACGTGGCGGTGCGCAAGGGTGTAGGTTTGCCCTCCAAGAATAAGCTGGGCTTCGGATGTGTATTTGAGGACATCAATCTAGACGGATTTCTGGACCTGCTGGTGGTCAACGGTCACATTGATGACACGGTGCGCAATGTGCAAGGCGCGGGTTATGCGCAGTCGCCGCAACTTTTTTTGAATAGCGGCGATGGCAATTTTCGTGAAGTTGGCGCCAGCGCTGGAGGGGGATTCAGTGTCCCAAGAGTTGGCCGCGGACTGGCTTGCGGCGACTTTGACCGTGACGGCGACACCGATATTCTGATGACCACAAACCACGGCCCGGCATTCCTTTACCGTGTGGATCAGACGTCCGGCAATCACAGTATCCGCTTTAAATTAATTGGCACTCACTCGAACCGCGACGCCATCGGGACCAAGGTGAAGATCTTTGGAGAAGGAGTCATGCAATCGCGTTTGGTAAAGGGCGGCTCGAGCTATTTATCGCAATCCGAGCTTCCTTTGACCTTCGGACTGGGAAAGAGCGATACCGTCCAACGAGTGGTCGTCGAATGGCCGAGCGGAAGAACGGAAGAATACAAGAATCTTGCGGCGGGTAGTTCGTACCAGATCACTGAATCAAAAGGGATTAGCAAGAATGAAGGGTTCTAGTCCATTTGCACTATTGTGTGGGCGTAGTGAAGACGTTACTTTGATTTCACCAGACTCCACCTCATGCTTCAGCGCTCCCCGCTTGAAAATTTGAGGAAGAGAGGGGCAGGCGGTACCTGCCCCTTTTATTTTTTGGCCATCATCTATTTTCCGCGCGCACAAGCGTTTAGCCCCATCTACGGAATTTCACAACACTTTTGACTTCTAGTGCGTCTAACTACTCAGCGAATCTAGAAATAGCGTCATTTGCAAATCGATGCAATGCCAGACGTATAATCTTTATCGTGGACATAATCCCGGAGGAAAAGCAAGCTATGGATCTGCGCGAGAGCGCTTTTTGGGTGCGCTTTAGGGCCCACCGAGCCGCTTATACACTTACTATTCTACTTACCTTATCGGTCGGCATTCTGATTGGGACAGTCATTTCTTTTGGAGTAAAAGGGCAGGAAAGCAAAAATAGCTCGGCCGATGCCACTCCGCTGTCTGTGCCGTCTCCCCAGCAACTTTCGAACCAGTTCGCGCAGATTTCCAAACAATTGGAGCCCAGCGTCGTCAACATTAATACTGAATCCACGATCAAACCAAGTGCGCGCCGCCGTGGTGGCGATGACGCGCCGGGGAATGACGACGGACAGAATCCTTTTGACGATTTCTTTAATCACTTTTTTGGCGGCCAAGGCGGTGGCAACAACGGTCCCATTCACGAACGGTCGCTTGGCTCCGGTGTGATAGTTGATTCCAAGGGGTACATCCTCACCAACCGGCACGTGGTGGAAAAAGCAGACCGGGTGCGCGTTCGTTTGCAAGATGACCCGCCCGGCGTGCAGCACGAAGCAAAAGTGATCGGCGTGGATGAAGAGACCGATCTTGCGGTCATTAAAATTAATGTGAACCGGGCCCTTCCAGCCGCGAAGCTGGGAAATTCCGACAGCATGGAAGTAGGTGATTGGGTGCTGGCGGTGGGCAGTCCTTTTGGCCTGACTGAAACCGTTACGGCGGGCATTGTTTCCGCCAAAGGCCGCAACATTGTTCCCACACATCAGTTCCAATCGTTTATCCAAACCGATGCGGCGATCAATCCCGGCAATTCCGGTGGACCGCTCGTCAACTTGCAGGGCCAGGTGATTGGCATTAACACCGCGATCTTGACTGACTCCAACCAGTCTGCAGGTGTGGGTTTTGCCTTGCCTTCAAACACCGTTGTAACGGTCTATAACCAATTGATCGGACCCGAGCATCGCGTAGCGCGCGGTTCCATTGGCGTGATGTTTGATGCGCAGGAAAATCCGGCCATTGCGCGCGTGTATGGCGCTGGATCGGGCGTTACGATTTCCAACGTGCAAGCGGGCAGCCCGGCGGAAAAGGCCGGATTGAAGGTCGGGGATACGCTGGTTTCGGTTGACGGGAAAACCGTGAAAAACGGCGATGAACTGGTTTCTGAAATTGCGAGCCGCAAGCCGGGCAGCAAAATTTCCATTGGCTACGTTCGCGACGGCAAGAAGGATCAAACCAGCATCACCGTCGCCGACCGCGCCAAACTGTTCGCTTCCCGCCTGGGCGCGCAGGATGAAGATAACGGTGAGAATGGTCCCACGGAAAGCAAACTGGGAATCAGCGTCCGCACGATCACGCCGGACATTGCTTCGAAGCTCGAGATACCTTCGGACAAGGGCGTGGTGGTGGATGACGTGAAGTCGGGCTCCTTCGGCGAGGATATTGGCGTGAGCCGCGGGGACGTGATTCTTGAAATCAACAAGCAGCCGGTAAATACGGTGGAGGAATTTAACCGTATCCAGTCCACGCTTAAGAGCGGACAAGATGTAGTCCTTCTGGTGCGGGAACGTGGAGCGGGCGCTCAGGGGGGAACCGTTTTCCTGGGCAATACACTTCCGTAATCGGAAGTTGCACTAATGGGGACTGGCACTAAGGCGTGAAATCCGTAATCATCCTTAGTGCCAGTTCTGTTTCTGAGTTGGCAATTAAACGCTGGCTGCGAAATTGCCCCGGCACTCAACTTCCGGGGCTTATTATTTGAGGACAATGTTGGGAGCACTTCGTACACGCCTCGGTAAGTTTCTCTGCGCAGGTTGCATCGTGGCGCTGCTGATTTTACCGGCGCGGGGTGAATCCGGCAGTGCGTCTGGAAGCGCGGCAAAGAAGTCGACGGCGGTTTCCGCGAAGTCATCCACACACCACAAGGCTGTACACAAAAAGAAAACTTCCCGGAAAAAATCGCGCAGAATCGCCAGTTGGCGCCGCGGACAACAAACCATTCAGCCGGAGCGAGCGCAGGAGATTCAGGACGCTCTGGTGCGTCAACATTATTTAAAGACTGAATCAGGGATGTGGGACAGCAATACGCAGGCGGCAATGCAGCGTTACCAGGCAGACCATGGCTGGCAGACAAAAACCACGCCCGACGCTCGCGCACTTATCAGCTTGGGGCTTGGCCCGGATCACGACCATTTACTGAATCCGGAAAGCGCCATGACTTCGGGGCCGAACAAAACTTCGGCGTCTACAAAAGCAGACGTGAGCAAGACCAATCCATCAGCAGTTGCTCCCGCAAGCATGCCCGCGAATTTGCAACCGCCAGCGCCCGCAACAGATGCCCCTTCCACAGATGCGCCTGCCATTCCGGCGAGCGAACAATAACCAGGCTTTCAGGTCCACACTACTTTTGGGCTTTGACCAGAGGATCAGGGAAATAAGGCAAGGGCTGGTTGCTGATGATAGCGCGTGGATTCTCGTCCACAAGCGCACGCGCCACTTCCTCACCATAAAAATCAGCAACCGTTTCTCGCGCGGTCGAAAGGTTGGGCACGCGATGCTTGGTATCGTGCGCGTCGGTAGCGATCACGTGGACGGCGTTTCGTTTCAGCAGCCATTCAGCGGTGCTCCAGGCGCGTTCTCCCCAGGAACCCGTCACCACAGCTGCCGTCACCTGCACCACGCAGCCCAGTTCAATCCACTGCAGCACGCGTTCCGGACTCTGTTGCAAAATCGGGTTGCGCTCGGGATGGGTGAGGATCGGCGTTAATCCTTTGCGGCCCAACTGCGTGAAGCAGTCGTTGATTTGCGCCGGAATGCTGTAGTTGCTGAGCTCCACCAAAAGGTAGTTGGTGCCTTCAATCGCATATTTTTCCGGATGAACCAGAGCATCCTGCAGATTGTCGTAGGAAAGATGGAAATCGCAGCCGAGGCTGAGTTGCGGCCCCAGGCTCGCGCGCTGCCGTAATTCCTCCACTAGATTGCTTAGTGATTGCCGGTCGTACGCGTAGCGATCATTGGCATGCGGAGTGGCCACGATGTGTTCAATTCCATCCGCCGCCGCCATGCGAAACATTTCCAACGACATCTCCCAGGACTTGGAGCCGTCGTCAACTTGAGGAAGTATATGGCAGTGAATATCAATCACAATTACTGACCATAACGCTCGTTCATGAAGTCAATAATGGAAGCATAAGCCTGTGACAATTGCCGCTCCTCAGGCAAGAAAACGACGCGGAAGTGCTGCGTACCGGGCTTCTGTCCGAACCCTGAACCATGCACCACCAGCACATGCTTCGTGCGACAAAGTTCTTTCACGAACGTTTCATCGTTCTCCGGAATGTTGATTTTCGGGAAAGCATAAAATGCGCCACGAGGAGCCACGCAACTGATGCGGGGGGTTGAATTGCACGCTTGCATCGTAATGTCACGGCGGCGGCGCAATTTTTCCCGGACTCCCACCAGATGGTCCTGGGGGCCTTCGAGAGCTGGCTTGATCGCATACTGCTCAGGGTGGTTCGCGCAAAGGCGCGCCCGCAACAGGCGGTGGATCCCTTCTATGTAAGGCTTTACCGCCGCGGCATCGCCGCTGACGATGCCCCAGCCAATCCGCCATCCCGGCGCAAGATAGTTCTTCGACAAGCCGCCAAAAGTGACAACTGGAACGTCGGGCGCGACCGCGCCGATGGAAAGGTGCTCATCGCCGTCTAGCATCAATTTGTCATAAATCTCGTCGGCGAAGATGATCCAATTATTGCGCCGCGCCAGTTCCGCGATCTCCTCCAGCATCTTCCGCGTGCAAACTGCGCCGGTGGGATTGTTGGGATTGATCAGGACAATGCCGCGTGTCTTTGACGTGGCCTTGCTCTTCGCATGGACCAGGTCAGGCTGCCAGCCGTCGTCCTCATTCAGAAAATAAGGATTCAATTCAATGTCCAGCTTCGCCAGAACTGCGGTATAAAGCGGGTAATCGGGAACAGGAGTCAGAATGTTCTCGCCCGGATTGAGCAAGGCGGTGAGCGCGAGATCAACGGTCTCACTCGCGCCCGAGGTAACGAATACATCCTGAATACTGGTAAAGCCGCGGCTCTCTGCCTCATTACGGATCGCCGTAAGAGCGTCGGGAATTCCGGGTGACGGCGCATAGCCGTTTTTGTTTTCCCGCATGGCTTTGTACACCGCCTCGATCATGTGCGGAGGCGTGACGAAGTCGAACACGTTGGGATTGCCCACATTGAGATACAGAACCTCATGCCCCTGCCGGGTCACATCATCGGCGATAAGCGCCAGGTCACGGATCGCATAGCGGACATTATCCAGCCGTTTTGCGGCCGCGATTTCTTTGGATTGAATGGTGGGCATGGCTACAAGGATTTTAACCGCAGAGAGCGCGGAGGAGGCAGAGAAATTCTAAAGTCGGGTGATCGTCTTTTTGGATCAGAAACCACCAAAAAGCGCGTTTGACTCCAATTGCTCCGCGTTCTCGGTGTGCTCGGCGATTAGAAATTCTATTCAGCCCGGTCAATCTGCGCGCGTTGCAGGCGGTCGGAATAGTCCACATACACTGCCTTCCACTGTGTGTAGAAATCAATCGCGCCTATCCCACCTTCGCGGTGGCCGTTGCCGGTCTGGTTGACTCCTCCAAAGGGCAAATGAACTTCAGCGCCAATCGTTGGGGCGTTGATGTAGGTAATTCCCGCGTGCAGGTCGCGCATGGCGGCAAATGCCTTGTTTACATCTTTTGTGTAAAGCGAGGTCGAGAGGCCGTATTTGATGTCATTGGCCATTTCCATCGCATCTTCCAGGCCATCGCAGGGAATGATCGCTACCACGGGGCCGAAAATTTCTTCCTGCGCAATTCGCATCTTGGGGTCCACATCCACAAAGACCGTGGGTTCCACGAAAAATCCGTACTGATAATCGCCTTTGTCCAGGCGATGGCCGCCGCATTTCAGCTTTGCCCCTTCGCGTTGGCCTATTTCCATGTAGCTTAAGTCGCGGTCCATCTGCTCCTGATTGATGGCTGGACCCATTTCGGTTTTGTCGTCCAGGCCATTGCCGACTCGAAGCTTTTGCGCCCGCTCCACGAACCGGTCCACGAATTTGCGGTAGACGCCTTTCTGGATAATGATGCGGCTGGTGGCCGTGCAGCGTTGGCCGGTGGTGCCAAAGCCGCCCCAGATTCCGCCCTCAATGGCGAGGTCAAGATTGGCGTCGTCAAGGACGATCATGGGATTCTTCCCGCCCATCTCGAGCGAGCAATGTTTGAAGTTCTGCGCGGCAGTGGTTCCCACCATGCGTCCGACTTCTGAAGAGCCGGTAAAAGAGACGGCGTCCACGTTCGGATTCTCTACAATCGGAGCACCCGCTTCGGGTCCAAATCCAGTCACAATGTTGATCACGCCTTTCGGCAATCCCGCATCCATGAGCACGCGGACAAGATTAAAAGTGGAAAGCGGGGTGTCCTCGGCGGGTTTAATGACGCAGGTATTGCCGCAAACAATGGCGGGCAGCAACTTCCATGAAGGGATGGCCATGGGAAAATTCCACGGCGTGATCATTCCGCAAACGCCGACCGGATTACGCACGGCCATAGCAAATTTATTGGGCAGCTCCGAAGGCGTGGTGGGGCCAAACAGACGGCGTCCTTCTCCCGCCATGTAATAAGCGGTGTCCGCCGCTTCCTGTACGTCGCCGCGGGTCTCCACCAGCACCTTACCCATTTCACGCGTCATGTCACGGGCAAAAACGTCTTTTTGCTCCAGCAGCAGTTCGGCGGCGCGAAAAACAATCTCCGCGCGTCGGGGAGCCGGCACAAGCCGCCACTTGGCAAAGGCGCGCTTGGCGGCTTCCACGGCGGCTTCCACATCGGCCTTTCCTGATTTCTGGAAGATGCCGATTACATCGCGCGTGTCGGCGGGGTTCAGATTTTCAAAGGTCTGCCCTGTGGAGGATTCCAGCCATTCTCCATCAATCAGATTGCGATAAACGTTCGGGCGGGAAGCGTCGCCTTCGAGAGTTGAACGAGTGAGAGTGTCGGTAGCCATAAGAATCCAGAGCCTCTTTATCCGCGTTTCTTTTTTGATGCTACAGCCGGAATTAAGCACCAGCAAGAACCCTAAGAAAAAATCAATGACCGGCTGGGGTCGAACCAAATTAGGAAGTTACTAAGGATTTATGGCTGGAGTGAATTGCCTATACTCGCTGATTAGACCCTATGGTAGTCTCGAAACACCCTATATTCTCTAGTATTTGGCGGGTTTTCGGTGCCTTTGGCGTCTCAAAACAGCAAGCCGAGCATTCAGATTGCCTGGAAGACGGTTACGTATCGCAGCGTCGCGCTGGCGATACTGGCAGTCCTGGGATTGTTCTTTGCTGGCTTACATCTGGCCTTTCCTCAATTCACCGACAATGGCGTAAAAGCAGTGGGCGGATTTGCCACGCTAATGCTCGAAAAGGTGGCAGGGGCGGCGGGAACTCCGGTCCGTTCCGCGACCATGAACAACCAGCAGGCGCATATTACGGCGCTGGATGGCACAGTTCGTATTAAAAAAGCGAGCAGCAACAGTTGGGTGGTTGCCGATTACAGCGTTCCGCTGGAAAAAGGCGACGTCATCCAGACCGGTTCCGAGGGCATGGCCAAAATTGTCTTCAACGATGGCACCAACTACACCGTAAAACAGGATTCACTGATCGCGATTGAGGAAAACTCAGCCAACGAACAGCAGCAAACGAATGTGGCCGTCGCGGTAAGCACCGGAACGGTGGATCTTTCTACCGGAACCTATACTCAGGGATCGAAATCGCAGGTCATTGTAGATGGCGCCACGGCATCGCTCGCTCCAGAGAGCGCGGCGATGGTGCACAACGATCCCCATACCGATCAGCATGAAATCCTGCTGAAAAAAGGTACGGGCGACGTTGAACGTAATGGCGAGGTAGTGCACCTGGCTGATTGGGAAAAGGTCAGCTTTGCGGGCCAGACAGGGAAGATGGATAAGGTCAGAGAAATTGGGCCGCCATCCCCCATTTCTCCAGCCAACATGAGCCCTATTTTCATGCCGCCGGGGGGCAGTACCGTCGAATTTTCCTGGACAACCATGGCGAATGCCACGGGATACCGTTTGCAGATTTCGCGGAACCCTTATTTTTCTTCCACCATTGTGGACCGCAAGGTCAAAGCGGCGGACGTGGTGGTCTCGGGACTGGCCGAAGGCGCTTATTACTGGATGGTGCAGTCCTTTGATGCTGAGGGAAAGGAATCACTGAGCAGCGACAAGAACCGCTTTACGATCATTGCCAAGACTGCGGATTCCGGTTCCATCAGCCTGGATCTGGACCCTTTTGTGCAGCACGGGCATGTGATTGAGCTGACAGGAAAGACCGAAGCGGGGGCACGCGTGATGGTCAATGGGCATGAAGTTCCATTGGTGGGCGCCGACGGGACGTTTCATTTCTTTACTCCGCCGCTGGCGACCGGAGAGAGCGTGATTACGGTGACGGCGCAGGATTCGAAGGGCGGAGTGAACACCGTACAGAAAAAGATATTGATCCAGTAGTGACTAGGATTTAGTTTCTGCCTTAGGGGCAGGAACTTTCGTTTAGAGTAAAAGAACCAAATATCACATAGAATATAGACCGGGCTATTGCCGATAAAGTAGATAACCTTCCGGCAAACAGGCCGATCCAGAGAGCAGAGAGAACTTTTCGGATATGTCATCCAACGGCTTCCACAAAAACGGATCGCGCATGCACAACCTGCGGTCGCTATTCAGCATGTTCTCCAGCGACCTCGCGATTGATTTAGGCACGGCCAACACATTGGTCTATGCACGCGGCAAGGGCATCGTGGTGAATGAGCCTTCCATCGTCGCGCTCAACAAGAACACCAGCGAAGTCGAAGCGGTCGGCAAAGAAGCCAAAGAAATGCTGGGCCGCACGCCGGGAAATATTGTCGCCATCAAGCCGATGAAAGATGGCGTGATCGCCGACTTCAAAGTCACCGAGAAAATGCTGAACTACTTCATTCAGAAGGCGCACAACCGCAAGATGCTGGTGCATCCGCGGATCGTGATTGGCGTTCCTTCGGAAATTACCCAGGTGGAAAAGCGCGCGGTCATGGATTCCGCCTATCGCGCTAAAGCCAGTGAAGTGCATCTTGTGGAACAGGCGATGGTTGCCGCCATCGGCGCGGGACTGCCGATTACCGAACCTTCCGGAAACATGGTTGTGGACATTGGCGGCGGCACCACTGACATTGCGGTGATTTCGCTGAGCGGAATTGTGTACTCGCGTTCAGTCCGCATGGCTGGTAATCAGATGGATGAAGCCATCATGAATTACCTGAAGCGGAAATATAATCTCTTGGTCGGTGAGCGCACGGCAGAACAGATCAAAATGGAAATCGGCTCTGCATATCCGCTGGACAAACCGCTGACCATGGAAATCAAAGGCCGTAACTTAATCGAAGGCGTGCCCAAAACCATCACCGTGGACGACAGTGAAATTCGCGAGGCTTTGAGCGAGTGTGTTTCGACGATCATGAACGCCATCCGCGTGGCGCTGGAACGTACGCCACCGGAGCTTTCGGCGGACATCAGCGATCGCGGAATCGTACTGACCGGCGGCGGCGCGTTGCTGAAGAACCTCGACAAGCGCATCCGGGAAGAAACCGGATTGCCGGTTTCAATCGCCGACGATCCGTTGTGCAGCGTGGTGCTGGGTACAGGAAAAATGCTCAGCGACTTCAAGCTGCTGCGAAAAATTTCGATCGAGTAAATCACGTCGTTGGTCGTTCGTCATTTGTCGTTGGCCAGAACAGATGCCATGAAGGAATTGGCTTTGGAAACGGCTGGCGGCTAACGACCAACGATCAGCGACGATTCTGTTTTTTATGGAAAATCTTCTCACCCGATACCGTAACGTCAGCATTCTCGTCGGTGTCTTATTCGCTCAGATACTGGGGCTTGCCATCCAGGTGCGGCGGGTCAAAGAAAACGAATCCACTCTGCTCATTCGAGTTTGGACCGTCACCGCGATTACCCCGCTGGAAAAGGGAATTGTCGGGCTCGAATCCGGGATGGGGAATTTGTGGCACAACTACATCTATCTTCGTGGCGTGCGCAAAGAGAATCGCGACCTTAAGCAAGAAATCCAGCAACTGCGGTTGAACGAAGTGCGCATCAGCGAAGACGCGCAACAGGCCCACCGTTTGCAGGTACTGTTGGGATTTAAAGAGCAATATCTCTCCAAGACGGTGGCCGCGCAGGTGATCGGCTCCGGGGGGAGCGATCGGTCACGAGTGGTTTTCATAGACAAGGGAGATGACGCCAAGTTGCTTCCGGAGATGCCCGTCATTACCGCCGACGGAATCGTGGGCAAAGTGGTCCGCGTGTTCGCGCACAGCGCGCAAGTGTTGCTGGTCAATGACGAAAACAGCGGCGCGGGAGCGATTCTTGAAAAATCACGACTCCAGGGAATTCTTAAAGGAACTCCCGTCGGAGGGCTGATTCTGGACAAGGTGATGTCAGACGAGCAGATACAACCGGGCGACCGCGTCCTCACCAGCGGTGGCGACGGAATATTTCCCAAGGGCATGCCGGTGGGTACGGTAACGCAAGTTTCCAAGGGAAAGGATTCGTTCCTCAATATTCGGATCAAGCCCGCGGCCGACCTCAGCAAGCTGGAAGAAGTTCTGGTCATCACCAAGCAGGAAGAAAAAGAGCCTTCCGTCGCAGATGCGGGCAACGAGCGCGCGTCCGATATTTTGTCCCGTCGGTTGCCTTCGGTTCCCGATCAACCGCCTGCGGCGCCCGCTCATTCTGGCGCGGGTGCCCTCAAGACAAATGCTACGGCGGCTTTACCTTCTGCTTCGACTGCGGCTCATTCGATTGCGGGGGCGCAGCCCGCTTCGTTGGCAGGATCTGCGACGACGCCATCTAAATTGTCCGCGCCGAAAACGACCGCGCCTAGACCGCGCGCAACGCAGCCTCCGGCGGATGTTCCGGTATCGGCCCCGTCCGCGACCGAAAACCCAGGCAATGGTCAAACCATAGTGAAGACAATTACTGATGACGCTACGACGCCAGCTCCGGTAAAGCCTATTGTGAAGAGCCCAGCCTCTTCCGCGAACCCGCAATCGAAGCCAGCGCAGCCGGAAAGCGACCAGCAATAACGTGCCGATTACCTATACATCCGGCGAGCAGATTGAGGTTTACCGCTTTAATCTTCCCATTACGGTGCTGGTGCCGTTACTGGCCTTGTTCCTTCAAGCATTTTTGTCCTGGAAGCTGCCTTTCTTTTCGATCTTTGATTTGCCTCTGCTGGTGGTAATTTTTTTCGCCGTGGCACGCCGCAGCCAGGTAGGAGGGATGCTGACCGGCAGCATCATCGGATTGCTGCAAGACTCGCTCACGCAGTTGCCGCTGGGCGTATATGGGATCGCCAACACCGTTGTAGGCTATGGGGCCTCCTCGCTCGGAGTGCGGCTGGATGTCGAAAACGCCGGTGCGCGTTTTCTGGTCACGCTTTTCTTTTTTGCCGTCCATGAGATTGTTTATTTTTCCGTCGCGCGTGGGCTGGTAAGACTCGATTTAAGGTGGAACTGGCCGCATGAAATCGCTGCGGCGTTCGCTAATGCGGTGCTGGCGGTGCTGCTGTTTGCGATGCTTGACCGGTTCAAGCAGAGAACGTAGTCAAAGTTTTTGAACACCATGGGCCAGGCCCAGGACTGAATTTTATGTTTGGCCGCGATGAAAAAGTCTCGCCGATCCGCATTACCGCGACGCAGTACATCATCCTCGCAATTTTTTTAGTGCTGGCTTACGGACTCTGGCGGTTGCAGGTCTGGCAGAGCGATTACTACTCATCGCAAGCGGAAAAAAATAGTATTCGCGATGTGCCTATTCTCGCTCCTCGTGGGCAGATCTTTGACCGTGAAGGGCGCATCATCGTGGACAACTATCCCTCCTTCACGGCGTTATTACTGCGCGACTCATCGCGCGATTTAAATGCGGACGCGGACCTCATCGCCAAAGGCCTGCACATGGACCCCAAGGACGTGCGTGAGCGAATCAAACATTTTTCTTCCATGCCGCAGTACCAGCCAATTTATTTGAAAGATGACGTTACGCCGGATGAACTGGCGTTCATCGAAGCGCACCGCAATGAGTTGCCGGAACTCGATACGCTCATGGCTTACCGGCGCCTCTACCCGCGCAACGGTTTTCTGGCCCACTTGATCGGCTATGTAGGCGAGGTTAGCGAGAACATGCTCAACCAGCCGCAGTGGGACCTCTACAACCCCGGCGACGTTGTCGGCAAATCGGGCGTGGAGCTGCAATACAACTCGACCCTGATGGGCGTCAACGGGTCGCGGCAGGTCGTCGTCAACAGTCACGGCAAAGAAGTAGGAGAACTGGACGAAAAGCCGGCGGTTTCAGGCAAGCCGATTAAATTGACCATAGACGTAGACCTGCAAATCGCCGCGGAAGAGGCAATGCAGGGATGGAACGGCGCGTTGGTGGCCATGAACCCGCGCAATGGCGAAATACTGGCCATGGTAAGCCGTCCCACGTTCGACCCTAACGATTTTGCCGTCAGCGTTTCCAGGAAACAATGGGCGGCGCTGGTGAACGACGAAAACCATCCCCTCTTGAATAAAGCCATCCAGGCGCAACTCGCCCCTGGTTCAACCTTCAAGATCATCATGTCGGTCGCGGGTTTGCAGGAACATATCGCGCAGGACATGCACGTACTCTGCAACGGCGGCGCGGATTTCTACGGCCACTACTACCACTGCCACGCGGTCCATGGCATGGTGGACATTACCAAGGGCATTTACCAGTCTTGTGACACTTTCTTCTATACCCTGGCTGAAAAGCTTGGCATTGAACGGATCGCGAAATACGCCACCATGTTTGGGCTGGGGCAAAAGACGGGCATTGACCTTCCGCAGGAAGTTTCGGGAGTCATGCCGTCGGAAGAGTGGAAGATTCGCAACTTCAAGGAAAAATGGTTTGCCGGAGAAACGATCTCAGTAGGCATCGGCCAGGGTTCCGTGGCGGTCACGCCGGTGCAGTTGGCGCGTGCCCTTGGAGGGATCGCCAACGGCGGCCTGCTGGTGCGCCCGCATGTGGCATTTCCTGAGGATCTGCCGCCCAATATGGTTCCTGCTTCGACGGACGACGGAAAGATACAAGTGCCCATTGATCCCAAAAACTGGGATTTGATTACGGATGCAATGGCGTTAGTGCCTAACCCCGGGGGCACCGCTGCTGGTTCTCACTTGGAAGGAATTGACTTTGCCGGTAAGACCGGAACGGCGCAGACGATTTCGGCCGCGGCGAAAGCAAAGTTGAAAGGGAGCAAGGCGCAATATAGGAACAACGCGTGGTTTGTGGGCGTGGAACCTCGCCGTAATCCTGAAATTGTGATTTGCGTTCTGCTGGAGCAGGGGGAAGAGGGGCCAGTGGCGGCGCGAGTGGTTTCCCGCGTCATCAAGGCCTACGTGGAAAAGGAACGTCGGCAGCCACAAAGCGTGGCCGCGAGTGGTCATAAGACTGACGACGACAAAATAAAAGACGGCAAGGTTAAAAACGGTAAGACTGACGTGGGTGCAGTGTGGACGTTTCCGGATGAAGATGGCGATCCGAACTTGCAGAGCGGTCACTTCTATCTTGATATTGACCACAAGCGGGCGCCGCTAGCGACTGCGGCCCCGGGATTGCGCTGAGCGACAAAGAAATAGAGAACTGAAATGGCGAGATACGTCTCATTCCGTGATTTCGACTGGTGGCTGCTGATCTTTGTTTTCATCATCTGCGGCCTGGGGATCATGGAGATCCACAGTGCCACCGAGCACACGAAATTTGCCGGTTCCCACATCAAGCAAATTTATTGGGTGCTTGCCGGCGTGGGCAGCATGTTTCTCGTCAGCCTGTTCAATTATCAGGTGCTTTTGGAGCGGGCGCACTGGTTTTACATTGCGGCGGTGGCTTCGCTGATGATGGTGCTGGTTTTCGGACAGAAATACCTGGGCGCGCGGCGTTGGGTGAAGCTGCCGGGTGGGATTCACTTTCAGCCTTCGGAGTGGGTCAAGCTGATTTTGATTCTCGCCATGGCGAAATATTTTTCCGACTTGCGCCAGCGGGAACTTTCCTGGGCTGATTTCATTAAGGCGGGCGCACTCATTGGTTTTCCCATGCTGCTGGTGCTGAAGCAGCCGGATTTGGGCACGGCGCTCACTTATGTTCCGATTGCGGTGGTGGGAATTTTTCTTGGTGGGCTGCAATTCAAACAGGGCTTCATTGTTGGATTGCTGGCGGCGATCGCCATTACCACAGTGTTCTTTCTTCCCAACGTCCACATTCTGAAGCAGTATCAGCGAGACCGGTTAACGAACTTTATCCGTCCGGAGGCGGACAGCCAGGGATCGGGCTACCAGGTGATGCAGTCAAAAATTGCCGTGGGTTCGGGGGGGATTTGGGGCAGCAGCAGCGGCACGCAGACCCATTTGGCCTTCCTTCCTGTTCCGCAAACGGACTTTATTTTCGCGGCGTTCGCCGAAGAACATGGATTCGTGGCAGCGCTGGGGGTCCTGCTGCTATACTTTATCGTGCTGATGCGGCTCATCCAGAATGCGCAAACGGCGCCTGATCGTGCCGGCACATTCGTGGTGATGGGTGTGGTGGCGGTGCTAAGCTTTCACATCCTGGTCAACGTCGGCATGGTAGTCGGATTTATGCCGGTAACCGGAATACCTTTGCCATTAATGAGTTATGGCGGGTCTTCCGTCCTGTTTATGTTCTTGGCGCTGGGTATCGTGATGAATGTACGGATGCGCCGGTTTGTGAACTAAGATCAGGGCAAAGGTCTGCGGACCTTAACGATTTGCGGATCAGAATTTTACGACTAGAGTTCAGCCGCATCCAGGGGATGCGGTCTTTGACAGATACAGATTTGGTACAGATACAGATAACGATCGCCCTCGCGTAAAGAGGACACACACCGGTTGAGTTGCAGTAGGAAACCGGGCAGGATTAAAGCTAGGCGTTGCTGGGCAGGTAACGGCCCCTTCGGACTTTTCAGAGCGGCGCTCTGAATCAGTTGTCCGAGAGAGCGGTCACAAACCCGAATAGAACGCGGATTGCGATAGTGCAAAAGATTCCTAAGTTAATCGAACGGAACCAGCTTCGGGCCACATCCCGAAGCAGCAGCCGCCCCCAACCGGAGCGGAACATCGCATTGCTACATCCTCTCGACATTCTTCTGCTTTCCATCCGGTGATGCCTGCGCCGCGAAACGGCGCCGGGCCGGAGTTTTTAATGACAAAAGAATTGTTTGTTTCAGCCACCCCACACGAGACCAAAGTTGGGATGGTGGAAGATGACCTGCTCGCGGAAATCTACCTGGAGCGGGAAAACGAATACACCTTAGCAGGTTCCATTTACAAAGGCCGCGTGACGCGCGTGCTGCCCGGCATGCAGTCGGCATTCGTGGATATTGGCCTGGAGCGCGATGCGTTCCTCTATGTCTCCGATTTCATGGAACTGGAAGACCCGGAGGATCTGGACGAAATTCCGACCCAGGGTCTCGCTCCTCAGAACCATAGGAGTCAGGAGCAAGGAACTCAGGATCATGGGACTCAGGATCACGGAACCGAGCCTGCCACAGAGATGGAGCAGGAAGCTGGCCGTTTGGAGACTTCCGAAGGGATAGAGGACGGCCCGTCAGAAT
Organism: Terriglobales bacterium; assembly: GCA_036489565.1. Taxonomy (GTDB): domain Bacteria; phylum Acidobacteriota; class Terriglobia; order Terriglobales; family Acidobacteriaceae; genus JAICKN01. Next base: position 38,467 of record DASXFN010000091.1, read on the forward strand.
CAGAGACGGTGTCATCGGAGTCGCAGGGCCGGGAGGGTTCTGAATCGCGAGAAGGGCGGGGAGGGGTGAGGAACCGCCGACGCCGTCGCGGACGCCGCGGCGAACGGACCATGCCGGAGACCAAATATGCGAAGCCGGAGCAGTCAGAGCGGCCAGTGCGCGAAACGCATCGCGCGGAACGTTCCGACTCCGACTCCGACTATGGGCCGCCCCCGGGATACCAGCCGATACTCCTGCCTGGAGAATCGATTTCCAAATACCGGCAGCAGCCACCCTTACAGGGCCGCCCGACGGAGCGGAGCGCGGTGTCGTCCGCGGCTTCATCTCAATTTTCATCGTCTCGACCTCGCGGGGGCGAAACCGAATTCCCGCCCCGGCTTTCCGAGAAATTTCCGGAAGATGAGCCTTTGTTCGCGACCCGCGAAAATGCCAATGCCAAAGATGCGAGCGCTCGTACACTCCGCGATGAAGAATCACAATCCAAAAAAGTGACGTCGCATCCTGAATTGAACGTAGGTTCTTCGGAGTGGGAGCGCGAGCAGCAGCGCCTGCACCAGATGAACGTTGCCGCGGTATTTGGCGAAGAAGTGGCCGAGGAGATCCAGGAAGAAGAACAGGAAGATCGTACGTCGGCCGAGCATGGACGCGAAGAGAATGTTTTAAGCCTTCGCGAACGTTCCACGGCGCCCGCGGCCGCCAGCGGAACGATGGAGGAAGAGGAAATCGAAGAGGAAGAGACTGATCTCGATTCATACGTGGACGCTCTTGAAGAAGACGCCGCGTTTGAGGAGATGGAAGAAGAAACCCACGCCGCCGGAGAGTTTGACGAGACGGAAACGCACGAAATTGCGGCTGCAACAGAAGCGGAAGTTCAAGGCGGGATTTCATTTTCGGCTGAACATGTTTCCGCGGAAGAAGTTGAGGTAACGGGGGAAGAAGTGGACCCGGAAGCCGAGGAAGAATCCGAACTTGAAGTAGCGCAGGAAGAGGCAGAAGCGCTGCTGGATGCCGAAGCGCGCGGCAATGGCACAGTGGATGCGCGTGCTGAGGTGCGAGCGCCCGCCACAACCGCGGCCTACACCAAGCGAGCGCGCCGACCAGACTTCAACCGTCGTGGTGGTGGCCAACGCAATCGTCGTGGAGGCAGTGGAGGCGGACGACGTTTTCCGCGCCGCGAGCCTCAAAATCTGCCACTTATCAGCGATCTGCTGAAAGAAGGCCAGGAAATTCTAGTGCAGATCGCGAAAGAGCCGATTGGCAAAAAAGGCGCGCGCATCACCAGCCACATTGCGCTGCCCGGACGGTTTCTTGTTTACATGCCAACGGTCAACCACACCGGCGTTTCGCGGAAGATTGCTTCTGAAGAAGAACGCCAGCGTCTGAAGCGAATCATCATCAGCGAGCGGGAGAATGGGCATGGAGGCTTCATCGTACGCACCGCCGCGCAGGGAGCGTCAGAAGATGAGCTTCGCGCCGATATCCGGTTTCTGAAGAATTTATGGACGGAAATTCGCACCCGCGCCGAGAGTTCCAATCCCCCGGCATTGATCTACCACGATCTGAATGTGGTGGAGCGCGTGTTGCGCGACCAAGTCACCTCAGACTTCTCCGTGATCTGGGTGGATAACGAACAGGAATATGAGCGCATTTTGCGCTTCGCCCACCGCTTCCAGCCGGCGCTGGTGCGGAAGGTAAAACTTTATAGCAAGGAAACTCCGCTCTACGACCAGTTTGGATTGAGCGAGGAAATCAATAAGGCGCTTAAATCGAAGGTCTGGTTGAAAAGCGGCGGCTATATTGTCATCAATCAAACCGAGGCGTTGGTCGCGATTGACGTGAATACAGGAAAGTACGTCGGCAAAACCGCGCGCCTGGAAGATACGATTGTGAAAACCAATGTGGACGCCATCAAGGAGATTGTGCGGCAGATACGGCTGCGCGATTTGGGCGGAATCATCATCATTGACTTCATTGATATGGACGAGCGTCGCAATCGCCAGAAAGTAATGCAAGCGTTGGAAGAGGCGCTGCGCAGCGACCGGTCCCCATCGAAAGTGCTTCAATTTAACGATTTCGGACTGGTTGCGATCACCCGCAAACGTGTGAAGCAGTCGCTCGAGCGCACCATTGGAGCGCCGTGTCCGTATTGCCAGTCCACCGGCTTCGTGAAATCGGTGAGCACGGTTTGCAACGAGATTTATATCGAGATGCGCAAGATCGCCAGTCATCTCGAACACGCGGATGTAATGCTTCGGGTCAATCCGGAAGTCGGTAAGTTCCTGAAATCGACCAATGGCCGCCTGCTGAATGAGATGGAAGAGATGACCAAGCGCACGGTAATAGTTAAGAGCGATCCGGCTCTGCATCAGGAGCAGTTCGACATCAATTAATCCGCGGATCGGTTGAAGATTTTTGTGTTCAGAAAAAGACGGGCTTCGGCCCGTCTTTATTTTTCCCACGGACAGGAAGAATTTTATTTGCTGGCAGCGCCCTTCCTGCGATTTTTTCTGGCATCGTATTCGGAGCGAATCTTCTCGTAGTTCCTGGCTAAGACCTCCAATTCCTTGTCGGAAAGGTGTTCGATGCTGATCATGTTATTGTGCGCGTCGCGCATGGAATGAATGAGCTCATCGAGTTTTAAGTGGATGGCGCGGGCGTCGCGATTTTGGGTGTTCTGTATCAGAAAAACCATGAGGAAGGTCACAATCGTAGTAGCTGTATTGATGACCAGTTGCCATGTATTTGAATACCGGAAAGTGGGGCCGACCGAGGCCCAGGCCACGATGATGAGGAAAGAGGCCAAGAAAGCCCATTTGGTTCCGACTATAAACGACATCTTCGTAGCAAATACCTGAAAATGGTCTCCTACCCGGTTGCTCTGTTTCGCTTCGGCCATTGTGATTCTCGCCTCCTGAAATTGCCACACTTTCGATGCAGCTTCCATGTCTCGCGTCGAGGGATGTTGGCCGGGATGCAGAGGAGAGTTGTGCCAAGGCCCGCACTTTTCACGGGCTTTCATTTCAGCCAAAATACATAACAGTGCGATTGCTGAAGCGAGAATGGAAAATCTTTGGTGGAATGTGGGCGGTGCTGTTTCTGATCGTGGCCGTGCCCGTTGCCATGGCGCAGAACCTGCCTGAGGGAAATGAAAATCCGAGCGCGAGCGCTTTGTTTAACAAATCGGAGTTTTCTCTGGATGATCCCGCGAGTTTGTGGGTGGTCGTCAACAAAATGCGGCGGCTTCCGGAGGGATATGTTCCGACCGACTTGGTTGTTCCACATGTGCGCTTGCAGCTTTCGCCAAAGGCCGAGCGCATGCATGTTCGGCAAGTGGCGGCGGGTCCCTTGCAGGATCTTTTTGCCGCCGCCCACCAGGCCGGATTTAGTCTTGAACTCCTGAGTGGATATCGCTCTGAGGCCTACCAGAAAAAAATCTATGACAAGTATGTAAAGAAATTAAAAGCGCGGGCGGCCATTGCCAGCGCGCAACCCGGCTATAGTGAGCACCAGACGGGCTTGGCCGTTGACTTAGACCGCTATAGAGACCTTCGCTGCCTGGCGATGCCCTGTTTTGCTGCGATGCCCGAGGCCAAATGGCTTGCCGAGCACGCGCATGAGTTTGGATTTATTATTCGATACGAAAAAGACAGAGAATCCGTCACCGGCTACGAATACGAACCGTGGCATCTGCGCTATGTGGGCAAAGAGCTGGCGACGGAACTATTTCTCAAACATCAAACGATGGAAGAATTCTTTGACGTTGCAGGGGTCCCCCAAAATTCCACGGCTGCGATTCCTAGAAACAGATAAGCTTCGCGAGAAAAACTCCTGGGGCAGGCGCAAACTCGATTTCAAGTCGTATAATGGCCCGCTGGCTCGCGGCTTGTTTGTCTGAGCCTGACATCCCCATTAAGGAAATCCGGAATGGATAGGCACCTCTCCTTGCTGCAAAGCAGCCGTCGAAATTTTATGGTCACATCGGGAGCCGTTCTTGCGGCCGCAGCAATGAATCCTTCGTTGGCGTCAGCAAATCCCGCGGCGTCGGCAGGGTCCGCGCTGCAGGAAACCGGCGGTTCCGTCCCGGGGGCCCTTCCGAAAGACATGGCGCGCAAGATTTCCATAGGAGTTTTTGATGCTGCGTTTCCTGACTGGACACTGGATCAAATGCTGGAAAAGTTCTCCGCCTGGGGCGTGGAAGCGGTTGAAATCGGCACCGGAGGTTATCCCGGCTCGCATCACTGTCCGGTGCAGGAGCTTCTTGATGATCCCGCCAAGTTGCGGGCATGGAAGAAGAAATTTGACGACCGCAATATCCAGATCGCCACGCTGAGTTGCCACGGGAATCCGTTACATCCGGATTCGCAGGCCGCGGCCCGCGATGCGGAAACCTTCCGCAAGACGGTCCAACTCGCTGAGAAACTCGACGTCAAAGTAATTGTGGGATTCTCCGGGTGCCCCGGAGGCAGCCCGACGGACACCCAACCGAACTGGGTGACCTATCGCTGGCCACCCGAGTACGCGCAGATGCAGGATTGGCAATGGAAAGAGAAGGTCGTGCCGTATTGGAAAGGCGCGGCGAAGTACGCGCGAGAGCATGGCATCCACCGGCTTGCCTTTGAAATGCACCCGAATTTTGTTGTGTACAATCCGAAATCCTTGCTCAAACTGCGGGATGCTGTAGGCGAGGAAATCGGGGCCAACTGCGATCTGAGTCATCTGTTCTGGCAAGGTTGCGACGCGGTCACGGTGATCCACCTTCTCGGTAAGCAAGGTGCGCTCTTCCACGCGCATATGAAGGACACCTGCTTCTATAAAAGCAATGTGGATAAATACGGCGTGTTGAATTTTGCCTTCGAGACCAAAGACTTGCCCGAAGCCTCTGAAACTTTTCGCGCAGTCGGTTACGGACATGGCGCGAACACCTGGAAAGAAATTTTGCGCGCGTACATGGAAGTGGGCTACGACGGAATTTTCAGCATCGAGAACGAAGACCCGATTCTGCCCGGTGAAGTCGGGGTGCAACGAGCTTTGTATGTTTTGAAAAACGTGCGCAGTGAGCTTCTAGGAACCTCCGCATAAATGGAGAATGGAATGGACCGCCGAAAATTCTTAGGGACCACATTCGGGGCTGTGACTGCCGCTACGTTGTTAAACCGTCAAGGATGGGCCGCGGCGAACCGGAGGATTGATCATCTGGGAGTGCAGCTTTACACCGTGCGCGATCAAATGAAGCAGGATTTTGAAGGCACGCTGGCGAAGGTCGCGGGCGTTGGTTACAAGGAAGTGGAGTTTGCCGGTTACTTCGACCACTCGCCGCAAGATGTTCGTGCCATTCTGGATCGTCACGGCCTGACTGCTCCATCCGCGCATGTCCCGTATAGCAGTTTTGGCGAACAATGGGCGCAGATCATTGAAAACAGCAAGGTGATGGGACACAAGTACATCATCAACCCTTCGATTGATAAAGCCGTTCTCAATCAGCCCGACGGGTGGAAGCGTGCCGCCGACACATTTAATAAGGCAGGCGCGGTGAGCAAGAAAGCCGGCGTGCAGCTTGGTTACCATAACCATTGGATCGAATTCCGGCCCACGGCCGACGGGAAACTTCCCTATGACATCCTTCTGGCCGAGTGTGACCCCGATCTGGTGAAGATGGAAATGGATATTTGCTGGGTGAAGGTTGCCGGGCACGATCCGTTGGTATATTTGCAAAAATATCCTGGGCGATTCCCATTGGTCCATGTGAAGGACATGAAGAAATTTCCTAATCCATCCGTGGTCACGCAACAAACGGAAAATCAGAATATGACGGATGTGGGAAGCGGCGCGACCGACTGGAAGCGGCTATTCTCGCAGGCTCGCGGTATTCAGTATTACATCGTCGAGCACGATGAGACGTCAATGCCGTTTGAAAGCATCAAGAACAGTTACAACTATCTGAAGAATTTGCGGTTCTAGCGATTAATTTTTAGGGATTGTTCTCAAGGACGGGCCCATGGCGCAGGTGATTCGCTCTCCGAAAACGTACGATGTCTGCATTATTGGTTCAGGCGCGGGCGGGGGAACCGCCGCGAAAGTCCTCACCGAAGGTGGCCTGGATGTCGTCATGCTTGAGGCTGGCCCACCACTGAATCCGGAAAAAGATTTCAAAGAGCACGTATGGCCTTACCAATTAGATCATCGCGGCATTGGCGTTGGCGGCAAGTTGCGGCACCAGCTCAACGATGAATTCATGGCCCCCAATGGCTTCTGGGAGATTGAAGGCGAGCCCTACACGCAGGCGCCCGGCAGCAATTTCGCATGGTTTCGCTCGCGCATCGTAGGCGGGCGTACGAATCATTGGGGGCGAATCGCGCTGCGCTTTGCTCCCGTGGATTTCAAGGCGCGCTCCACGGACGGCATGGGCGATGACTGGCCGCTCACGTACGAAGACCTTGCGCCCTACTACGACAAAGTCGAGTCTTATATCGGCGTGTTTGGAAGCCGAGAGAATATTCCTTCCGCTCCGGATGGAATTTTCCTGCCGCCGCCGAAGCCACGCTGCACGGAAACCATCATCAAGAAGTCGTGCGACAAGCTCAACATCCTATGCGTACCGTCCCGGCTGGCAATCCTCACTAAACCGCTGAATGGCCGCGCTCCTTGTCATTATTGCGCGCAGTGCGGAAGGGGATGCATCAGCGCATCCAACTTCAGCTCCAGCCAGGTCATGATTCCTCCGGCACAAGCCACGGGCCGGCTGACATTGATTACGAACGCCATGGCCAGGGAAGTCCTGCTTGGCAGCGACGGCAAAGCGCGAGCGGTTTCCTACATTGACAAAGCCACGCGCACCGAAAAGCAAGTGAGCGCGAAGTCATTTGTTCTGGCGGCGAGCGCATGTGAGTCGGCGCGGCTTCTGCTGAATTCTCGCTCCACGTCTTTTCCCGACGGGCTGGCGAATGGCTCCGGCGTGGTCGGACGCTATTTGACGGACAGCGTCGGGAGCTCTGGCATGGGTTATCTTCCATATCTCGAGAAAATGCCGCCGCATAACCATGATGGCGTGGGCGGAATGCACCTGTACATCCCATGGTGGAAGTTTGACCGCAAGAATGATTTTCTGCGGGGGTATCACATTGAACTTTGGGGCGGGCGCGGCATGCCCACTGCGGGCCAGTTTGATGGAGTGTGCAACGACTTTGAGGGCTACGGCAGTGCGCTCAAACAGAAATGCCGCAGCATGTACGGTACCTTTATCGGATTTTCCGGCCGCGGCGAAATGATTCCCAACGAGAAAAGCTATTGCGACATTGACCCCAATGTCGTGGACAAGTGGGGAATTCCGGTGCTGCGCTTTCATTGGGCGTGGGGCGACAATGAAATTGGCATGGCGAAAGACATGCAGGAAACTTTTCGGGCTATTGTAGAAGCGGCTGGAGGGACCTACCAGGACCGCGCCAGGCGCAGCGAACAGCCGCCCTACGGGATTTCTGAAGGCGGAGAAATCATCCACGAACTAGGTACGGTGCGCATGGGAGTGCGACCTAAGACGTCCGCGTTAAACCAATATTGCCAGGCGCACGAGGTGAAGAATCTGTTTGTCGCCGACGGAGGAAGTTTTGTGAGCAATGCCGACAAAAATCCCACGCTTACCATCATGGCGCTTTCATGGCGAGCTTCGGAGTATCTGCTCGGCGAAGCGAAGAAGGGCAATCTGTAGGAGGATTTATGGATCCCAATCAAATTTCACGCCGCGCTATTTTGAAATCGTTAACCGTGGGGACGTTCGCGGGTTCGGTATTGAGCGTAATTCCGGCGCAGGCGGCTGAGTTGGCGCACAAAATGATTGCCGCGGAGAAGGCGAACGGCGTCTATAGTCCGAAATTCTTTTCCGCGCAGCAATACAAAACGCTGCAAAATCTCTGCGAAACAATTTTCCCCGCGGACTCCGACTCGGGCGGCGCCATCGAAGCGGGAGCGCCGGAGTTTATTGATCTTCTGACGAGCGAGAATGCCGACTATCAGTTGACTCTAGGCGGTGGCCTGGTATGGCTCGATTCCACATGCGGTGACCGTTACGGCAATGTTTTTCTGGAGTGCACTTCAGCGCAACAAAAAGAGATTTTGGACTTGATCGCCTACAGCAAAAATGGATTGACCAATCCGGGATTAAGCCAGGGGATCGCATTCTTTGCGCTGCTGCGTATGTTCACTGCGGACGCATTCTTTACCAGCAAGATCGGCATTCAATATCTGGGATATATCGGGAACACTTTCCTGACGGAATTTCCGGGCTGCCCGCCGGTGCCTGAGGCATAGCGGAGGCTCATTCGACGTGGTAAAAGCCATCACGACGAGCTAGCTCGATATGCGTTTGGAATAGCCGACTCAATGGCGCGCTTTCCAGAACATTTTCTTTAGCGCCGTCCGCGATAATTCTTCCCTTAGACATCAAAATAACGCGCTCGATTTCCGGAATAATGTCCGGGAGTTCGTGGGTGACCAGAATGATTCCAATGCCTTCGTTGGCGAGCGAGCGCATGGTTTGCCGTAGGCCGTGCTGCGCGGCAATGTCGAGAGAGTTACAGGGTTCGTCAAAGAGCAATGCCAGCGGGCGATGCACCAAAGCCCGCGCAATCAGGATCCGCTTTGCTTCTCCTGAGGACATCTCGCAGACTGGACGGTCCGCAAGATGAGAAACACCAAGACGCTCCATCGCCTCATGAGCTGACTGTCGCTTTTCCCGATCAACCGAATGGTTGGAGTAGACACTGTTGCTGCTGAAAAAACCGGAGAGCACAACCTCCATGCCGACGGCTTCGCCGGTACACATAGACATCAGATCATTGGAGACGATGCCCAGATGGGAACGCAGGTCGAAAACGTTCCACATCTCCTGGCCCAGGATTCGCATGCTGGAGTCCGCTCGGACCACCGGATAGCATTCCCGAGTGATGGTTTTGATTAGTGTAGATTTTCCGCAGCCATTCGGTCCCAGAATGGCGAGATGTTCGTTGCAGTTGACGCGCAAGGTGAAATCATCAAGCACGACCTTGTTGCCCCGCATTACGCAAATGTTCTGGAGATCAAGAAGGGCAGGGTGTTGGGTCATTGTCTTGTAGTTTAGACGATGAGACGAAGCCCCGGAAACCATGGAGGCCCGCATCAGAAACAAATCACAGGAGGAGTCTGGAAAATTGAGCGAGGAGCGGGGAACTATTACAGACGGTCCAACTCTTCCAGCAGGCTCGCACTTAGAGATTTCTGGCGCTCCTCAGAAAGTTTTCCGCCACCAGAAGTTAGGTAGAAAACATCAATTGCCATCTGGCCCTCGGTATCGATCAAGGCGATATTAATGTTGCATTCCTGCTCCGCAAGGGTGGAACTGATGCGATGCAAAAGACCGGGTCGGTCCTGGGCGACGATCTGGATAAGCGTGCTCTGAGGTGAACATTCGTCGTCAAATTCGATGCGGGTATCCACTTTTACTTTCGCAATGCCCTGTTTGTCTGCGCGAAGACGGTCGCGCAACAGACGGTCTAAATCCACCTGGTCGGCCAGCACGTCGGCGATGCTGCGCTTAAACCTTTCCCATTCGGGCAAATTCAGATCCAAAGTGCGGAAACGGTCGGTGAAGAAGAAGGAGTCAATGACTGTGCCCGCCTTATTCGAGAAAGCGTTCGCCTTCACAATGTTCATTCCCCAGGCGGCCAGCACCCCCGCCATTCGGGTGAAAAGGCGCGGGCGGTCGGTCGTGGCCAGGGTCAGCTCGTACCAGTGGCGGCCGCGTTTCAGGTCAAGTTGCACGGGATCGCTTGCCAGCCGTTCCGACAACCCCAGATGCGTTAGAACGCTTTCCGCCGAATTCACGCGCAGATATCTTTGCGGCATGCCCTCCAAAAAGACTTTCAACTTTTTGGAGGCCGTCGGGGCGAGGGATTGCAGGTGTTTTAAATTCTCATCCTCCGCGTCCCCGCGAAGTCTTTGGTCGGCGTGGTGGTTGAGGTGGTTCGCCGTGGCAATGTAAAGCTGCCAGACATTCTCGGCCTTCCATGGAGTCAGGGCCTCGGGATTCACGGCCTTAATGTCCGCATAGGTAAGCAACGAAAGCATCTTCAGTCGTTCCGGAGTGCCCATTTTTTCTGCAAAAATTTGGATGGTTGCGGGATCGTAAATATCGCGGCGCAAGGTGGCGGAGATATCCAGGTGGCTCCCGATGAGGAACATGACCGTCTCACGATCCGCGGGGTTGAGGTCCAGACGGTCGAGGCTGCCCTTGGCTATCTCCAGACTCGCGATGACGTGGTTGTCGGTGGGAATGCCTTTGCCAACATCGTGCAGCAACATTGCCAGATAGAGAAGTTCTGGTTGTTCCAATTCATTCAGAATCTCGCCGTAGCGCCGGTCCCACTCCGATTGCGACTGGGCCGCTTTGTGGAGGCTATCAATGGCCAGAAACGAATGTTCGTCCACGGTGAAGCGATGATAGTAGTCACGTACCACCAGAGAATCAATCAGCTTGAATTCGGGCAACAATAGTGTCAAAACACCAAGCGAGTGCATTTCGCGTAGCGCATTTGCCGCATTTGGCTCCATCAGGATGACCTGCAGGTAAGACCACAACTCCCCGCCTTGTGGAGGGGTGGCCGCGAGTGACGGGAGTACCTGCTCGACGCGGTATTCGGTGGTGGTGCTGAGCTTCAGACCGTGATGGGCAATGAAGTCAAACATTCGCAGCAAGAGCTGCGGATCGTGTATGGCGGAAGGCTGCTGCAGAAAAACCAGGCCGTTCACCACGGAAAAATCAGAATTGGAGAGACGAGTACGCAGGTTCTGAAAACTTCTGTACAGCGATGAACGCGCGGCCGGCACTTCTTCCAGTAACTGCGTGCAGGTGCGAAAGATGGCCTTGGCGTTGCGGAAGTAAATGCGCATCCAGTCGGCGGCGGTGACGGTTGCGTCGGAATCCGGCGCGCCGATTTTCCTTTGCGCGGCCTCGTCTTGTGCTTCCCAGGCCAGCGTATTATCGTCGCGCCCGTGTCGAAAATGCAGGAAACAGCGGACCGACATCATGAAGTCCAATGCCGGTTGAAATTGTTTTTGAATGGAAGCGGAGAGAAGGGAGGATTGGTCCGGCCAGCTATGCATCCGATCCATGGCCGAAATCAACGCCAGCCAGCATCCTACGTTGTGGTCGCGCAATCCGCCGGGGGTTTCCTTAATGTTCGGTTCCAGATGAAAGATCGTGTTTCCGTATTTCGCGTGGCGGTCTCGGGTGACTTCCGTGAGTGAGTGAACAAGCGGTTGCGCTTCGCGCATGACCAGCTTGGGAATCAATTTGTCGTGCAGTCGCGAAAAAAGTTCTTTGTCTCCCGCCAGGTAGCGGCAGTCCAGCAAGGAGATGGTGAACTCGACGTTGTCGGAATCGAAGTGGTCACACTCCGCCAGCGTGCGATTGGTGGGGCTTAACTTCAGCCGCAGGTCCCAAAGCTCCTGTGAGAAGCGGCGGACGCGGTCTTTATAATCCTGTTCGCCATCCTGGTCGGCGTGCAGGAACAGTAAATCAACATCAGAGTGGGGAAAAAGCGCGCCGCGACCGTAGCCGCCCAGGGCAACTAAAGCAAAATTCTTGGGGCTTCCGTTTTCGGCCTCAATAAATTCCTTCCACAGCCGCAGAACAATCTCATCCACCAATGCCGTGCGTTGGAGGACAGCGGCCCTGCCGTCACCGTTGGCATAGAAACTCTCACGGATGCGCGCTGATTCCGCGCTGTAAACATCCCGCAATTCCGTGGGTAGTGAGGATGCTGTGGTCATGTTGTCGTCAAACTTGCATCTGCCGCATGCCGCGTGAGGAATGGAACGCGGCGGTGCAAACTGAGCTGCCCCGCAAACCGCAAGGGCGATTAAATCCTGCCAATTCAATGTACGCGCCAGCAATAGCGGCGTGGAAATCGAAACTATTTATATGGAGTATCAGAATTGGTTATCCAAGCTTTTCACGCGCCAACGGGGCCACTTCAAGGATTGCACAGGAAGGAAGTGAAGACAATAAAGCGGAGTTAGGATTCCGTACCGAAAGTAATTCGGCTATGGGAAACTCGACTGAATTACAGCGCGCTTTCACCACGCTCATCATTCCGAATGCGGATGGCTTCGTCCACGCGCGAGCAGAAAATCTTTCCATCTCCAATTTCGCCTGTGCGTGCCGCGGCAGAAATCGCCGCGACCGCTTTTTCCACCATGGAATCCGCAAGCACCATTTCCAGCTTGATCTTAGGAATCAAATCAACCGTGTATTCGCGCCCGCGATAAAATTCCGTGTGGCCTTTCTGCCGTCCATGGCCACGGACTTCCAGTACAGTCATTCCCTCCACTCCGGCGTCATGGAGGGCGTTCTTTACCTCTTCGAGTTTCGATGTCTGGATAATGGCTTCAATCTTAGTCATAGCTCGTGTAAATCCTTCTTGTCTAATAGGTTCTGTAGAAGTCAGCCGTTAAGCAGGAACTTCCCAATAATACCCTTCTTCGCCATGCTGGGAGAGGTCAAGGCCCTGGACTTCATGTTCCTGCGACACTCGCAATCCCACGGTCATATCCACGATTTTCAGGACGACCAGTGTGCCAACAATTGCGAGACCCCACGCGATCGCGACACCTAGCAACTGATTCAGAAGTTGATGTGCATTGCCCTCAAGCAAGCCGGAAGGCAAAGGATTGCCTTGCGCATCCTTAAAGATGGGATTTACGACGCTGGAAGCAAAAACTCCGGTAAGAAGCGCCCCTAAAGTTCCGCCCATTCCGTGAACGCCAAAAGCGTCAAGACTGTCGTCATAGCCAAGCTTTACTTTGACGAATGTAACCATGAAGTAGCAGAAGACTCCCGCGATCAGTCCAATGGCCATGGCCGACATAGGACCTACAAAACCGGCTGCAGGGGTAATGGCGACAAGTCCCGCGACCGCGCCGGAAATCGCGCCAAGTGCGCTGGGTTTTCCGTTGCGAATCCACTCCGCGCCTCCCCATCCAATCGCCGCGGCTGCGGCGCCAAAATGCGTAGCGACAAAGGCGCTTGTGGCAAGGCTCCCCGCAGCGAGAGCGCTTCCAGCGTTAAACCCAAACCAACCTACCCACAACATACAAGCGCCAATAAAACTCAGGACTACACTGTGAGGAGGCATGGGCTTTTTAGGATAGCCCAGCCGCTTCCCCATATATAAAGCGCACACCAGCGCGGAAACTCCTGATGTAACGTGGACGACCGTTCCTCCGGCAAAATCGAGCGTCGGAAATCTTCCCCCCAGTGAGGCATTCAACAATCCACCTTTACCCCAAACCATGTGCGCCATGGGACTGTATACAACGATGGACCAAAGGACCATGAATAGGGCCATGGCGCTGAACTTCATCCGTTCCGCGAATGCGCCACTGATTAGAGCTGGCGTGATGATGGCGAACATGAGCTGATAAATCATGAACGTCTGGGAGGGAATTGTCGCAGCATAGGCGGGATCAGGCGCGGCTCCAACCCCGTGCAGGAAGACGTTCTGAAAGCCACCAATAAAACTTGTGCCCGGACCGAATGCCAGACTGAAACTTACTAGACCCCACAAAATGGTGATCAGCGCCATCATGGCGAAGCTCTGCATCATGACGGAGAGCACGTTCTTCTTTCTTACCAGCCCACCATAGAAAAGCGCTAAGCCCGGGCCGGTCATCATCAGCACCAGGGCTGCGCTGGTCAGCATCCAGGCATTGTCGGCGGAACTCTTGGCGTCCGCAGCTTGCTTTTCCACGGCATCCAGCCGTTGCTCGACCGAAGTGGTTGTTTTGGCAGTATTTGGAACGATGATAGCGAACAGGCCCTGCATGCTAAACATCAGTACGACGAGGACTAATGACCAGCGAATCCAAGGTTTTCCCATGAAGGTTGAATCGGCTCCTGAGTGAAAGGAATGGCGAACCACACTCTATATGTGCGCTTTCTGCACTAGGAAATAGAAATTATTTATGAAGACGATCAACAATATTTATTCGGATTTGTTTGCAGTTTAGCATTCGTCGAACAAGAGTGCCAATCTTGACATGACTTCTTTTACTCCCTAAGATTTAACAGCGGATTGTATTTGTTCGAAAGGTCCGCAATGCTGTAAATAATTATTTTACAGTGATTTACGGCGACAATAGCTATGCAACCTGGCTCATCTATCGGAGAACGCGAACGCGAAATCCTCACCGCCATTGTTGAGACATTCATTGCCACCGGCGAACCGGTTGGATCTCGAACCCTCGCGCGTTCGAATCGAGAAGGACTTAGCTCCGCCAGTATCCGCAACGTGATGGCGGACCTGTCCGATTCAGGATTTTTGGAGCAGCCGCACACATCGGCGGGACGAATTCCGACCACGGAAGCCTATCGTTATTATGTCGAGCAGCTTTCCGGGGATGCGCGGCTCTCGCCGAGCGACGAGAGCATGATTCAAGGATCGCTCAATGGGGCTGCGGACGTGCAGGACTTCATGGAACGCACCTCGCATGTGCTTTCGTTGATCTCAAAGAACGTTGGCGTTGCGGTCGCCGTTGGCGGCACCAAAAACGCTTTAGAACATGTCTATTTTTCGCGCTTGGGTGACCAGAAAGTCCTCGCTGTTGTTGTGACCAAGTCGGGATTGGTCCGAGACCGGGTACTAAGGCTGGATATTCCGCAGGGTGAATTGGACAGCGCGGCCCGTTACATCAATGAAAATTTTCGTGGCTGGACCATGGAAGCCATGCAGACGGAAATTGCCCGCCGCGTGGAGCGTGAGCGTAGTGAATATGACCGGCTCATGGCCTCGCTTGAACAACTTTACAGGCAGGGCGCATTGGAAGCTGATGACACAACATTGATGGTGTTCGTGGAAGGCGCCGCGAACCTGGTCGCGGGGGAAACCGACCGTCAGCGACTACAGGAATTGCTGAAGACATTGGAAGAGAAACAAAAAATCGTGGACCTGCTGAGCGCTTATCTGCACACCAAGCAGGAAGCCGTGCGGGTGGTAATCGGCCTGGATGACGCGCAACCTTCTATGCGGAATCTTGTATTGATCGGTGCGCCGGCGCGCTCGGGTGGCGACGTGATGGGCTCGCTCGCTGTGATTGGTCCTACACGGATGGACTATCAACATACAATTACGGCCGTGTCGTATATAGCGCGGCTGTTCGACAAAGTTCTAAATGATTCGAGTGAGTAATGATGGCGAAAAACGGAAAATCCGATATTGAAATGCAGGACCTGGATGCGCAACATGAGCTTCCCGCGGCTGATGGCAGCGAGGATATGGTGGAACGACCGGCGGGTGAAGTTTCCAATGACGCTGAATTGATCAAGCTGAAGTCGGAACGCGATTCGCTGCTGCGCATGCTGGCGGACATGGAAAATGCGCGCAAGCGTTCCACACGTGAACAGCAGGAGTTCCGCGAATATGCGTTAGGCGACGCGTTGAAGACCCTGCTTCCTGTTCTGGACAGTTTCGAACGGGCGCTGCAAACCAGTGCAGGCAAAAAAACAGAGTTCCATGATGGCGTTGAACTCATCTATAAACAGTTGCAGGATGCATTGGGGAAGCTCGGTTTGCGGCCCATCACAGCGCAGGGCGAGACGTTCGATCCTCACTTGCACCAGGCCATCGAAATGGTGGACACCGATGAGGTGGAAGACAACCACGTAGTGGACGAGTTGCAGCATGGATATAAACTGAAAGACCGGCTGCTGCGTCCCTCCATGGTGAGGGTGGCGCGGAATTCTGGGAAGTAATCGCGCGAGCATTGCGCGCGTCAATTTCTGAAAGGAAGTAGAAGTTATCCCTACAAGCAATAGCAAACGAGATTTTTACCAAGTCCTGGGCGTGGCGCGTGGCGCGAGCGATCAGGAGATTAAGAGCGCTTACCGTAAGCTGGCGCTTCAATACCATCCTGACCGCAATCCCAATAATCCCGACGCGGAAGAGAAATTCAAAGAGGCCAGTGAAGCCTACGCGGTGCTCGCTGATGGTGAAAAGCGCAGCCTGTATGACCGCTACGGCCATGCCGGAGTCGGCGGAGCGGGCGGTGGTGGCGGATTTGATGCCAGCGTTTTCCAGGACTTCGGCGACATCTTCGGCGACCTGTTTGGGTTCGGCGACATTCTTGGCGGAAGCGGTCGCCGCCGCAGTCGCGCGCAGCGTGGCGCTGACTTGCGCGAGGACATCACTCTGGAATTTGAAGAAGCCGTCTTCGGCACTGAGACGACGGTCACGGTCCGCCGGAATGAGACGTGTGAAACATGCCGGGGAAGCGGCGCAGCCGCGGGAAAAGCCCCGGTCCCTTGCCGCTCCTGTGGCGGGCATGGACAAGTCCGCTACCAGCAAGGCTTTTTCAGCATCGCGCGTACCTGCCCTACATGCCAGGGCTCTGGCACGGTGATTACCGATCCCTGCCCCAAGTGCAAAGGGGAAGGGCGCATCCTGAAACAGAAAACGATAGATGCCAAAGTCCCTGCCGGCGTGGAAGATGGCACGCGGATTCGTTTTACCGGCATGGGAGAAAGCGGCGCTTTCGGCGGCCCGGCTGGCGATTTGTACGTAGTGCTGCATGTGAAAGAGCATTCTTTTTTTGAGCGCGAAGGCAACAACTTGCACTGCGTCGTTCCTATTTCATTCACGCAGGCTGCGCTAGGCACCGAAATTCACCTCCCGACTCTGGAAGGCGAACACACTCTAAAGGTGCCGGAAGGAACGCAGTCTGGCACGACGTTGCGAATCAAGGGCAAGGGCGTGCCGGTGCTGAACGGCCACGGCAAGGGCGATATTCACGTCCAGCTCCAGGTGCAGACGCCAGGCAAACTCAATAAACGCCAGCGTGAGCTGCTGCAGGAGATGGAAAGCCTGACCAAGATCGAAAATAAGCCGCAACCGCGCACCCTGCTCGGTAAAGTCAAAGACATGTTCAACTAGCGGCGTCTTTTGGATGAACCTCTCTTCATGACCCGCCGCCGCTGGATCGCAGACCAAGTCATCGACAACCGAGCCATTCTTACAGGCTCCCACGCCGTTCATCTTACTCGCGTTTTGCGTGCCCACGTTGGGCAAGAGTTTGATGTGGTGGCGGAAGGCGTGTTGCGCCGCGGCAGAATTGTAGATATTCAGGAAGATCGGGTGGAGTTTGCTCTCGGCGACGAAATTCCTGCGGCAAATCTGCCATCCTTCACGATCGCGCTCTCCATCTTCAAGTTTGATCGCATGGAATGGGCAATCGAAAAATGCACCGAACTGGGAGTCTCGCGAATTATCCCCATAATTGCGCAGAGAACGGAATCCCATCTGGCCTCCGCCGCTCTAAAGCGGACGGAGCGCTGGAGGAGGATCAGTCAACAGGCAACAGAGCAGTCGCGCAGAATTTCTCCGCCTGAGATTGAAGCGCCCGTCAAGGTAAAAGACGTTGCCGCGCGTCAGGCGACGCTCCGCATTCTGCTTGATGAAACAGAGTCCGCAGTGACCCTGAAATCGGTTTTACAGTCCTATCCTGCCGGGGAAGAGGTCATGTTGGCCTTCGGGCCGGAGGGCGGATGGACACAGCCGGAATTAGACTTGTTTCATGAAGCGGGATGGATATCCGCTTCTCTGGGGAGCACAATCCTGCGCGCCGAAACTGCCGCGATTGCCGCTACGGCGGTCGTTCTCTCTGAAATTGTCGAAGCATAACTTTTCACTTCCATCTCTGATATCCTCTGCACAATGCCAGCAGTGAAGGCGCCTACCCCGAAGCAAACATTTGAGCCCGACGTCCGCCAGAGCCAGGCAATTGAGCATGTGGACGGCCCCATGCTGGTGGTCGCGGGAGCGGGCACCGGTAAGACGACCGTCCTGACAAAGCGGATTGCGCGACTGGTGCGCGAAGGCCACGCTCAACCGGAAGAAATTCTTGCTCTCACCTATACCGAGAATGCTGCCGCGGAGATGCGGCAGCGCGTACAAGCGGAACTTCATGAGACTGGCTCCGTCGGATTGAAAGCTGAGACTTTCCACGCCTATTGCAACAACCTGTTGCACCGTTACGGCAGGGAATTCGGCCTTCTCGACGATCAGGACTTGTGGATATTTCTACGCCGTCGCCTTTCTGAGTTACATCTGCGCTATTTCGTGCGGGCGGCGAATGTGGCGCAATTTCTCGATGATTTGCTCAACTTCATACGCCGGTGCCAGGATGATCTGGTCACCCCAAGCATGTATGCGGAATATGTGACCCGTCTCGAGCGAGGGGAGCTACCCATTCCTCGCGTGGGGAAGTCGAAAGATGCTAGCACGATCACGGATGAAGAAGTTCTCGCCCGCTGCCGGGAAATCTCTCAGGTCTTTGCAAAAGTCGAAGAAATGTTGCAACAGGAAAACCTGGGGACCTTCGGGCATATGATCACCCGCGCTTACGATCTCCTGGAAAACAACGCTGAGATTCTTGAGAAAGAACGTCAGAAAATCCGCTTTATTCTGATTGACGAATTCCAGGACGCCAACTTCGCCCAGGTGAAGATTCTGCAAAAATTGGCCGGGGAAGCGCGCAATGTTTTTGCGGTGGGCGATCCGGACCAGGCAATCTATCACTTCCGTGGCGCCTCTAGCGCGGCCTTCCAGCTCTTTCAGCGAAGCTTTCCCGCCAGCAAGCTGGTCGTGTTGGATAGGAACCGCCGCTCACTCACTCCGATCCTGAAGTGCGCGTTTGCTTTGATTCAGAAGAATCCGCCTTTTTTTTCGCAGGACGCGTCGCTGGGGTATCAGCGCTCGCATCTTATTTCCGCGCGCGATGAAGAGGCGCAGCGAAGTGGCAAGCCTTCGTCCGCTGCCCCGGTTGAAGCGGTCGTGCTTTCCGCCAAGGAGATTGAGAGTTCGGACCTGGCTGCATCCCTTATAGAGAAGCACAAGCAAAGCAAGTGGAAGGACATGGCCGTTTTATATCGCAGCCATTTTCATCGCGATGAATTGGCCGCGGAACTTGCGGAACGGGAAATTCCATTCTCCATCGAGAATCTTGACGTGCTGGATACATCAGAAGCTCGCGATCTGTTCGCCTGCCTGGGCGGGGTTGTCTCGGAAGCGGATGGAGCCAGCCTGCTCCGCGTTGCTGCTTTGGGGAAGTTCAACATTGACGGGCAAAAGCTGCGCCAGGCAATTCGCCAAGTTCGCAAGTCCAAGGGAGAAGGAATAGCTTTGGCCCTTCGCGAGGTGGACGGCGGCGGGCAGGTGCTTGAAACTTTGCAGATGGCCCGACAGCAAATCGGTGCGGCTTCTGCCAGGAGCAGGGAAGCCCTTGAGATCATTGCTCAATGTTTCGGCCTTTCAGCGAAGTCTCCAGTAATTTCGGCGATCCTGGACTTCGCCTCTCGATGGGAAAAAAAGAAGACGACAAAGACGGGCGAGATCGCCGAATTCCTGGACTACTTTGAGTATTTTCGCGAAGCGCGCGGGACCATTTGCCTGCCTCCGAACGAAAATGCGGATGCGGTGCGCTTAATGACGGTCCACTCGGCCAAAGGCCTGGAATTCCGCCATGTGTTCATCATCCGCGCTATCTCAGGCTCGTTTCCCTGTTCTTATAAAGAACCTTTGCTCGAGTTCCCCCGTGACCTTCGCCGTACCGATTCCGCGGCTGATGAAGAAGGCAAGACGTTGCACGAAGAGGAAGAGCGGCGGCTCTTCTACGTCGCCATGACACGTGCCCGCGACACTCTTACTCTTTACGCGAAACAGGGAAGAGGAAAAAAAGATCCCAGCCCGCCGGGTTATATCCGTGAATTGTTGCAGGCCCCAACGGTAAAACAATGGTTCCGTCAGCGGCCCGCCCGTGCCTTTCAAACCGACATGTTTGCCGGGAGCCCGGTCACACAATCGCGGACCACGCAATGGCTTTCCGTACCCCCGGAAAACGATCTGAGCGCGCGCCTGAGCGCTTCCGCGGTGCAGACGTATACAACGTGCCCGCTGCAATTCAAGCTGGAGCGTGAATGGAAAATTCCCGGCGACGCCCCAGCCGCAATGCAGAATGGCGCAGTCATGCACGATGTATTGCGAGCATATTACGAGTCTGTTCGCGCTGAGCGGCCCATGGATGAACCTACACTGCTGGAATTATTCAAGGCCAATCTAGCAAATGCCCGCATTGCGGATGAATACCAGCATGAGGTTTACGAAAAGCAGGGAATCGCGCAATTGCGGGAGTTTTTGTCATTGTGCGGGAAAAATCCCGTGCCGCAGGTCCTCCACACTGAAGAACGCTTCGAGGTAAAAATTGGCGAGGCTGTTGTAATCGGCAGGATCGATCGTGTGGACCAAAATACCCACGGGCATGTCGTAATCACTGATTACAAAACCGGAAAAGCGATGTCGCAGGAAGATGCGGATGAAAGCCTGCAGCTATCCATTTACGCGATGGCGGCAAAAGAGAAGTGGGGTTATGTGGTTGGAGGGCTGGCCTTTTACAATCTCGCGGAAAATTACGCGGTAACAACCGGCCGGGGCGACCTGGAATTACGTGAAGCCCGCTTGCTTATTGAAGATGTAGCTGCAAAGATCGCGGCCAAACAATTTGAACCTAAACCTGGTTTCCACTGCCGCTTCTGCGCTTACCACAACCTTTGCCCGGCAACGGAAAAGCGCGTTTATGGAATTTCTTCCGCGAGCAATTAGTTCCCAGCAAAAAACTCAGGGGACGCTTTCGCGTCCCCTGTTGTTTTCCTGAAGCATTTTTAGTGCTTCTTTTTCTTGGCTGCTTTCTTCTTGGTTGCCATTCTGTCTATTCTCCCTTTTCCACTCTTCGTGGATGATGCAACGGTCGTTTGTTGCGACTGATTGAATGTATAGAGTTATTGAAAAATGAAGTCAAGAAAAAAATGATGTTAGCGGCGCGTACGAACGGTGTACCAAAGTCACTTCGCGCGGATTTCGTCAGGGGAATTTTGTCGCGAAGAGATTTGCTGAGCACGGAATTTCAGATCTCCTCGCATCATCCGATTTTTGATTTCATAAACTTGCCTCATTCACTGTGCACGCGAGCGAGAAAAATATTTGGCCTCCATATTGTGGGCGCAAGCGCTTTCCGCGCAACTATAATGAATGTCAGAAGCAAGGGAGGAGCAGGAAAATGGCCGCTCTTGAAGATGTTGTCATCATTTCCGCGTGTCGTACGCCGGTCGGAAAATTTCAGGGAAGCCTCTCTGATTTCAGCGCAATGCAGCTCGGTTCCATCGTGGTACGCGAAGCTGTAAAGCGCGCGAACATTGATTCCATGCTCGTGGATGAGTGCATCATGGGCAATGTTGTTTCTGCGGGATTGGGTCAAAACCCCGCGCGGCAAGCCGCTTTGTTCGGCGGATTGGCGGACGAAGTGGGTGCCATGACTATAAACAAAGTTTGCGGCTCGGGATTGAAAGCGGTGGCCCTTGCAGCGCAAGCGATACAGACCGGAAACAGTTCCGTGGTAGTCGCCGGCGGAATGGAATCCATGACGAACGCGCCTTACCTATTGCCGCAAGCGCGCAAGGGATATCGCTTAGGCAACGCGCAGATTGTGGATGCGATGATCCAGGATGGTCTTTGGGATATTTACAACAACTACCACATGGGAATGACGGGGGAGAATGTCGCGGGAAAATACGGGATTACTCGTGAAGAGCAGGATGAGTTTGCGCTGAACTCGCATCGTAAAGCAATCGCAGCCTTTAAAGAATGCCGTTTGAAGTCGCAAATTGTTCCCGTGGAAATTCCTGCCAAGAAAAAGGGCGGAGCGCCTGGAATTTTTGATAAAGACGAATCTCCACGGGAAGACACGACCATCGAAATTCTGCGTAGCCTGAAGCCGGCTTTCAAAAAAGATGGCACCGTGACCGCCGGCAATGCTCCCGGAGTGAATGATGGAGCGGCGGCGGTTGTAGTAATCAGTGCGGGCAAAGCGAAAGAGCTTAAAGCGAAGCCGATGGTTCGGATCGTCGCGCAGGCTACCAGTGGAATTGCGCCTGCCTGGGTCATGATGGCTCCCGTGAGCGCGATTCGTAAGATTTGGGAAAAGACCGGTTGGAAGAATCAGGATGTGGATCTTTACGAGTTGAACGAAGCGTTCTCCGTGCAGGCGCTTGGCGTGATGCGGGAACTCGACCTCGATCCTGAAAAAGTAAACGTAAACGGCGGCGCTGTGGCCATTGGCCATCCCATCGGCGCGAGCGGCGCGCGCGTTCTGGTGGCATTGATTCATGAAATGATTCGTCGCGATGTGCATCGCGGAATCGCCGCGCTGTGTTTGGGCGGAGGCAATGCGGTTGCGATGGCGGTGGAACGCTGAAAGAGCTTAACTTTCGTTACGCGTGAGAAGTATGTGCCTTCATGGTGGGCAATGTCACCGTGAAAACGGCACCGCCACCGGGGCCGGGGGCCGCTTCAATGTTTCCGCCGTGCTCGCGAAGGATTGCCTTGCAGATGCTCAAGCCAAGCCCGGTACCCCTCCCTGGACGTTTGGTGGTGTAGAACGGATCGAAAATGTACGGTAGTACCTCCGCCGAAATCCCGGCGCCGTCATCCTGAAACGTAATGCTTACCGCTTGACTGCTGTTAGAGCAGCGGATTCGCAATGTCCCCCGGTCGCGTGTTTCGCGGATCGCCTGCTCGGCGTTGCGTACCAGGTTCAAAAATATCTGCATCAATTGGTGGGCATCGCCGCTGACCAGGCGCACCGGCTCGCGAAGAAAATCTATCGTAATATTATTTTTGCGCAGAGAATACGTATGTAAGTGCAATGTCCGCTCAACCAGCTCCCCTGGATCAATTGGATTTCTGCCTGGCGCCGGCGGACGTGAAAAGTACAGCAAGTTTTGTACGACTTCGGCGGCGCGGCGAGCCTCATGCTGAAGGGTGGTCAGTTGCTTCCGCGTTTCGTCGCTGGCTGTGTCCTGCAATAGGTCGGCCATCCCCAGGATGCTGGTAAGCGGGTTATTCAATTCGTGGGCAAAACCGCCGATCATCTGGCCCATCGCGGCCAGGCGTTCGCTCTCGATGACCTGGGCCTCAAATTTCCGTTCAATGGTAATGTCTCGAATAGAAGCGATTGCGCCGCTCAGCGCGCGCTCCGCATCGTGCAAAGCGCTTACGGAGGCGCGCATCATTCGCCAACTTCCGTCGCTGTGCCGGATTCCGTATTCACAGGCGCCAAACGTCATTCTCCCTGCCAAAATCTCCCGGCAAAGGGCGATCAGCTCCGGCGCATGTTCGGTGTCGGTAACTTTCTTTCCGAGCAGGTCTTCGGGCTTTCCGCCCAGGACATCGCGAATGCGGGAGCTGACGAATTGATAGGACTCGTCGAGCCCAATGACCAAAATGAGATCAGGAAAGCTCTCCAGCAAATAGCGTTGGAATTGCTCTTGCTCGCGCAGCTTCTTCTCGATACCGCGGCGTTGGGTTACGTCCACCAGCGTTCCCTGATAGCGGATGACGTTTCCATATCCGTCAAGGATCGCGCGTGAAGTATCCATGAAAATTGCGGCGGCGCCGTCTTTGCGACGCAGCGTGATTTCCCTCTGCCGGACGCCGCTGGGGCTCTTTCCAACATTGCCCAGTGCCGCTGCTTGACCGCCGGAAAAGGATAGCTGCTCAGGCGAGAGAAACAGTATCTCGTCTTTGGTCTCGTATCCGAGCATGGTGGCCAGGGCGGAATTCGCATCGAGGAGTTTTCCCTCAGGACTGCTGAAGTAAATTCCTTCTTGCAAAGTTTCGAACAGTTCGGTGAATCGGGTTTCTTTTTCGCGTTCGCTGGTCACATCACGCGCCAGAACGCTGGTCCCCACCACCTCGTCATCCTTCACAATTGCATTTAGCGTGCAATCAAAATACAGAACACGAGTGCTGCTCTTGAGCCTTACGTTCACCAATCCTGCCCAATGACGCTTCTCCAGGAAGCGGCCCAGGTTGGCTTCGATTTCGGCGCGGGCGGGCTCTTCCACGAATTCGTCAAGTTTCCGCCCGACGATCTCCGCATAAGGGAGGTGTAGCAGGTCGCTCATGCTGCGATTCACGGTGCGCAGGGTCCCGTCCAGCGACAAGGCGAACGCGGCGTCCTCCAGTGAATCGATTAATTCTTTAAAACTCTTTTGCGAACGGGAAATGACCTGGCTGAGTTGATCTAATTGCTCGGGAGAAGGCGCTACTCCGCTGCGTTCTTCTAAATCATGCAGAAGGGATTTAAGCTCAGAGACCTCACGCCGCCTCCCATACACATAGACGGCAAAAAGAACGCTGACGACTACAAGTCCTATGGGAACAGCGCCAAGATGGTAAGGAAGGTCTTGCAGGCGGTCCCACGCCAAAGCCGCAAGACCGGTTGCAAGCAACACCAGGAACATGAGTGCCCAGCGCCATAGCTGAGACTCTTCCCGTTCCAAATGGCCCGGGGTGCGCCGGGAAGTGGAATCGGCCTTGTTTTTTTCTGACATGGGCCCGTTAATCTATGAAAACACTACGACTGAAGTACAACCATCGTAGTTTACACGCGACACATGCTGGTATTAGGAACCCTGGTTCGAAAATACGCAGTCGGAACCGATTTCCACAACATACTGGCATCGTTGCGTGACGGCAATCACCGTTTCTTAAGAGGCCGGAATGTAGGCTTACCTACTATGTCTAAGTGTCGCCGTATGAAAAACTCCGATGCTATACAAAACTCTTAGCGCCGCAGTGTATGGCATTGACGCCAACATTATTGAAGTGGAAGTGGACGTGTCTGGAATCAAGACGACCGAAGATCACTTTCACACGGTCGGCTTGCCAGACGCTGCCGTGCGCGAGAGCCGTGATCGCGTTCGCGCAGCTCTGAAAAATTGTGGATATGACATTCCGCCTACCCACATCACCATCAACCTTGCTCCCGCCGATATTCGCAAGGAAGGCTCAGGCTTCGATTTGCCCATGGCGCTCTCCATTGTCGGCGCGTATGGCGGCCTCACGCGCAAGGAGGTGCCTGACTGCCTATTTGTGGGGGAATTATCGCTGGATGGAGGACTGCGAAGCGTTCGCGGCGCCTTGCCGATCGCCATTGAAGCGCGTGGAAAAAAAATCGCGCGCATTGTCGTTCCCGAGGTCAATGCGCGTGAAGCGGCGATGGTGAGCGGAGTGGATGTATATCCGGTCAAGTCTCTGCTCGACGTTATCCATTTCGTAAACTCTGGCAACGGCATAAAGCCGGTAAAGGTGGATGGCGATACTCTACTGAGCGAATCGCAACACTTTGCCGTGGACTTTAAAGACGTTCGCGGACAGCAAACCGCGAAGCGCGCTTTGGAAGTGGCCTGCGCCGGTGGACATAACATTTTGATGATCGGTCCTCCGGGTTCCGGCAAAACCATGCTCGCCAAGCGGATGCCCACAATCCTGCCGCCGTTTATTTTCGAAGAGGCGCTGGAGACTACCAAAATTCACAGCGTGGCCGGAGTGCTCGATCAGGGAGCGGGTTTGGTGGGAGTGCGTCCTTTCCGTGCGCCGCACCATACAATTTCTGACGCCGGACTGATTGGAGGAGGTGTAATACCGCGCCCAGGGGAAGTCTCTTTGGCGCACAACGGCGTTTTATTTCTGGATGAGCTTCCTGAGTTTCCTCGCAACGTGCTCGAAGTGATGCGCCAGCCTCTGGAGGATGGAACGGTCACGATCTCGCGGGCTTCGATGTCATTGACGTTCCCATCGAGATTCATGCTGGCGGCTGCCATGAATCCCTGTCCGTGCGGATATTTCAACGACCGTTCGCGCGATTGCCACTGCTCTCCGGTCATGATCCAGCGTTACATCGCGAAAATCTCCGGCCCGCTGCTTGACCGCATTGATATTCACATTGATGTGCCGGCGGTGAACTATAAAGAAATGCGCTCCGGTTCGGAACCTGAGACTTCGGGCCAAATTCTGGAACGTGTGATGCGAGCCCGGGACACTCAATTGAACCGCTTTGCATCATTGAAGCGCGAAAAGCTGTACTGCAACGCCCAAATGTCTCCTCGGTACATGCGGACTTACTGCGAATTGTCGGCGGATTGCGAGAGTTTGCTGGAGCGTGCCATGACGCAGCAGGGCCTGAGCGCCCGAGCCCATGACCGTATCCTGAAAGTTGCCCGCACCATCGCGGACCTCGACGGCGTTCCGGCAATCATGCCGAAGCACATCGCGGAGGCCATCCAATACCGAACGCTGGACCGGACGTTTTGGGCTTAGAACTTCTTGGGGAATAGCGGTGCCAGAGATTCCTGTAGATCAGTGACTGCGCGAAATAGTTCTTGCAGACCACCGGTTTCCAGTCCCACTTCCAGTGATTGAAGATCAATCGCCAGGTCTTTATTGATTTCTGTCGCCCGGCGGACCCTTTCAGTTGAGAGTATGTTCATGACTGAATATGGGTCTCGGGATTGCTCCTGCAATCCAATCCATTGCTGGACGGCCCACGAAGTTTGGCGAACATTGTCCACCGCGCTTCGAAACTCGCTGAGTACCCTCGGAGAGAAGCTGCCAGACAGGACTAATTGTTCAAGTTCGTACAATTCTGACGTGGCCCGTTTCAGCCGCTCGGAAATAGACTGTGCGTCAACTTTGGGTTGAGTTCCGCTTTGTGCCATGTGCGACGATCCCTTCGCGCAACCTCTTCGCCCATATAATCGGCAATACAGGCTGAAAACTTCAACGCCTCGAAAATTCAAGCCAGACCGAGCTTTCCCGCACCTCAATTGACACATGGAAATCGGAGAACGTATTCTACGGGCCTGTTTGCAGCGGGGGGATTGTTACTTAGTTCCAATGAGCGAGCGCGATTTAGTAGAGAGTTTTTTCAGCCTGTACAAATCGCCGCCAAGCCTTTTCCGTGCTCCGGGGCGCGTTAATCTTATCGGGGAGCATACCGACTACAACGAAGGTTTCGTCCTTCCGTGCGCCATCGGATTCCAGACCTGGATTGCAATTGCTCCTCGCGACGATCAGAAACTGTCGATTCAGTCTCAGAATTTTCCCGGAAAATTTGAATTTGATGTTCGCAGCCTGCCTGAAAAACGCTTAGGGAATTGGTGCGACTACGTCTTGGGGGTGGCGTCGGCGTTGCAAAAAGCTGGGCAGCCAATCGAGGGCGCAAATTTGCTGATAAAGGGCGAAGTGCCAATCGGTTCAGGTTTAAGCTCTTCAGCTTCGGTGGAAGTCGCCAGCGCGCTGGCCCTTTTGCGGCTAAACAATCGTTCGCTGCCCATGCCTGAGGTTGCCAAAATTTGCCGCGAAGCGGAAAACAATTTTGTGGGCGCTCGCGTGGGAATTATGGACCAATTCGTTTCCTGCCTGGGACAAGCTGGACACGCGCTTCTGCTCGATTGCCGCTCTCTCGAATACAAAATGATCCCATTTCCTGATCGTGTACGACTGGTGATTTGCAACACTATGGTCAAGCATGCCATTGCCGGCGGAGAATACAACGCCCGGCGCGAAGAATGTGATGAGGCCGTAAGATTGCTATCCAGGCATTACAGCGGAATATGCGCCCTGCGCGATGTCTCATTGGAACAACTTCAGGCCCGCGACGGCGATCTTCCCAGCACAATTTATCAACGGGCTCTGCACGTTGTTTCCGAAAATCAGCGGGTAAAAGATGCTGTGGAAGCGCTTTCGCGGGGAGATGTTGATGAACTTGGACGGCTCATGCGCCAATCGCATCGCAGCCTACGTGACCTGTTTAAAGTCAGCAGCGTAGAACTCGATGTGATGGTGGACGCCGCCGAAGGATTGCCCGGCTATCGCGGCGGGCGAATGACCGGAGGAGGCTTTGGCGGATGCACGGTCAATCTGGTGGACGCCGCGGAAGCGGACTCTTTTGCCAAACAGATTGCCGTCCGGTATCGGCAGAAAACGGGAATCCAGCCTGACGTGCATATCTGCTTCCCGGCGGATGGCGCAGCGGCGGCGCAGAAGTCCGATTCCTCAACTCTGTAATTTCTAGTGCACGCTACCAATGTAAACCGCGAATGGATCCAGTTGCATATCATTTAGTGCGGCTTGCTTTGGAGCATGCGGCATCGTAGTGAGTAACGTGGTCGCAGTTTTTCCCGGCCCCACTAAATCCAGGCGCACGCTCTGCGCGGAACTCGACATATTCAGCACAACGATAATGGTTTGACCGCCGCTCTGCCTCAGATAACAGAGCACATTGGGGTCATCCTCATTCAGCGGAACATATTTGCCTTCAATAAAGGCCTGATTGCTATGCCGCAAAGCCAGAAGATGCCGGTAAAACTCCAGAATCGAATTGGGATCGCCTGATTCCGTGGATACATTGTGTGTCTTGTATGAGGAGGGGACCGGTAGCCACGGAGTGCCTGTGGTGAAGCCGGCATTCGCGCTGTCACTCCATTGCATGGGAGTGCGCTCGCCATCACGCCCCTTGTTGGTTGGCCATCCCAGTTTCCCGATGGGGTCCTTCACATCTTCTTTTCGCTTCGGGTCATTGTTCTCCATGCCGATTTCTTCGCCGTAATACAGGATGGGCGTGCCGCGAAGGGTGAGGTAAAGGCCTGCCATCAGCTTGGCGATTGCGTCATTGTTTTTGCCGTCTCCGTAGCGGTTATAGGAGCGGACAATGTCGTGGTTGTTCATCACATAAACTGGCCAGCCTCCGGAGGCCTCCGCCAAGGCAATCTGGTGGCGGAATGCTGGCGCGGAGATTTTATTCACCAGGCCCAGCATCATGTCCATCGGCATCTGGAGTTCCTGGTTGTCGCCGTAGTACTGCTTCAATTGTTGTAGGTTGTCGGTATAGGTCTCGCCGATCAGAACCGCGTGATTTTCGTCCGCGACTTTGCGTAGCGCTCGCAGTACTTCGTGAACCTGCGGCAACTTCTGATCGTACTTGTTTTCCTCCTTGGGATCCCCGAACTGGTTTTTACCAGGCAAAACCGGATTGTTATGCAGCTTGGGGTCTTCGAACAGAGTGTCCACGGCATCCAGACGAAATCCTGCAACGCCGCGTTTGTACCACCATCGAGTAACGTCAAACATGGCCTTTTCCACGGCGGGATTGCGCCAGTTCAGGTCCGGCTGTTGCGGGTAAAAAAAGTGGTAATAATATTGGCTGGTTTTTGAGTCCCACTGCCATGTCGAGCCGCCGAAGAGCGAGTTCCAATTGTTAGGCGGCTGGTGCGGGCCTTTGCCGTCGCGCCATATGTACCAATTGCGGTACGGAGAAGTGCGGGAAGATCGCGACGCGATGAACCACGGATGCTGATCGGAGGTATGGTTCAGGACAAAATCCATGATGATGCGAATGCCGCGCTTCTGGCCTTCTTTTTCCATAGAATCGAAATCTTGAAGGGTGCCGTAGGTGGGATCAATATTCTCGTAGTCCGAAATGTCGTAGCCGAAATCCACCTGCGGCGATGGATAACACGGCGTGAGCCATATCGCATCCACGCCGAGTTGCTTTAGATAATCCATCTTGGAAGTAATGCCGCGCAGGTCGCCAAATCCATCATTATTGCTGTCGGCAAAACTGCGAGGATAAAGTTCATAGAAAACGGCGTGCTTCCACCAGTCATTGTCCGGCGACTGCTTGGGCGCAGATTGCGCGAATGAACATGACATCAGCATGATTACAAACGCGATTGGCAGGACGAGCATCTGAGACATGAACCGTTTGCGCATGGCGCTTCTCCTAAGGCGAACGTATATCGGCTGAGGTATATACTGTAAAGTTTTTATAGGATGATGAGAAGCGCTGGTTGGTTTTTCTACCGTTAGGCTCGACATGAAGATTCTTGTCTGCATCAAGCAAGTTCCGCAAAAAGATGCTCCCCTCAAATTGAATGAAAGCGGGTCGTGGATCCGCGAAGACGTAAGTTACGAGGTCAATGAGCCTGACGCTTACGCTCTCGAAGAAGCGCTGCGGCAGAAGGAGAAGAATGGCGGGGAGGTTGTTGTAGTCACGGCAGGCCCTGCGCGGGCCCAACAAGTATTGCGGGAAGCACTGGCGAAAGGCGCGGACCGCGCCATCCATCTCGAGGGAGATGAATTCGTAAAGCTGGATGCAGCCTCAACCGCGAAGGCGATTGCGGCGGCAGTGAAGAGCGAGAATTTCGACCTGATCTTTACCGGATTGCAGTCCGACGACTACGGCTACGCGCAGACAGGCGTCCTGCTGGCCGAAGTTCTGGGATGGCCGCATTCCACCATCATTCTGCACATTGCAAAAGAAGGCGATGGGCTCAAATTAAAACGGGAACTGGAATCGGGCTACTTTCAAGACATGGAAATGCCACTGCCCGCCGTACTGACCATTCAATCTGGCGGAAACAAGCTTCGTTATGCGACGTTGATGGGTATCAAACAGGCAAAAAACAAGCCCATGACGAAACTCGGATGGGCAGATGTCGCGGCGGCTGTCGGGAAAAATGGACTGACAATTGAACGCCTGTACATTCCGGAAAAGCAGAAACGGACTGAGACGATAGACGGACCTCCCGCGGAAGTTGCGCGCAAGCTAGTGGACAAAATGCGGAACGAGATGCGGATTTTGTGATCCGGCCTATTCTGAAGGAGATTGATTGAGCGCCCGCGGAGTAATTCTTGTCATCACCGAACAACGTGAAGGGAAACTGAACCGCGTCTCCTACGAGACCATTACCGCCGCACAGAAAATCGGCGCGGAAACGGGCTGGGGCGTGGAAGCGGTCGCGATGGGCGCTGAAGTTTCCGTTGCCGCTGGCGAGATCGCGGCAAAAAAGCTGGAGAAGGTCTATCAAATTCAGTCGCCGACGCTTCAACAATACACCGCAGACGGCTATGTGGCGGCGTTGAAGCCATTTCTCACTGAAAAATTACCGTCTCTCGTCCTGTTTCCGCACACTTACCAGGTACGCGATTTTGCTCCCAAGCTCGCTTTGGCTTTAGACCGGCCATTGATCTCGGACGCGGTCGGCTACAAATATGAGTCGGGCAAACTGATATTCACGCGGCAGATGTTTCAAGGAAAGTTTGCCGCCGATGTCTCTTTCACCGGAGAGCCGCCGTACTTCGCGACCGTGCAGGCTGGATCGTTTCGCGCGGACCAGATTGAAAATGGATCCACGCCCGCGCCCATTGAAACTGTGAACGCGGTTATTGAAAGTAGTTCCATCCGGGTAAGGCCGCACGAAATGTACAAGGAAGCAAAACAGGCGGTTGATCTCACCCAGGCCGAGATTATTGTCTCTGTCGGGCGCGGCATTAAAGAGCAAAAGAACATCGAGATGGCCGCGAAGTTGGCGGAAGTCCTCGGCGGGGAGTTGGCGGCTTCGCGTCCCATCTGCGACGCTGGATGGCTTCCCATTGAGCGGCAGATTGGGTCTTCTGGACAGACAGTTTCGCCCAAGCTGTATCTTGCGCTGGGCATCAGCGGTGCTATCCAACATTTAGTCGGAATGAAGGGATCGCGGTCGATCATTGCGGTGAATAAAGATCCTGAAGCGCCGATTTTTGACATCGCGGACGTGGCTGTTGTCGGAAACCTGCTGGAAATAGTCCCCGCCCTGATTGAAGAAGTGAAGAAAGCAAAAGCGGAAGCCTGATGCAAAGTTTCCGCAAGCCGCTCGCCGGTGTGGACCATCCCCAAATGGATGCGGATGTGGTCATCGTCGGCGGTGGTCCTGCTGGATTGGCCTGTGCACTGCGCCTCTCGCAGTTGATTGACGAGCACAACGCCAGGAATCCAGACTCACAACTCAGCAAAGAGAATATTTCCGTGCTGGAAAAGGCGCGGGAAGCCGGTCAGCATTGTCTTTCGGGAGCTTTGCTTGATCCGCGCTCCATGCGCGAATTGCTTCCCGGTTTTGAAAAAGAAGCGCCGCTCGATGCTGAGGTAGAGAAAGAAGCCGTTTATTTCCTGACCGAGAAGGGCAAGTGGAAGTTGCCCATTACTCCTCCACCGCTCCGCGATCACGGGAACTATGTCATCTCCATCAATCGCTTTACCAAATGGCTCGCCAAAAAAGTTGAGGATGCGGGAATCACAATTTTCAACGGATTTGCCGGCTCTGAGCTGCTGCTGGATGGCGAAAATGTCGTTGGAGTCCGCACCGACGATAAAGGCGTGGACAAAAACAACCAGCCGAAATCGAATTTCGAGCCTGGCTACGATGTTCGTTCCAGGATCACCATCCTGGCGGAAGGCGCGCGGGGCTCCCTGACTAAGCAGTTGATAGACCGCTTCGATCTCCAAGCCAAGCGCAATCCCCAGACGTACGGCGTAGGAGTCAAGGAACTGTGGGAGGTCCCCGAGGGACGTGTGGCGAAAGGAGAGGTCATCTACACATTGGGATGGCCGCTTACTCGCGCGGAATATGGGGGCTCGTGGATTTACGGAATTGATGGACGTCAGATTTCGTTAGGCCTGGTTCTCGGTCTTGACTATAAAGATCCGCGTACTGATCCCCAGCACGCCTTGCAGTCATTCAAAAAGCATCCGTTCACAACCAAACTGCTCGAAGGCGGCAAGATGGTGCGCTACGGTGCGAAGTCTTTGCCTTACGGTGGCTGGTTTGCGATCCCGCCGCTTGCAGGCGATGGATGGATGATCATTGGCGACAGCGCCGGCTTCCTGAACTCTCAGCGGCTGAAAGGCATTCATTTAGCGATTAAAAGCGGTATGCTGGCGGCCGAGGCTGCCTATCGAGCGCTGCTGGCGCGCAAGTTCGATGCGGCGCAACTGAACGACTATCCCAAAGCGGTTGAAAATTCGTGGATCAAAAAAGAGTTGTGGCCCGTGCGCAACTTCCACCAGGGATTCGAAAAAGGCCTTCTTCACGGTCTATTTCACGCAGGCTTGCAACAACTCACCGGCGGGCGCGGGCTGTACAAAAAATATCCGTCGCATCCCGATTACGAACAAATGGAGCGCATCGAGAAACTTTCAGACGAAGATGCATCGCGCGCGGCTATCATCGGCCCGGCCCGCCGCGAAGGAGCTTTAACCTTCGATAAAATAACAGACGTTTATTATTCCGGCACAAAGCACGAAGAGGACCAGCCATCGCATTTGATCATCCACGATACGAATATCTGCAACGAGCGCTGCGTACAGGAATATGGGAATCCCTGCCAGAACTTTTGTCCCGCGAATGTCTACGAGATGGTCGAAAATTCGGAATCGCCGGGTGCCAAGCAGATTCATCTGAACCCTTCCAATTGTGTACATTGCAAAACCTGCGACATCATGGACCCGTATCAGATCATTACGTGGGTGCCTCCGGAAGGTGGTGGCGGCCCGAACTATGATGGCATGTGAAGTGGGCGTCAAACGTGACGACGGCGTTTTTTCGAAGCGGCGCTGATTCTTCCCTGAAAATTAACAAGCGTCCGGACTCTTTCGAGTCATCGGACGCCCGGGGCAGCCCTCCCCCAGAACTGCTCGATTCCTAAGGTATCTTGCAGTGCTATTTCTCGGAATAGCACTTACGTGCCAGCGCACCCTACCGAGGTGCCATCTGCGACCAACTCAAGCCAACCCGGCGCGCGCCGCAAACAAAGAATTGGCAACTTCGACTCGGTCTCGTCCATTAGCTTTTGCGCGATAAAGCGCTGCGTCCGCGGCGTGCAGGACGGATTCATAGTCAAAAACACTGTTGGCCTGCATGGAGACCACTCCCAGGGAAAGCGTAATCGAAAGCTGTCCTGCGTCGGTGTCAATGGGATGCGTGGCGATGGATGCCCGAATCCTCTCCGCGCTCGCCATCAGGTTTGCAGCGTCGCAGCCGGGGACGACTGCCAGGAATTCCTCTCCCCCATAACGGCCAACGAAGTCATATTGGCGCAGAGATTTGACAATTCTGGAGACGACCTCCAGCAAGACGGTATCGCCTGCCGGATGCCCATAGGTATCGTTAATCCGTTTGAAATGGTCCACGTCCGCCATGAGAATACCCAATGGTTTGCCGTTACGGTGATGGCGTTCGACTTCTCTTTTCAGAAGATCGAGAATCGCACGTCGGTTCCAGATTCCAGTCAGGCCATCGTGGGCCGCTTCAAACTGCAGTTTTTCATGAGCTCGCAATAGCGCATCCTGGAGTTGAAGAATTCGCGTTCCCGAGCGTACGCGCGCCCGCAGTTCGTCCACATCGAAAGGTTTGGTCAGGTAGTCGTCCGCGCCCGCATCAAGCCCCGCCACAATGTCCTGTATGTTGTCCTTGGCCGTCACCAGCAGAAGGTAACGGTAGGTGCCTTCTTTTCGATGACGCAGCTTACGGCAGAGTTCAAGCCCGTCAAGACCCGGCATCATCCAGTCCAAAATCGCCAGATGAGGGGCATCGGGTTCCTGTAGGATCTTCCAGGCATCCTCGCCATTTTCAACCGCCACAACACGATAATTCCACTTCTCCAGACAACTTTGCAGGACATGGCGAAAAATTGGATCATCGTCCGCAACCAGCACCGTATCGGTGAGAGTAGATTTTTCCGAACGGACCGGGTCCTTACCCTCTGAGTTTTGCGTGGGATTCATTTTTAGTGGACACCCGGAGCTTTGTCGAGGGCAAGATGAAGAAGCGCCAAGGACCGTTCCAGCGCGGTCAGGGACGCAACCGCGGAGGACAAATTGCCCTCCCGTCCCATGTCTTCCATTGCGCGTGCAATGCTGGTGGCTTGCATCGCGCTGAGATAACTGAGTTCGCCTTTCAGGCTGTGGGCGGCTTGTTGGACTCCAAGCGAATCGCCGGACATGACCGCTTCGCGCAATTTTGTCATTAGCTGGGGATAGCCGCTTAGGAATATCTGGCAAAGCTCTTGAAGCAGGTTTTCATCCCCGCCGACACGATCCAGCGCCTCATCGCGTTTCCATACCTCCGTAGCGAGGGCATCGGTGGCTATACGGGTTAGCGCGTCGTTTTCCAATGGGTCCAATCTTGATGAGAACGTGGAATGAACGAACATTGCATTTTTCGGCAATTGCACGCTATATCTTTAATATCGGCTTGCCTCCTGGTACATGTCCTTGAGTACAAAGTTTCTGCCTATCAGTGAGTTGCAGGTATTCACCTCTAGGTGAATTCCCACAGGAGGATGCCTAAAGCCCTTCCCACTCCCGCCGATGACCTAGATGCATGAGGAGTAGTCCGACATCCCGCCCTGCGCCATTGGTCCCATTCCTGCGCTCTTCCAAGAATGAAGTATGGGCAGGCGCTGCTACTGCGGGGCTTCCGGCGATCCCGTCCCCAAGCTCGAAACAGGCCCTGCTGACGCAAACAATGCTGTTGCAGACGGTGCTGGACAGCCTGGGAGATGGCTTGATCGTCGTGGACAATGCGGGCAGGCTTCTGATCTGGAATGCAGCCGTGGAAAATCTCATTGGCGAGCCGCCTACCAAGCTCGCGCTCAATCAATGGCCGGAAGCTTTAGGCCTCTACGAGCCGGTGGAATGTAAGCCCTATCCCGCCGAGCAGTTGCCCATGGCGCGCGCATTGCGGGGTGAATCCTGCGAATGCGAAATCTTGGTGCGCACTCCATTGACAGCGAAGTCTATTTGGATTGAGGTAACGGCCCACCCCCTCAAAGACCAAAACGCCAATGTGGTCGGAGCGGTGACTGCGGTGCGCAACATCACGCAAAGGAAAATCTCAGAGCAGGAAATCCAGAGGCTCCACGATGAGCTGGAATCCCGCGTTCGCCAACGCACCGTCCAACTGGAAGCGGCCAACAAAGAGTTGGAGTCCTTCACCTACTCCGTCGCTCACGACCTGCGAGCGCCATTGCGCCATATCGTCGGCTTTGCCCAGATACTTGAAGAAGACTTCAAACCCAAACTCGAACCTGCAGCGCAACAGTACCTGACACGAATCCAACAGGGAACGCGGCGCATGGGATTGCTGGTGGACGAACTACTCAACCTCGCCAAGGTCGGGCGGCAGCCGCTAAATCTTCAGCTTGTGAATTTGGCGCCGATTGCCGAGCGAGTGATCGCGGAACTTGCTCCCAGTCAAGAAGGGCGCGAGGTGAAGTGGAAACTCGGAGAGCTTTCCTGGGCGCAGTGCGACGCAAATCTGGTGAAGCAAGTATTTCAGCACCTTATTTCCAACGCGATCAAATATACCCGGCTTCGCCAGCACACTGTCATTGAGATTGGCAAAACAGAAGCAGGCGGGCATACATGCATCTTCGTCCGGGATAACGGAGTGGGCTTCAACATGAAATACGTGGGAAAACTGTTTGGAGTCTTTCAGCGCCTCCACCGCAATGAAGATTTCGAGGGAACAGGAATAGGGCTCGCTACCGTGCAACGGATTGTTCAAAAACACCGTGGGCGAGTATGGGCGGAAGGGGAAATGGACCGGGGAGCGACGTTTTATTTCACGCTGAAGGGTCTGGAACAAGAACCGGGCACCCAGGAAAGCAAATGAGGTTGGAGTTGCCATGAAAGCATTCGACGCGGAAATTCTTTTGATTGAAGACAACCAGGACGATCTGGACTTGACGCTCCATGCGCTGAAGCGGGAGAACCTGGCAAACAATATTTTAATTGCGCGCGATGGAGAAGAAGCGCTGGATTTTTTCTTCTGCCGCGGCAGCTATGCGGAGCGCAACTTCGACACTCCTCCCCGCCTGGTATTGCTCGATTTAAAACTGCCGAAGGTGAATGGAATTGAAGTGCTGCAACAGGTCAAAAGCGATCCCCGCACCAAGAGTATTCCCGTGGTGGTGTTGACGTCCTCCAAGGAAGAGCTGGATCTGGTGCGCAGTTATAACCTGGGCGCAAACAGTTACATTCAAAAGCCCGTCAATTTCACCGAATTTCGCCAGACGGTAAAACACCTGGGCTTGTATTGGCTGGTGGTCAATCAACCCGCGCCGCAGGGCACCTGCGAGCCCGCGGGACAGGAATCATGACTGGTGAAATCATGACCAGCGAAATCATGAGCCCCGTGGAAAGGCCGTCCTCGGGCGACAGGGGAGAGCCGCTACGCGTCCTGCTGGTGGAGGACAACGCTGCCGACAGTGAACTGGTGTTGCGCGAACTGAAGCGCGCCGGCTTTGACGTTACCAGCGAACTCGTGCAGGCCGCGGAAGAGTTCCGCCTCATCCTGGAAAAGTTCGTGCCTGACATCGTGCTTGCCGACTACAACCTGGGGCAATGGAGAGGGATGGAAGCGTTGGAAATTATTCGCAACAAGGCCCTCGACATTCCGCTGATCCTGGTTTCAGGCGCGCTTGGAGAAGTCACGGCGGTGGAATGCATAAAGCAGGGTGTCACCGACTACGTCCTGAAGGACTCGCTGCCACGCTTGCCGGTTTCCATCCGCCGCGCCTTGCGCGAGCAAAGGCTCCGCGCGCAACGCAAGCAGGCGGAGAATGAGTTGGCACTGAAAGTGGAGGAACTGGCCCGCTCCAATCGCGATTTGGAACAATTTGCGTATGTCGCGTCCCACGATTTGCAGGAACCGTTGCGCATGGTGGCGATGTACACGCAACTTCTCGCGGAACGCTATCGCGGAAAGCTGGACGAGCAGGCTGACAAATACATCCATTACGCCGTGGACGGCGCGTTGCGCATGCAAACCCTGGTGCAGGACTTGCTCGCCTTTTCACGGGCGGGCCGCGAAGGCACCAAGATGAGCCAGGTGGACTGCAATCTGGTAATGCGGCAGATTCTCAAAAATTTGGAAGCGGCCATCCGCGAGAAAAATGCCGTGATCAAACACGACGCGCTGCCCACGGTCCTCGCTAACAGCTCGCAATTGCAGCAGGTGCTGCAAAATCTCGTGAACAACGCCATCAAATTCCACGGAAGCAAAGCGCCGGAAATCGAGGTCCGAGCGGAGCGAACGGAGATGGAGTGGGAGTTCTTCGTGAGCGATAACGGAATCGGCATCGCGCCCGAACATGCGGACCGCATTTTCGTAATTTTTCAGCGGCTGCATACGCGCGAAGAATATCCAGGGAATGGAATCGGGCTTTCTATCTGCAAAAAGATCGTGGAACGGCACGGAGGAAGAATCTGGGCCGAGTCCGGCGCTCATGGGGGGACGACCTTCCATTTCACATTGCCCGCGCTTGAGGACAAGGGCAACCCCGCCAATCGCGGTGCGGAACAAAAAAATCCAGAAACGAAAGACGAAGAACAGACCTATGAACCCAGCGGAAGTCTTGTTAGTAGATGACAATCCGGCCGACCTCGACCTTGCGCGCGACCTGCTGATCGCAAATGAGCATCCGCGCCAGGTCAGCGCCGTCACCGATGGAGAAGATGCCGTCGCATTTCTGCGCCGCGAGGGGCGATACACATCAGCGCAGCGGCCGGACCTGATCATTCTGGACCTGAACCTGCCCCGCAAAAATGGATGGCAAGTCCTCGAGGAAGTGAAATCGGACCCAAAGCTGCGCTCTACTCCCGTGGTGATCTTTAGCACGTCTGAAGCCCCGCGTGATATTGGGAATTGCTACCGGCTGGGCGCCAACAGTTACGTACGCAAGCCGGGAAATTTACAGGACTACATGGCCGTGATCCAGTCCATTGGCCAGTTTTGGTTTCAGAACGCATGTTTACCGCGCAGAGAGGAACAGTGAGCAATCGGCACACGGTCCTGTTGATCGAGGACAATCCCGGCGATGCGGATTTAGTCCGCTTGCGTCTGGTCGAAAGCGAATCCGATGTTGAGGTGCGCTGCGTGGACCGGCTCTCCGCGGGCCTGCAACATCTCGGAGACGAGTCGCCCACTCTGGTGTTGCTGGATTTAAACCTGCCCGACAGCCACGGCGCGGAAACCTTTCGCAAGATCCTGAGCAAAGCCCCCGGAGTTCCCGTAGTTGTTCTCTCCGGTCAGGATGACGAGGAACTAGCGCTCAAGGCGGTGCACCAGGGCGTCCAGGACTATCTGGTAAAGGGAGAATTCAACAGCACGCAACTGGCGCGGGCCATGCGCTATGCCATTGAGCGCCAGGCGCTGCTCACTTCGCTCGACATTAGCCGGCGGCAGCAACTCGAATTTAAAAACCAATTCTTATCGCACGTATCCCACGAACTGAGAACGCCGCTCACCTGCATTCATCAGTTTGTCACCCTCATGCTAGACGGTCTTACCGGGCCTCTGGTTCCACAGCAGACCGAGCATCTGGAAACCGTTCTGCGAAGCACGAACCAGTTGCGCTCCATGATCGGCGATCTTTTGGAGGCGACCCGCGTGGAATCCGGCAAAATCCGGGTTGAGCCGCAGTGCATCGCGATTGGAGAAGTCATTCACCAAGTTCTCTCCATGCTTCGGGCCAGCGCCCAGAACAAAGAAATTGGACTGGAAATCGGTGTGGACACCCGCATCCCGCTGGCGTTCGCCGACGCCGACCGCATGCTCCAGGTGCTGACCAATCTCCTGGATAACGCCATCAAGTTCACCGCGCCGGGTGGTTCAATCATGGTGAAGGCGTTTCTTCTCGAGTCTGATCCCGACTTCGTGTACATCTCGGTCTCCGATACCGGGCGCGGTATCAATCCGGAAGTTAAAGCAATGATCTTCGAACGCCTCTATCAGGAGCCGGGCACGATTGACGACAGCCGCAAAGGTCTGGGATTAGGTCTTTACATCACGCGCGAAATCGTGAGTCTGCATGGCGGACGCATCTGGGTGGAAAGCGAGCCTGGGCACGGAAGCACGTTTACCTTTACGCTACCTTTGTTTTCGCTGGCCAAGCTACTTCTTCCAGCGGTTGTCGAGGAAGGAAAGCTGCGCAGCTCATTGTCCCTCATCACGGTTGAGCTGACGCCGCTCTCTGCGCAAGCCGTGGGAAATTGGCGCGAGCTTCGGCGGCAATGCCTGGAACTGTTGCGCTCCTGCATTCTCGCGGACAAAGACCTGCTGCTGCCAACGCTGGGTATTGAAAAACGCGAGGCATTCCTTATTCTGGCTGCCGCAGACCTTCACGGTACCGAGGTGATTACGGAAAGAATCCGCGAGCAGATCATGCGCTCTCCGGATCTGCAGGGCCGGGTAGTTGGAAATGTCTCCGCCGTGCCCATTGCGCTTCCCACCCGCGACAGTTCGGAGCCGATTGAAAAACAGGTGCAGGAAGTCGCCGACAGCGTGACCGAACTGGTAATGGCAGTCCTGCTTAAGCCCAAGAATTTAGAGCAAAAGAAGATCAACACGAAAGTGAACTGAGAAATCGCAGAAGCGAGGAGAAAATGGACAAAGCAAAAATCTTGATCGTTGACGATGATCCCGATCTCAGGCGCGGGCTGAACCTGCGCTTGCGGGCCAACCACTATGACACCGCGTATGCCACCGACGGTTTTTCCGCCATTGCCATGGCCCAGAAAGAAAAACCAGATCTCATCATTCTGGATATCGGCTTGCCGGCGGGCGATGGCTTCGTGGTGCTGGAGCG
Source organism: Terriglobales bacterium (assembly GCA_036489565.1). Taxonomy (GTDB): domain Bacteria; phylum Acidobacteriota; class Terriglobia; order Terriglobales; family Acidobacteriaceae; genus JAICKN01. The sequence goes on from DASXFN010000091.1 coordinate 78,849, forward strand.
GTTGCAGGAAAATGCCACATTGTCGGCGATTCCCGTGATCGTACTCACCGCTCGTGATCCGCAAGCCACGCGGGAAAAAATCATGCGCGGCGGCGCCACCGCATTCTTTCAAAAACCAGCGGACAACGCGGAGTTGCTCAGTACAATTCGCTCGGTGTTGAGTCCTCCATGGCCCGGGACCGTGGCTACAATGGCTTAGGGGGGCGACGGTCCCACTGCAGGAAGGGCATTTCGCTCGCTGTTTTTGGCTGCGAAATGCCTTTCCTGCTCAACCCCTTCCCACCAAAGTTCCTCGCATGTTTTAAGTTCAGGATTTTCCTGCCGATGTGCAAAGTAGCCCTCGCACCCACGGCTGGACATGCTCGCCAACGACCCAAACATATTTCGCGCCATTCTCGACAGCCTGCAGCTTGGCGTGTACCTGCTCGATAAGAACCGCCGAATCGTGTTCTGGAACCGCGGAGCGGAGCGAATCACCGGCTATCAGCGCCATGAGGTTGTTGGCCATCTCTGCCAGGAAAATATTCTTCCTGACTGTGGCGATCACGGATGCGGCCTTTGTGGCGCAGTCTGTCCGTTGGCTCTGACTATTCATGAAGGCAAACCCAAAGAAGCTCATGTGTACTTTCGCCTTCACGCCGGGCATCGCGTTGCCATGCAGGTATGGGCAGTGCCCGTCCGCGATGAAAATGGCACGGTGATTGGAGTGGCGGAAAGCTTTCATGAACTGAAATCGGTCTCAGACCGCAATCGCCGCCAGGGCATGCTGGCCGCCCACGGATGTCTGGATCCAACTACGGGTCTGGCCAACATGGACTTTACCAATTTTCACTTGCGCGAAAACCTCGCCAGCTTCAACGAATACCGGCTGCCCTTTGGCATCGTCAGTATTCGCATCAACAACCTTGATCACTTCAAAGCCGCTTACGGCCGCGTGGCCGTGGATGAAGTTGTGAACATGATCGCGGAAAGCGCCCGGAACAGTATCCGCCCCACGGATTTCGTAGGACGCTGGGGCGAGGACCAATTTCTGGTGATCGCTCTGAACTGCACGCAAACAGGCCTGGAAAAAGTCGTGCAACGCATTCAAAGGGTCACCGGACACACGGAACTGAAATGGTGGGGAGACAGATTGGAGATTTCTATCTCCATTGGCGCTGCTACCGTGCAAGCCCGGGATTCGGTTGAATCACTGTTGACGCGTGCTGGAATTTCAAAGAAAGGAAATGCAAGAGGCGCTGCCTCGGGCACGGAGATTTAACACTCAGATGTTCGCCATTATTGGAATTGTCGTTGTCTTCGGAGCAGTACTAGGCGGCTACCTGATGGAGCACGGTAACGTCAAAGTGCTCATTCAACCCGCGGAACTTCTTATCATCGGCGGCGCTGCGATTGGCACTGTCTTAATTGCAAATCCCGTTCACATTCTCAAGGACATCGCCGCGGGCATAGGCTCTGTGTTCGGAAAGTCAAAATTCAGCAAACAGTATTACTTGGATTCGCTCAAAATGCTTTACGACCTCCTGAACAAGGCCCGCCGCGAGGGATTAATGGCGCTCGAAAACGATGTAGAAGATCCTGAGAGAAGTCCCGTGCTGTCGAAATACCCCGCTTTCCTGAAGGACCATCACGCCCGCGACTACGTTTGCGACACGCTCCGCATGGCGGTTAGCGGCACCGAAGCTTTTGATCTTGATCAATTACTCGATCTCGATATGGAAGTTCATCAACACCACGCAGCCCAACCGATTTCATCCCTTAGCACCATGGCGGATTCTCTGCCGGGCTTGGGAATTGTCGCAGCGGTGCTCGGCGTGGTCATCACGATGGGCGCGCTGGGCGGCCCGCCAGAAGAAATTGGTCATAAAGTCGCCGCTGCTTTGGTGGGGACTTTTCTGGGAATCCTGCTTTGCTACGGGCTGATTGGTCCGATCGCGGCGAATATGGCCAAGGCCGCGGACGAAGAACACGCATTCCTTCATGTGATGCGCGTCATGATTATTTCTTTCCTGAAAGGCACCGCGCCCATTATGGCGGTGGAAGTAGCCCGCCGCGCCATCCCCGGCCATGTGCGCCCCTCGTTCAAAGAACTGGAAGAAACTTGCCGCGCAAGCGGAACGACAGCGCCCATAGCCGAGGCCGCGTCGGCATAACCTAAACTCGCTCGGTGCAAATTCTATGGATAGTTCCCGTCCCATCATCATCGTCAAAAAAAAAGCCGGGCACGGCGGCCATCATGGCGGCGCGTGGAAAGTTGCGTACGCCGATTTTGTGACCGCGATGATGGCGCTATTCATCGTCCTCTGGCTAATGAATACCAATAAGCCTGTGCGCGAGGCGATTGCCGGCTACTTCAAAGATCCATCGGGAACACTCAATAAAACCGACAGCAGCCACTCGAAGGCCAGCGAAAATCCAGTGCTGGCCAAGGACAATATTTCCGAGCTGAAGACCAAGCTGGAAAAAACTATCGAGCAGATGAAAGATTTCGACAAACTAAAAAATCAAATCGTGCTTACCGTCACGCCCGAAGGGCTGCGAATTGAACTATTGGAAACACAATCCGGAACATTTTTCGATCTCGGTAGCCCGGAACTCAACGGCAACGGGAAAAAATTGCTCGCGCTTCTCGCGCAGGAACTAGGGAAAGTCCCGAATAGAATTACGATTGAAGGCCACACCGACGCCAAAGCGTATAACGGACGCAAGGATTACAGTAATTGGGAGCTTTCCACCGACCGCGCGAATTCGGCGCGCCGGCTGATGCAGAACAATCATCTTCGCGAAGATCAGGTTTCACAAGTGCGCGGCTATGCCGATCAAAAATTGCGCGATCCAAAAAATCCTTTAGACCCTTCGAACCGCAGAATTTCCATCATCGTGCACTATCTTGACGAACAGGTGGAAGCGGCCGAGCAGACTGCCGGACAGGAAATTCCGAAATTACCGCCTTTGGGAAAATAGCTCAAACTTCTGGCAACGGGTGCCGAGATTTATTCTGGCGTAACGTCAAACGTTCCGTGCACCCCTTCCGCCGAACTGGGCCCAATCCACACATCGTAAGTTCCCGGAGGAACGATCCACTTCATTTGCGGATCGTACGATCCCAGGTCTTCCCCATGGACCGTGAAGGAGATAGTCTTGCTCGCGCCGGGTGCAAGCGTGACCCGCGAAAATCCTTTCAACTCTTTCACCGGACGCGAAGTCGGAGCCACGCGATCATGAACGTAAAGCTGCACCACCTCGGTGGCCTCGCGCGTTCCAGTATTTTGAATTTCAGCAGTCACATGAAGATCGTTTTTGGCGCTGATGTTTGAATTCTCCACATGCAGACCGCCGTATTTGAACGTGGTGTAAGTCAATCCGTAGCCGAAAGGAAAGAGCGGCTGTGAGCTTTCGTCGAGATACCCCGTATGCCAACGGTCCGGCGAAGTGGGCCGTCCCGTGTTCTTGTGGTCGTAGTAGATAGGAATCTGTCCAACCGATAGCGGCCAACTCAGTGGCAATTTGGCGCTGGGCGAAACATCTCCAAACAGCACGTCCGCAATCGCATTGCCCGCCTGCACGCCCAAAAACCAGCCTTGCATGATGGCGGAAACGTGATCATTGGCCCATCGGATATCCAGCGGACGGCCACTCTCAAGCACGAGCACAACCGGTTTGCCAGTAGCGGCCACCGCTTCCAATAATTCCTTCTGCTTTCCCGGAAGATTCAGCGTGGCGCGTGAGCTTGCCTCGCCCGTCATTCCCGCAAGTTCGCCCAAGAACATCACAACTACATCAGCTTTGTTCGCCGCTTCCACGGCATCCGGGATGCTCGCGCTTCCGGTGCCGTGCGCTCCGCTGGCTCCCGTTGCGGTTGCCGGAGCAGGAGCCGCGCCGCTGACGTTGGAGTTGCTGGGAAAGTCCTCCAAATCCACTCCTTTGGCATAAATCACTTTGGCGTTAGGCACTTTCGACTTAATGCCTTGCAAAGGCGTGACTGCATCTTGGGCTTTTCCCTGGCCCGCCCAGGGACCAAGCTGGTCGGCCTGGTCATCGGCCAGCGGCCCAATCACCGCGATTGTCCCCGCATTCTTATTCAGCGGCAAAATATTGTTCTGGTTCTTCAGAAGGACAATGGATTCCTGTGCCAATTTGCGGGCGACCACAAGGTTTTCGGGAGTGAGGATTTCCGTCTTTTCCCGCGCGGGATCGGTGTAAGGATGATCGAAAAGTCCGGCCGCAAACTTGATCCGCAATACGCGGCGCACAGCTTCATCTAAAACTGAAACGGGCAATTTCCCTGACTGCACCAAAGATGCGAGCGTCCGGCTATACGCGCCATCGGCCATGTCCATATCCACCCCAGCGGAAAGAGCTTTGAGCGATGCAGTGGCCTCATCTCCAGCCACGCCATGCTGCATCAGTTCGTCCACCGCGCCGTAGTCACTGACGACCATTCCCTGAAAATTCCATTCGCCACGCAGAATGTCTCCAAGAGTGTGATGGTTCGCGGTGGCCGGCACACCGTTCAGGTCTTCGAATGACGCCATGATGGTTCCCACGCCCGCTTTTACCGCCGCATGAAATGGCGGCAAATATACCTCTCGCAGAAGTTGTTCCGAGATGTCCACGGTGTTGTAATCGCGACCTCCTTCGGCGGCGCCGTAGGCAACATAGTGTTTCGCCGAGGCCACGACACTTTCAGGATCGGCCATATTCTGGCCTTGAAAACCGCGAACCCGGGCCGCCGCAATCACCGAAGCTAAATACGGATCCTGCCCCGGTCCTTCCACCATACGGCCCCAGCGCGGATCGCGGGCGATGTCGAGCATGGGCGCGAACACCCATTTCACTCCCGCGGCGGAAGCTTCCTTCGCCGCAACTCGTTCCGACTCTTCAATCAACTCCGGATCGAAACTTCCCGCGCTAGCGATGGGAACAGGAAAAGTAGTGCGATAGCCGTGAATGACATCGTAGCCAAATAAAATCGGAATCTTAAGCCGCGACTTTTCGACCGCGGTCTTTTGCAAAGCATTGGTAGTATCAGCTCCCAATACATTAAACAGGGAACCGACTTTCCCTTCGCGTACCTGGTCTGCGGTTTGGTCGTTGGCGGTGGGGAATTGCACTAGCTGCCCGACCTTTTCCTCGAGCGTCATCTGCTGGATCAACGCATTGATGCGTTGTTCGGTTGCGGCATTGCTTAAGGATTGCGACCATGCGGAAGGAATTGTAAGAAGGATTAGAACCAAGCCAACTATCACGCCACGAACACGGACCATGTTTCCTCCGGACTCATTCCTATTGGGCATGATGGGAATGGATTCCGTCAAGGCGGCCGGGAGACGCGCGAGCGCAAAAAAAAGCAGAAAAGAAATCTCGTAGGAACTCTTTTCAAGTCCCTACGAGAGGATGCTCAATAACAATTCAAAATGCGCGTGAAAGAATTGCGCCAATGGATGCAGCCATCTTTCTGGATACGTCCCGCTCTTGTCCCAAAGTCACGGGTCTCCAAAAGCCGAACACGAACCCGATGCCGATGATTGAGGTGGCCAGAGCAGTCAATTCATCGCCTGAGAAACCGGCGGTCTCTTTATAGTTGCGCAATCGTTCCACAATTTTCACGGCCCGGCGATCGGGAATCTGGGAGATTTCCTTGCCTAACGACGGGTTCAAAATCATCTGGGGAGTGACCGTCTTCAGGAACTCGCGGTCTTCCCACAAATGCTGTACTTCTTCCTCCACCAAACGACGGACCTCTTCCTGGATCGTGGCCGACAGTGGAGCAGGCGTAGAAGGTTTCTGAGCGATCTGAGACTCGACAATCGTTCGCAGCAAGCCTGATTTGCCCTTGAAATAGCGGCTGATTAATCCTTCCGCGCACCCGGCGTTGGCTGCGATTTCGCGCGTGGTTGTGTGTTCATACCCCTGGTCCGCAAAAAGCTTGGCGGCTGCCTCAATTAGAGCACGCTCGCGTGCCCCACGGTTTCGTACTCTCAGCGTCCGGTTTTTCTTATTTTTGGCGCTCCGCTGCTGAGAGATCCGTGAATGCCCCCCTAAAAGGTTCATGGTCTCTCCGAAACATTGTTGTCTTGTTAGTTGACGTCTTTACAAGACTGTTGCGGATGATAACACTGAATGCCGCAGGGAGTGCGGCTTTTAGGATAAAGACACCCGATTATAAACAGGAAACGATATAATTTTTTCGCGCGGCACTACAAACGACAGATCAGCAGTTCTCGTTCATAAATCATCTCGGGTGGTAAGTGCGCGTGCAGTTCAATGAAAAGTTCTTCGTGGTTAATGACTTCCTTGCGCCATGCCGTTTTATCAATCGCCTGAAGCTGGTCGAATCTTTCTTCGCTAAAATCGAGACCCTCCCAGCGAATGTCTTTGTAATAAGGCGTCCAGCCGATCGGAGATTCTTTTCCCTGCGCACGCCCATGTACGCGGTCCACAATCCACTTGAGCACGCGCATGTTCTCTCGGTATCCGGGCCACAGGAATTTTCCATCCTCTCCTTTGCGGAACCAATTCACATGGAAGATGCGCGGCGTCATGCTGAGCGAACGCTGCATCTTGATCCAATTACGGAAATAGTCCCCCATGTGATAACCACAAAATGGAAGCATGGCCATGGGATCGCGGCGAACATTGCCCACCGCACCCGCGGCGGCGGCTGTTGTCTCTGAACCCATGGTCGCGCCCACATAAACTCCAGACACCCAGTTGAAGGCCTGATAAATAAGAGGGATGGTGTTCGACCGTCTTCCCCCAAAAATAATCGCGCTAATCGGCACGCCATTCGGGTCTTCCCAGGCTGAATCAATCGTGGGGCATTGCGAAGCTGGGGCGGTAAAGCGGGCATTGGGATGCGCGGCCTTTGCGCCCGTTTCTTTGCCTATCTTCGGCGTCCATTTCTTCCCCTGCCAGTCCGTGCACTCCGCGGGAGGTTTCTCCGTCATGCCCTCCCACCACACTCCGCCTTCGGGCGTGAGCGCGACATTGGTGAAAATCGTATTTTTCGCGAGCGAGCCCATGGCATTCGGATTGGTTTTCGCTGATGTGCCCGGGGCCACGCCAAAAAATCCAGCTTCAGGATTGATGGCCCTCAACCGGCCGTTTTCATCCGGCCAAATCCAGGCAATGTCATCCCCCACGGTCCACACTTTCCAACCTTCAAAGCCTTTGGGAGGCACCATCATGGCGAAGTTTGTCTTTCCGCAGGAACTCGGAAAAGCCGCGGCCACATAGGTTTTTTGTCCGTCGGGATCTTCAACGCCCACGATCAGCATGTGCTCTGCCATCCAGCCTTCATCGCGCGCGATATTGGAGGCGATGCGCAGCGCCAGGCATTTTTTACCGAGCAACGCATTTCCGCCATAACCTGAGCCATAGGACCAAATCTCGCGCGCTTCAGGAAAATGGACAATATATTTCTCGTGGTTGCAGGGCCAGGGCACATCCTTTTGGCCTGGAGCAAGCGGCGCGCCAACGCTGTGCAGGCACGGAACCACGCGCTTTACGTCCTTGTCAATTTCTTTAAACACAGGCAGACCGATGCGGGCCATGATCCGCATGTTGACGACAACGTAGGGCGAATCCGTAAGCTGCACACCGATCTGCGCCATGGGCGAATCCAGCGGTCCCATGCAGAAGGGAAGCACATACATGGTCCGGCCGCGCATGGAGCCTTCGAACAATCCACGCAATTTGCGCCGCATTACATAAGGATTTTCCCAGTTGTTCGTCGGCCCGGCGCTGTCTTTGGAGTAAGAGCAGATGAATGTGCGGTCTTCCACTCGCGCCACATCGCTCGCGTCGGACCGGGCCAGGTAAGAATTAGGCCAAAGCTTTTGGTTTAGCTTGATCAGCGTTCCGCTCGAAACCATTTGCGCGCACAACCGGTCGTATTCTTCCTGTGAGCCATCCACCCAGTGAATGGAAGCGGGCTGGGTCATCTGCGCCATCTTGTTGACCCAACGAATAAGGTGTTGATTCTCTGTTGGAGGGCGATGCGCTTTCGAGGCTTTCATTCGGACTCCTCACTTACAAAAATACACCTAATAGCGAAGCTTTTGCTTCGCCGCAACGAACCACTCTAATTAGATGAAAAGAAACGTGCAGAGGTTTAAGCGTGGCACAAACGCGATAAGCAATCGCGGCAAGCAACCAGAGTAAGAGAAGAAGCTAGTTGGCGGAGATCGTGAAGTTCACGGTGATCCGGGCCACCGTTTCCATCGCCTGTCCCGACTGATAGTAGGGTTTGAACCGCCATTGCTGCACGGCTTCTCGCGCGGCGCTCGACAAAATAGTAGGCCCACTGACCGTACGAAGGTCTTGGATTTTTCCATCCTTGCCAATCAATGCCTGGAGCACGACCGAGCCTTGAACCTTCATCTCTTTTGCAAGCAGCGGATAATTTGGCTCAACGGGATGCGTTAGAACCTGGGTGGTATCGGTCGAAAGGCGCACGCGCTCTGAACTCTGCGATGCGTTGTTGACCAAGTCGTTGGCGCTAGGGGCCTGCGCGGTCTGGTGCGCGCCCGCGCTCATATCCAACCCCACGGAATTGTTGCGCTCCTGGGCTGTTTGCGCTTCATTGCCGGAAACAACTTCAATTTCAAGCGGAGGCAGTACCGCACGATTCGTGACTACGGGCCCAACTGGAGCACTCACCTCCGGTTTAGCGGAAGCTACCGTCACAGGGACGTTTACTTTATGGGTCAGCGCGTGGCGGTGTTTTTCCTGCGCAGGAGCTGTTGCTACAGCCACAGGCGCGGTGGTCGCCGGCTGCGATGTGGTCTCCACTTGCGCGACCTGCGAAGGCGGAAACCAAAAGTCTTTGTTCTTAAAAATCACGAGCGCCAATGCCATCACCAATAGGCCCAGCGCGGTAAGCATTTGCCTTCGCTGCTTTTGTTCAGGAGTAATCGGAACGGGGGAGAGAGACCGTCGCATGCCCAGGGCGCGATTTTGCTCTTGCTCGTACAACGGCATAAAACCCAACCTTAGCCCGTGAATAAGCTGGGCGTGCCCTAGTATGGCCTGAAATTCAGGTAAAAATCCAGCAAGAACAACGACAAAACCCAGAAAAGGGACGTATCTAACTTAATTGTGCAAGGTTCTGCATACGGACAGGCGTCAAGAGCAGATTTTCGGCACGAATGATGGGCCAAAAGATCGCGAGGTTGAATACGAGGCTAAATCAAGGACAGCATCAGCAAGCCAGTTGCTCGCGCCGCAGCTTGAATCCATCCAGGTTTCCGAGCACGGTGACGGCAATGGAATCGGGGTGGAAAAAATCTTCCGCCAGTTGTTTCACCTGCTCCGCAGTCACCCCCTCAATTTTTTCTATCAACTCGTCCATTCCGAAGAAGTGTTCAAAATACATCTCCTGGCGAGCGAGGTTCGACATGCGCGCAGTAGATGACTCCAATGAAAGCATCAAGCTGCCCTTCAACTGATCCTTGGCCCGCCGCAATTCTTCCTCAGGAACCAATTCATCTTTCAATTTGCGGAATTCGGAAACTACGGATTGCACCACTTTGTCCGCCGACTCGCGCGACGTCCCGGCATAAACCGACATGCATCCGGTATCGCGGTAGGGATTCAGGTCGCTGCCAATTGCATACACCAGTCCCTGACGCTCGCGGATATTTTGGAACAGGCGCGAACTCATGCCGCCGCCCAGAACGGTATTCAGAATGTACGAAGCGTAGCGGTTCTCGTGGGCGATCGGGTGCGAGGGCACACCCATGCAAATCTGCACCTGCTCCAGAGATTTCTTGTTGCGCAAAACGATGCGCGGAACTATCTCCGGTCGCGTGCTGTGAAAGCCATTCGTTCCCGGCTGCATGTTCTGGAAATGCTTGTTCACTACTTCCACGAAATGCTCGTGTTTCAGGCTCCCGGCGGCGCAAATGATGATATTGCCTGGAATAAACCTTTGCTGGTAAACATTGGAAACCGGTTCCTGCTCGAACCTCTTGACCGTATCCTTGGTGCCAAGAATGGGCCTGCCCAGCGGGTGGTCCTTCCAAAAATTTTGCGTGAAAATTTCGTGGACAAGATAATCCGGGCTGTCCTCGTCCATCTTGATCTCTTCCAGAATCACGCCGCGCTCGCGTGCAATATCGTTTACGGCAAATGTAGGGTTCAGCACCAAATCGCTGAGCACATCCATCGCGATGGGCAGATGGTCATCCAGCACCTTCATGTTGAAGCAGATGCACTCTTTGGCCGTGAACGCGTCCATGTTTCCGCCAATGGAATCCACCTGGCGGGCAATGTCTTCCGCGGTGCGGTGCTTGGTGCCTTTGAACACCATGTGTTCCAGAAAATGCGAAATGCCATTCCATTCCAGATCTTCGTCGCGCGATCCGGTCTTGATCCAGATGCCAATGCACACCGAACGAATGTGCTTCATCTCCTCGGAAATAACGGTTAGGCCGTTGGGAAGCACCTCACGGCGGATATTGCGCAGTTCTTCAGGCATATTTTTGTAGAACTATTGTTACACAGTGGCAGCGCCTCCGGTGCTCTGGCCTTATCTCTCGCTCTATAAACCACTTACAGCCCTTTTCGATCCCGCGCAGGACTGCTATATGATGCGAATAGTCCGCGACAATCAGCCACGCCCGCGATCCGCTCCGCGCGTAGGCTTTAGATGCAAATGGATAAAGACAAAAAATCCGCTCTCCTGGGCCTTACATTGCAAGAACTTACGGACCTTGCCGAAAGCGCCAGCCAGCCTGCTTATCGCGGGAAGCAGCTTTTCCACGCTCTTTATTTGGAGCGAATAATTGCGTTGGAGCAAATATCCACCCTGCCGCAGGAATTCCGCGGCACCCTGGACCAGCAGGGTTTTGAGGTCGGCCCTCCAACGGTTGAAAAGAAGTTCGTCTCCACTGACGGCACCGTGCGCTATCTGTTGAGTTTTTCCGACGGCCAAAGCGTCGAAGCCGTCTGGATGCCGGAGGGGGACGGCGGTGAAAGCGGCGACGGCACCGAGGCTGACGAGCAATTGGAAACATCACGAAAATGGGACCGCGCCACCATTTGTCTCTCCAGCCAGGTTGGCTGCGCGGTGGATTGCCAGTTCTGCCTTACGGCTTTGTTGGGAGTGAAACGGAATTTGACTGCCGGAGAAATTGTAGGGCAGGTCTGCGCGATCCTGAATGACCAGCAGGTCTCGCCGCCGAACGATCGCGTGAATCTGGTTTTTATGGGTATGGGCGAGCCCCTACTGAATTATCCGAATTTCATCAAAGCAGTCGGTCTTTTTGTGGATGGGGTCGGCATTCCGGAATCGCGAATGACGGTTTCGACCGCTGGCATTGTTCCGCGTATTTACGATCTCTCCGCGGAGGCAGTGCGCCCCAAACTGGCGATCTCATTGAATGCCTCGAATGATGAGTTACGCACGCAGCTCATGCCCATCAACAAAAAATGGAACCTGGAAAAATTGTTGCTGGCGGCGCGTGAATTCCACCTTCGGCCGCGTGAAAAGCTCACTTTCGAGTATGTTTTGCTCGACGAAGTAAACGATTCGCCAGTGAACGCGCGCGAAGTGGTGGAGCTGCTTCGTGGTCTGCGGGCGAAGGTAAACTTGATTGCGTTGAATCCCGGCCCGGGAATCGCTTTTCGTACTCCCGCACAGACGAGAGTTTTGGAGTTTCAGCGAATTTTGGTGGAGGGCGGCATTCCAGCCTTCATTCGCCGTCCACGCGGGCGCGATATTTTCGCGGCATGTGGGCAATTGAAGCGAACAGCCGAATTAGCAAATGTTTCTTAAAAAATTCAGGAGTGGAAATGAACGAACCGATCACCGCAGCAGAAAAAATAAAGATCAGGGCGGTAGTGTTCGACTACGGAATGGTGCTTTCTCTCGAGCAGCCCTCGTCCGCTCTCGAAGAAATGGCTGCCATTTGCGGGGTTCCACTTGATGTTTTTCGCAAAGCATATTGGGAGTACCGCCTGGCATATGATTGCGACTTGAATGGGACCGAATACTGGAAAAAGACCATGGCCCTTGTCGGCGTGGAACTCACCGCCGCGCAGATTGCCAAACTCGTTTTAGTGGATGGCGGGGGATGGTCGCATCTGAATCCCGTAAGCGTGAATTGGGTCCGTCAGTTGCGATCGGCGGGACTGCAATTGGCGGTGCTATCGAACATGCCTTCGGAGGTGAAAGAATATCTGGTTGGACATTTGGAAATATTTTCATATTTCGAACACCTGATTTTTTCTTGCGACGTTCGTCAGGTAAAGCCGGAGCCGGGTATTTACCAGCATTGCATCGATGTCTTGCAGCTTTCGCCCCATGAGATTCTTTTTCTGGATGACAAGCAAGAGAACGTTGACGGAGCCACAGATTTCGGCATTCATGCGCTGGTGGTGGATTCCATTGAAAACACAATCGCGCGCGTCCGCGATCAATTTGATTTGCCGGTACCGGCTTCGTTTGAACTTTCAACCAGCGGCCTCGCGAAATAATTCGGCAATAATATATCCCCGGAATTAAATCCGGTGACGATACCGCTTCTGAGGACTGTGATGAGGTCCTTCTTGGTGGGATGATGAGGCATCACTCATGGCAGTAGATATGGGTTTTGATGAGAGCGGAAGCCATGACATTTTGCTGTTATCTGTTCAGGTCGGAGTAGTGCAAAAAGCTCGAAGGATGAAAACTGCATGGAAGACTCTTTTACGGGAAGCCAAAATTCCATTTTTTCACAGCGTAGATTACGGCAACTTTTCTAAAGGCATATTTAAACATCTGAGTCGTGATGAGAGGCAAGAACTCTTAAGTTCTCTGTCTGGTAATTTGCGAAAAAGAATGCTTTTCGGGATTACCGGAAAAGTTACTATAAGTAATTGGAACTCTAAAACCGACCCTAAATTCCGTGGGGAATGGGCTGCTGCCTATTCATTTGCCATGCAGATGTTGATGCTGGAAACCAGAGTGATACTCGAAAAATTAAGGGTGGGATATGACGTAAACATATTGCTAGAGGATGGTCACAAAAACGCGGGACAAGCGATCAACATACTTCGGAGTATTAAAGAGAAGAACAAACATAGACCGGAAGATGCGGTGCTAAATATCCTTACAGAAGGGTTAGGATCGAAGACGGATTACCCGATTCTGCAAGCAGCGGATATGTTGGGTTATTCGGAATGGCAAAGCCTCATCCAAAGCAATCGTGAAATCTACGATGCTCTGCACGTGAAAGGTAGCAGATATTTCACTGTCTATATGGACATGGACAAGCACCTGGTTGATCCCGCTTTGGAGATCGCAAAACGAAGCGATGCTGCAAAAGCCATTTTTAGAGAGTTGGATCGTTACCGGAGAACTGGATCGGTGGAAGGGTTAAAGGAAGCAGGAAAGAGAATTCGGGAATTTCGACAGAAATATGAGGAAGTTGATAACAATTCCAATCGAGGCAAGGTGAAAGCGGAGAAATCGTTGAAGAAAAAAACGCAAGGTTAAAGCCTCCCGCTCCGGAACAGCTAGTCAAGTAGCTCTATAATTTTTCCGTGAAGAACTGTTCATGAAAGTCCGCTCCAATGGTGATCGCCGGATTGGCCTGGCCCGCGCCATTTCCAAGCTTGGCTACGGCTCCCGCTCCCATGCTTCTGAGTTGATACGTGCGGGCCGCGTGCAGCTCAACGGAAACACCTGCCGAAATCCTGAAGCGCCTACCCACATTGACACAGATCGTATAAAGAAAGATCGCATAGCGATTGACGGCAATCAGCTTGAGGAATTAAAAAAAATCTACCTCATGCTGAACAAGCCGCGCGGAATTGTCACAACCGCTGCGGACGAAAAGGGCCGCGACACAATCTACAGCCTGCTGCCGCCGAATTTCCGATGGGTCGCTCCCGTTGGCCGTTTAGATAAGGCCAGCGAAGGACTGCTGCTGCTCACCAACAATTCCGAATGGGGTGCGAATGTGTTGGATCCTGCGAATCATTTGAAAAAGACTTACCACGTACAGATAGCAGCTGTTGCCGATCACCAATTGCTCCAATCTCTGGAGAAGGGCGTGCGCGATGAAACGGGAGAATTGTTGCGCGCGACACATGCCGCGATTCTTCGCGGCGGGAAAAAGAACACATGGCTGGAGATCGTGCTCGAAGAAGGGAAGAACCGGCAGATTCGCAGAATGCTTGCTGGGCTGAATATTGAAGTCCTGCGGCTTGTACGCATCTCCGTTGGACGGGTGGTTTTAGGAAACCTCGCGAAGGGAAAATCGCGCGAGTTGACGAGAGAAGAAGAGAAATCGCTTAATAGAGAAGACAATCCGCGAATCAAAATAAGTTAATGAATGGTGACTTCGCGCATGAACTCAGCGCGTGAAAGAACGCGGGCGGCATGTTCCAGATGCTGCAAATCGTCCAGCGTGAAGTCCGGGCCAGCCGATGTCACGTCGAATGCCTTGCGGGAAATCTGCAATACGCCAAGCACTTCGCCTTTTCCATCCACCACGGGCGAAGTCATCAATTTCTGAATTGGAGCGCGGCTAGCGGGATCCGGATCATTGGTGGAAAGCTTTACCATCTCGAAGATGCGAGCATGCTTCACCTTCGCGAAGCCATTAAAAAGTTCAATCTGCCGGCTGCTGGCAGTATGGGCGGCAATGGAGCCTTCGCTGGAAATTGGAATCGTCCCAACGATTGACAGTTCCGCCGGAAAAATAAACTTCAACAGGCTTTCCTGCAATTTCAATAACGCCACTTCAGTACTTCGCACCTGAAACACTTTGGCCAATTCCGTGCAAAAACGCTCCGGCGAGGCATCCTGTTTCAATACCTGTTCAAGCTCTCGCGGATCAGGCGCGGTCTGCGCCGCCTGCGCGAACTGTCCAGCAGAGTTTTGGCCCTTGTTCGGCATAGAAATCACGCTTTCCCCCGATATAGTGCACGGGGTATCTACAGCCTCCATGCTGGGGCCGGATGCCCGTTCCGGCAAGTTACCGAGGTTATCGGGCAACTGGGAAAGGGTAATCTTAACTCATCTAATCTTTGACAAACGGATATCCCTTTTCCCTCCAACCTCTTACGCCGCCATCCATAGAAAGAACATGGATGTAACCCATTTTTTGCAGGTTGTCGGCGGCCAGTGCCGAACGAAATCCGCCGCCGCAATACAAAACCATGGGTGCGTTATGGTCGGGCACCTGAGCTTCAATGTCGCGCTCAATCACGCCCTTGCCCAGATGGATCGCGCCAGGCAGATGGTCCTTGGCGTATTCGCTCTCTTCGCGGACATCCACCAGCAGGAATTTTTCGCCACGATCAAGCCGAGATTTTACTTCGCTGATTGTTGTTTCTTTAATTCGCGTCTTCGCGTCGTTCACTACTTTAAGAAACCCGGGAGAATGTTGGTGGGCCATGAATCACTCCAGTTTTTTGATGCCTTCCATTGTCCCATTCTTACCAACGCAACGCGAATGAAACCAGAATAAGTGGCGCCCTTAAGGAGATACATATGATTTACGCGTAGGGTGGAGCATTTACCGGATGCCAAAAGCCGGCTGGTTCGGTGAAAATAAAATCAGCAATCATTAGTTTGGAGGTAGTCATGGCTGAAGCGACGTTGAATGGATTCAGAGTTGCAATTCTTGCCACGAATGGCGTGGAGCAATCGGAACTTACGGAACCTCGGAAAGCATTGGACGAGGCGGGCGCTCATACCACCCTGCTTGCCCTCAAACCGGGCAAGATCCAGGCAATGGAGCATGATGAAAAATCTGAACAGTTCACGGTGGACGCAAGGCTCGATCAAGCAAGTCCGGACGAGTTCGACGCCGTGCTTCTGCCCGGCGGCGCATTGAATGCAGATGCGCTTCGCATGGAAAAGTCCGCGCGCGAATTCGTGAAGAAAATAGACCAGGCAGGCAAGCCGATCGCGGCGATCTGTCATGCGCCTTGGCTGCTCATCTCGGCGGGATTGGTCAAAGGCCGTAAGTTAACCAGTTATCACACCATTCAAGATGATTTGCGCAACGCCGGAGCAGAATGGGCTGACCAATCGGTGGTGCACGATGGAAACTGGGTGAGCAGCCGCCAGCCCAGCGACATTCCGGCATTCAACCGCGAAATGATTCGTCTATTTGGTGAAACGCAAAAAGTCAGGAAAGCCGCGTAACGGCTTATCGAAGTCGCGGGAATGACGCTATAGTTCATTCCCGCTTAAAGCTGGCGCTGTTCTTTTTACAGCGACACGGGCCCGACAAACCGGACTGCCTTCGCCGTTCTGCTAGACTCACCGTTCAGCCATGCCGGACTTGAATATTTTTCCCGCAGTTGTTCTGGCCAAACAAATCCGCAACAAAAAGCTCTCGCCAGTGGAGGTATTGGAGGCGCATCTCGCTCGCATCGAACGGTTGAACCCCATTTTGAATGCGTTCGTTCAAGTGGATGGCGAGGGGGCCCGCCGCGCGGCGCGTAAAGCGGAAGAAATGATTATGCGCGGCGAAAACATTGGCCCGCTGCACGGGGTTCCCGTCAGCATTAAGAGCGCGATTGAAGTAAAGGGAATGCGTTGCGAAGCGGGAACCAGGCTGCGGGCGGGCCTCGTTGCCGAGCGCGATGCTCCTTTGGTTGAGCGGTTACGCTCCGCAGGAGCAATCGTTCTCGGTACCACCAACACTCCTGAGCTGCTTATGGCATGGGAGACCGACAACCTTCTTTATGGACGGACCAACAATCCCTGGGACATCGCAAGAACCGCTGGCGGTTCAAGCGGTGGCGAAGCGGCGGCGATTGCCTCCGGATGTTCTGCAGGTGGAGTTGGCAGCGATGGCGGCGGTTCCATCCGCGTGCCCGCGCACTTTACGGGAATTTGTGGGCTGAAACCGACGCCGGGCCGCATTCCCGCGACGGGGCACTTTCCGGGTTCCGTCGGG
The DNA here is from genome assembly GCA_036489565.1 of Terriglobales bacterium. GTDB lineage: Bacteria > Acidobacteriota > Terriglobia > Terriglobales > Acidobacteriaceae > JAICKN01. The sequence continues at coordinate 95,756 of DASXFN010000091.1, forward strand.
CCGTTCGCTTTGACCGGCGTAGTGGGGCCAATGGCGCGGAGCGCAGCGGACCTGAAAGTTTTTTTTGAAGTGATGCAGGGTTTGGATGATGGGGATCCTTCTGCCGCGCCAGTTCCCGTGCGTTGGCCAAGCGCGCAAGAGTTAAAGAATATCCATATCGCATATTTCGAAGACGACGGCCGAACTCCGGTAACCGCTGAAACGCGCGTGGCCGTTCGCAATGCAGCGAAGCTTCTGCAAGACGCCGGGTTTCAAGTTGAACCATTCCGTCCCGAAGGCCTTGAACAAGCCCGCCAACTCTGGTGGAAGTTCTTCGGTATTACGGGAGGCATGCTGCTGGGCCCACTGACCGCGGGACAGGAAGAAATTCTCAGCCCTATATTGAAGGAGTTTTTGGGATGGGTGGCGGAAGGCCCAGTGCATACCAGTCAATCGCTGCTCGATATGTGGATTGAGCGGGACCAGGTTCGGATCAAAGTCTTCGAACAGATGAATCAATTCCCACTGTTACTCTGCCCCGCCGCCGCTATTCCCGCCTTTCATCACGGTAAGCGCAGTTGGCGTGTAGAAGAGAAGACCGTGAAATATCTGGATGCCTGGAGCTATACCGAATGGTTCAATCTGCTGGGCATGCCCGCGGCGGTCGTGCCGATGGGCCATTCGCCCGAAGGTTTGCCAATCGGAGTGCAAATCGCGGGAAAGCCCTGGCAGGAAGAATTGGTCTTGTCTGTCGCTGAAGCGCTCGAAGAGCGGCGCGGAGAATGGCAGGCGCCACCGGAAATCTAGCAACTCCAAATTTGTAGTTCATTTAAAGCCATGTCATCCCGACGTTGAGCGAAGCGAAGACGGAGGGACCTTACATCGGTGGAAATCTCCACCGCAGTAAACGGGAGCATTCATCCTGTTAGCAGCAGAAAAGACAAATGGCCCGTCGTAAGGTTTCTCACAGCTAAAGCTGTTCGGGATGACATGGGTAGGGGCCGCGAGTTGACGGTTCGGAGTGACATTGCCATGCGTGATCGTGCGGCAAGTTATGAGGTAAGCTAGCTTGATCATTCCATGAAGACGCGAATTCTTCTCCTTTGTGCTCTCCTGCTGGCCTCGCTGGGAATTTTTGCCGCCGCGCCTGATTCCTCTAAGCCTGCTGATTCCGCTGTTGAAGCCGCCCGCCATAACAACCTGGGTGTCGCTTATATGAACCAGCAGTCTTTTGATAAAGCTCTCAAGGAATTTCAGCAGGCGGCTGCGCTCGATCCAAAGCTGCGCATTGCCCATCTGAATCAGGGCGTCGCGTTGCTGGGCCTTGCCAAACTCGATCAGGCGGCAACGTTGCTACAGGAAGCCACCAAACAAGCTCCTCGGGACCCGCACGCCTGGTTCAATCTTGGTCTGCTTTATAAGAATTCTTCCAACATTAAGAGCGCGGTTGATGCCTTTCGCCATGTGGTGGCCATTGATGCCGATGATGCGAACACCTGGTATTTTCTCGGCGCGGTCTATTCGCAGAACAAGCAGTTTCCCGAAGCGATGGACGCTTTCCAGCACGCGCTTAAGCTCGATCCGCACCACGCCTCAGCCGAGTTTGGACTGGCACGCGCTTATCAGCAATCCGGGGACGCAACGCATGCCCGCGAGCATCTCGTAAAGTTCCAGCACATCACCCAAAGCAAATTGGGCACGGCCATGGGCCTGGCCTACGGCGATCAGGGAAAGTATTCGCTGGCGGAGGAATCTCCCGCGGCCATAGAGAAAGCGCTGCCGGAAATTCCGGTGAAGTTTGTGGATGTGACGAAGGAATCTGGACTCATATCGCAGCCAAGCAAATCAGACAACAATGATTTATCTACATTCGTTGGCCCCGGAGCTTGTTTTCTCGATTATGACGGAGACGGCAAGATTGACATTTTCCTCGCTGACAACGGCCCGCAGGGCGGGATGGTGCTTTACCAAAATCTTGGAAGCGGCAAGTTCCAAGACGTAACAAAAAAAGCCGGACTCGATCCGACCGGTCATGCAATTGGCTGCACCGCAGGTGATTATGACAATGATGGAGCGACTGATCTCGCTGTAAGCCTGAAACACAATGTGCTGCTATTACACAACCGTAAGGACGGCACATTTGAAGACGTTGCCCCAGTCGCGGGGGTTAAATTTCCCAACCTTGCACCAAATTCACCGGCTTTTAATGCGGGGCTCACGTTTATTGATTACGACCACGATGGTGATCTGGACCTTTATGTCAGCAACTATCTCGAAGGGCCAACTTTTGATCCTCGCATAAAAATCACAGGAAACATCGCCGGCAGCATCCTCGGTTCTTACGGTTCTTACGGCGCCATGTTTAGGAATAACGGAGATAGCACTTTCACTAACGTCACAGAAGAAACGGGTCTGGACAATATAGGTCTCGCCTCTGTTGGTACAGACTACGACAATGATCGTGCTATTGACCTCGCTGTTACGAGCTGGTCAGGCGCTGCAATCTTCGAGAATCCTAGAGAAGGAAAATTTCGTCGTCGCGTTCCCTGGTCAACACAACAAGCTTTGAGCGCAAAAGGCATTGCTGTTCTCGACTTCAATCATGACGGTTGGATGGATGTGGCGTTTACCCATTGGGAATCGCCCGCCGTTACCCTTTGGCGGAATAATCAAGGGAAGAGCTTTGAGCGGGTTCCGATTCCGGAAACAAATTGGGCGCGCGCCTATGGCATCGCCGCTGTTGATTACGACAACGACGGATGGGTTGATCTTGTTGCCGTTGGCGAAACCAAAGACGGCAAAGGCGAAGTAAAGTTGTTCCGTAACCTCGGTCCCGATGGCTTCAAGGACGTCACTGCCGACGTAGGCCTCGACAAAATCCAACTCAAAGATCCCCGAGCGATTATCACTGGAGATTTCGACAACGACGGCGCTACTGATCTTCTAATCACTCAAAACCACGGCCCTGCGGTACTGCTCCGCAACGAAGGCGGCAACAAAAATAACTGGCTCAAGCTTGACCTTAAGGGCCTCGCCGACAACAAGAGTGCGATCGGAACCAAGGTCGAAGTTTTCTCCGGCATGAATCGCCAGAAATTTGAAATTTACGGCTCCAATGGCTACCTCGGTCAGAACTCGACCTTGCTGAATATCGGCCTTGGGCACGCGAAAGAGGCCGATGTCGTCCGCATGTTGTGGCCCGGCGGCGTGGTGCAGGACGAAATTGAAATTGCCGCGAATAAGCTACAGAGCTTCACTGAAATGGATCGCCGTGGCAGCTCCTGCCCCACACTCTTCGTCTGGGACGGCCATCACTATGAGCTTGTTGCTGACATGATCGGCGCGGGCGTTGTGGGCCATTGGGTGGGCCCGCATGAGCGCAACATCGCGCGTCCAACTGAGTACGTAAAAGTAGATCGCAATTCCATTCAGGAGAAAAACGGAAAATTCAGCTTCCGCCTGATGGAGCCAATGGAAGAAGTTGTTTATCTCGATCAAGTCAAGATGCTGGCCGTGGACCATCCGGCGGACTTTGATGTTTATCCCAACGAATATTTCGCCAGCAATCCGCCTTATCCGGATTTCAAAGTTGTCGCCAGTCGCGGTTCTGACGCTCAGCCTCCAGTGGGCGCCTGGGATGAGCATGGCCACAATCTTTTGCCCGATTTGCTTGCGCATCGTTACGTTGGCGACTTCAAGCTCGAGCCGTTCAAGGGATTCACCAAGCCCCACTCGCTGATTCTTGATCTCGGCAAACCATACGACGGCGGTCCGCTGTGGCTGTTGATGCATGGCGAAATTGAATACTTCACCGCAACAGGCATGTATGCCGCGAGCCAGGCGGGAATTGAAGCGACCGCTCCGTATGTTGAAGCGCTCGACTCAAAGGGCAACTGGATGAAAGTCGTAAACGACATCGGCTTTCCCGCAGGCGGTCCGCGCACGATGACAGCCGACCTTACGAACAAGCTCCCGGAAGGCACGCACCGCATTCGTATTACGACCAATCTGCAAATCTATTGGGACAGCATCCTCATTGACCGCACGCCGCAAAACCAGCAGGTGCGTTTGAGCGAAATTCCGCTGCAAAGCGCGAATCTTGATTTCCACGGCTATCCTCGCCAGACCGAAGCCCAGCCGCCCGGAGTGGTGAAGTACAACTACGAGCAGGTCAGCGCCACCGGTCCATATGCGCATGCGGCGGGCGCGTACACGCGCTATGGCAATGTGCTGCCTTTGCTTACAAAGTTCGACGACCGGCTTGCGGTTTTTGGCTCCGGGGAAGAAGTTGCGCTGGAGTTCGATCCGGCAAAGCTGCCGCCACTTGCGGCAGGCTGGAAGCGCGACTATTTCTTTCTGGCCAACGGCTACGAAAAAGATATGGACTTCTACGCGGCGGATGGTTCGACGGTGGCGCCTTTGCCGTTTCGGGGGATGGGAACGTATCCTTATGCAGGCAAATCGTTCCCGCTCGATCAAACGCACATGAATGATCTGCTCAACTACAACACCCGCGATCTGTCGGGGAACGAGCCGAAGGGGTACGCGTTCGATTACAAAAAATGAGGACTCTCGCGAAAAATTCAGTCCCGCGGCCCAATTCGGGCGGAGAGGCAGTCGCACGAAAGGACGTGCTTCTAACTAGAGCCAGTTCCTGCACTTAGAAACGGCTTTTCGCCGATGGACACGGCCAGCGACGAGACAGTCGTTTATAATTATTTCCTCGCGTCTATTTCTGGAGTAATAACTGAATGATTCGCTTTCTACAAACACCTGGCCCCATCAAGAAAATTATTTTCGGAGGACTGCTCGTCCTTCTATCGCTGGCAATGCTGGTGTATTTGATTCCCAGCGGCGGTTCCATGGGAAACAGCACCACGCAGCGTGGTGTACTGGCCGAAGTGGGTGGAGAAAACGTCACCACTGTTGAAGTCCAGCGGGCGGCGCGCAACATGATTGAGCAGCAGTATCCGCATGGCGGCCCGCAACTGGCGTATTTGACGCCTCTTGCCAATCGTCAGGCTGCCGAGCAGTTGATCAACCAGCGCGCAATGGACGCAGAGGCCCGGCGCATCGGCCTGCATGTTAGTGATCAGGAGCTGAGCGACGAGTTACAGCACGGCAGCTATGCCGACACGTTTTTCCCCGGCGGCAAGTTCATCGGTCAGGACGCGTATCAGGCGATGATCGAGCGCGCCAATATGACGGTTCCGCAATTTGAACAGTCGGTAAAGGAAGGTATTTTGCGGCAAAAGCTGCTGGCCCTCGTTACTGGCGGCATAACAGTGTCTGACGCGGACGTGCACAAGGACTTTGAAGACAAGAACACCAAGGTTAAATTCGATTACGCATTTTTCACCAAGGATGATGTGCTTAAGAGCATTCACCCCGCCGACGCGGAGCTGCGCGCCTTTTACGATCAGAACAAGCAGATGTATGCCAACTCGATTCCGGAGCAGCGGAAAATTGCTTATGTGGTTCTTGATCAGCAGGGCATTGCCTCCAAAATTCAGGTCAGCGATGACGAATTGCGCTCCTATTACGACCAGCATCGCGATCAATACGTAACCGCGGAGCAGGTGAACGTAAGCCAGATTCTGATCAAAACCCCTCTGCCCGGGCCAGATGGGAAAGTTGACCAGAAGGCGGCCGACGCTGCCCGCGCCAAGGCCGATGACGTCCTCAAGCAAGTGAAGGCTGGAGGAGATTTTGCTCAATTGGCCAAGAAGTACTCGGAAGATCCCAGCGCGAAAAATGGGGGTTCCGTCGGCTGGGTGCAGCATGGCGGCTTTCCAGTCGCGGATGTGGACAAAGCAGCCTTCTCGCTGGCGAAGGGCGCGACCAGTGACGTCATCAATGCTGGATATGCTTTTGTGATCCTGCATATTGACGACAAGAAGCCCGCGCACGTGAGCCCGCTGGATGAAGTGAAAGCCCAGATCGAACCGTTGATTCAACAACAAAAGGCGGGGCAGGTGGCGGATGACAAGGCGCAAGCTCTGGTTACAGCCGCCCGCGACGGGGGCCTTGATAAGGCCGCTGCGAGCCAGGGACTGCAAGTTGTCACCACCGATTTTGTAAGCCGGAGCAGTTCGCTGCCGGGAATCGGCAACGCTCCTTCGTTTATGGACGCTGTTTTTAGTGCGGCGCCCAAATCTCCGCCGGACGAGGCCCAGGCTCCCGCAGGCTACGCAATTTTCCAGGTTCTGGACGTGAAGCCCCCTGCTACTCCTACTTTTGAGGCCATACGCAGCCAGGTGGAAGAACAATTCAAAAATCAGCAGGTGACGATGTTGCTTCCGCAAAAGGCCAAGGAACTTTCTGACAAGGCCATTGCGGAGCATGATTTGAAAAAGGCAGCAAAGGAACTGGGCGCCACTTTCAAAAGCAGCGACTTCGTGCTGCCCACCGCACAAGTTCCCGATATTGGTACTATGCAGGGGCCGGCTTCGGTGGCATTTACCTTGCAGCCGGGGAAAATCAGCGGGCCTGTGAACAGCGAGAACACCGCGGCAGTCATTCAGGTGACCGATCGCCAGCCGCCTGCGGACCAGGACTTCGCGGCGAAAAAAGACGAGCTTCGCAATGGCCTGGTGGAAGCGAAGCAGCAGGACCTGTTTGGCCTGTTCATGACCAACCTTCGCGACACAATGGAGAAGGCTGGAAACATCAAGATTAATCAAGATGAATACAAAGCCTTAACGAAAATGCAAACTGGAGAACCGGGAGAGTAGCAACCGCCGCTGAATTTTTCTCATCTACGTGCGGCATACCTTGCGACGAAGTAAAACACCCAATGCCTTTCCCGCGCTCGACTGGAATTCTGCTTCACCCTATCTGTCTGCCGTCCCGTGGCGGAATCGGAGATTTGGGCGGGGCTGCGTATGAATTTGTGGATTTCCTGGCCTCCGCGCGCCAGGGGCTTTGGCAGGTTCTTCCCTTAGGCCCACCCGCGAACGGAAATTCTCCTTACTCTTCCACATCTGCTTTTGCCGGCAATCCGCTGCTCATCAGCCTTGAGCGATTGGCCGAGCATGGATGGCTCTCGGCCGGGGACCTCGGCGGCTTGTCCACTGACGTTGGACCGATTGATTACGAAGCAGTCTCGCACCTTAAAGTCCCATTGCTGGAGCGGGCCTCGCGGAACTTTCTGGAACGGCTTTCCGGGAATGCCAAGGGCCGGTTTGAAAACTTTTGCCTTCAGAACCAATGGTGGCTCGAGGATTTCGTGCTGTTTGACTCATTGCGTTCTCGCTACGCCGGCACGCGATGGGACCAGTGGCCGCGCAAACTCGCTCGCCATTACACGGAAGAGTTGGACGTTGCGCGGCAGGAGTTGGCCGCTGAACTTGCCGTGCGCCGGGTGATCCAATTCTTCTTCTACGAGCAGTGGAATGCCTTGCGGCAATATTGCGCGCAGCGCTCTATCCGGATTGTTGGGGACATCGCTATTTTTGTGGATTACGACAGCGCCGATGTGTGGGCTTATCGGGACCGCTTCCGGCTTAAGGATGATTTGCAACCGGAAGTTGTATCGGGCGTTCCGCCTGACGCTTTCAGCGCAACCGGGCAGCGCTGGGGGAATCCTCTCTACAACTGGGACGCAATGCGAGCCAACGGATTTGAATGGTGGATCAACCGCCTACGCTGGGCGACGCAGACGTGCGACATTATTCGGCTTGATCACTTTCGCGGCTTCGCGCAATTTTGGGAAATCCCCGCCAGCGAGCCGACTGCCATCCATGGGCGCTGGGTGGATGGGCCCGGCGACGAGCTTTTTAACAAGCTACGCGAAGAGCTTGGCGGGCTGCCATTTTTCGCAGAAGACCTGGGCGTGATTACGCCTGATGTGAATGCGCTTCGCGACCGTCACAAAATCCCCGGCATGGCCGTGCTGCAGTTTGCCTTTGGCGATCCCGGCGCGCATATTTACCTGCCGCATCGCCTTACTCCCGAGCGCGTTATTTACACGGGCACCCACGACAACGATACGACCCTGGGCTGGTGGAACTTGATTTCAGAGCAGGAACGCCAGGCAGTAAAAGCCCTGGTGGGTTGCTACAGCGACGGCGTGAATTGGGGTTTGATCCGTCTGGCGCAGAGTTCCGTGGCGAGTCTTTCAGTAGCGCCCATACAAGATGTGTTCGGTCTGGGGAGTGAAGCCCGCATCAATACTCCCAGCACGCATACCGGAAATTATCATTGGCGCTATCAGCCGGGTTCATTGAAAGCGGAGCTGGCGGAAAAGCTGACCCGTCTGGCTGAGGTCACTGACAGGCTTCCACAGCCCATGCCGCAGCCGCCTCATCAGGATTTCGTGGCTTAGATTTCAAGGGCGCCCGGCTCCCAGTTCAGAACCTGAATTAATCCATGTCTGAGTAGTAGCGGATGGTAGAGGGCTTTGTAGCCGAGGCTGCGGGCGTCTTCTTTGCGCTCCCGTATCGAACAATGGTGTCTTCGGCCACGGCAGTGTCGGCTTCCGAGGCATGCGGCGTCGCTTTTGATGGAGAGTTGACAGTGCTTACCAGTACAGCAGATTTTATCGGCACTGCGGTTTCACCGCCGGGTCCCGCGCTATGTTCCGCGACATGAAGCGGCGTGGCCATTCGCGTTCCTGGGGCGGGTGAGTCTGCGGCTTTTGGGAGCGCGTGGCTATGGGCGAAGGTAAGGAACATGAGGATGACAAAAGCGGCACAGCCTGCGGCGGCAGCCGCCACTTTCGGCAAAGGCGAATTCCAGGAATGTAGATTGGTTTTTCGCAACTCACTGCCATGCCAGGGCGACCGGTTCGATAATGGCGCCATTTCCTGCTCTGCCGGGGCATTTTCGCCGGACGACGAAAAATTAAACATTGATGGTACGAGGTCAGGGTCAACGCTGTAGGACGGATGAACCTGTTCTCGTTTAACAGGCTCGGCCATCCCGTGGGTTACCGAGGGCGCGTCTTGAGCGGGTTCGTTTGGCTGTGCCGAATCTTCGTTAAGCGCAAGCGTGGTTGCGATCGCTTCCTGCGTCTCGGCATCTCCTTCAAACGCAGCCAACATGGTCCAAATATCTTCCTGTTGCGGTGGCAATGCCGGCTGTTGCACGGCAGCCCCGGCCGACTCTGGTACTGAAAACGAAGTTGAGACAGGAATCTCCGTGGCGCGAACGTTGGCACCAGCAGGACGGGACATAGCTTCCAATTTGATCTCCAGATCGGCTGTTCCTGAAACCGCCTGTTCCGGAGAAATAATGTGTACCTCAAACCCGCGCGAATTTAAATCGCGCACCAAGCCGCCTGAAAACTCCGGCATGCTGGTAATGATTCGTGCAATTGGCATACACTCCCTGACTTCAGCAATTCTAACCGCAACGCCCACCAACCCCAGCGTCAACCAACGCGATTAGGATGCCCGAAGCGTGCAAACGGCTGTTTGCCAGAGGTTTTAATCCTCACAATTTATGGTGTGGAAACGCATAAGTTTGCGCACGCCAATATCCATAATTTTGGAGTTTTTCAGAGAAACATCTTCATAGGCTGGCGGTCAAAGAAGTTAATGCGATTCCAGTACCTGAGTGGCCCCGTTCAATGCTCCGGCGAGTGCCTCAAGCTCGCGGTTCAATTCCGCGAGATCGTGGCGTTCAATCGCTTCATTCACCCCGGGAATAACCACAGCGGCGTATCCCGTATGCATTCCGGGAGCATAAATGGCATGCCGGTACCAGGGGCGGTCTGGTAATCCTTCGGGCAAAAGCAGGGCGCGTTCGGTTTTTGTGAGCGTTTGGTTCGTGGCTGCAACATCGGTTGATTGGTTTTGCTGGCGCGACCACATCTGCTCTCCGGCCTGTTTGAATCGGCGTGCGGAATCTTCCACCGATGTAAAGTTTGGCGTTCGCCCGCCAAATTCGCTATCAGCTTTTTTCTGCGCCTGGGCCAGATAGGAGTTCACTTCTTCCCCATACGCTTTGTAGTCGTAGGGAAGCACATCGGTATTGGCCATGCGCAGAGTTTCCAATCCGAAGAGCCGTGCCATTTGCTGTTCGTAAAGAAAATTAGGATCGCCGAATTGTTTAAACCACTGGAAATCGTCAAAGGCGGAATGGTAAACGCCGTAGGAGCCGGTGGAACCTATGTCCGTGGAGGGCACGCCCAGATGCTGTAAAAATACGGTGTAGTCGGAACCGCTTCCCAAGTCTCCGACTTGCGGTTTCTTTTGGTCCTGCACCGCGGGTGGATGTGCCTGACTGCCCCCAGCTTCCGGAGTGTTCGCGGCAATTTCATCCAACATCGCACGGGCCTTGGTCCACTGGTCAAACACGGTACCGCCCGCTGGGCTGGATACGGATTTCGTTATGTCACGCACAAAATCTTTGAGACTTGGCACTGCGGAGGCTTCAAATTTTGGGCCAGAGACGGCGACGTCCGTGTTGAAATAGGCGACCGCATGCTCAAGTTCTGTGGCATGGTCTTCCGCCCATTCGGTCGAGCCAATCAGGCCTTCTTCTTCGCCGTCCCAACTTGCGAAGATAACTGTGCGCTTCGGCTTCCATCCGGATTTCAGCAACTCACCCACGCCGCGCACTGTCTCCAGCATGGCCGCGGTGCCGCTACCAGGATCCGCCGCGCCAAAGACCCAGGCGTCGCGGTGATTCCCGGCAATGACGGTTTGATTGGGGAACTCGCTACCGGGAATACGCCCAATCACGTCCCAGATCGTGCGGTACTGATAATCCTGCTTGATGTGCATCTTTACGCGAACTGGGCCAGGCCCGACGTGATAAGTAAAGGGCAACGCTCCTTGCCAGTCTCGAGGAGATTCGGTTCCGCCGAGGTTTGCGAGGATCGGCCACGCATCGCCGTATGAGATCGGTAGGCTAGGAATCTTCGGTAGCGCTTGTGACTGATTGGGCGACGTGCGCTTCGACTGAGGAAGAGATGGCAGGGAAGCAATGCCCGGGGTCGTGGGATCGCCCGGGAACTTGAACATAAAGCCTACCGACCCGCGCTGGACGCCGGTTTGCGGACGCCACGGGCCCTTGGGGTAGGCATCGCCACGACGCCAGCCGTCGTCGTAGGGATCGGAGTAAATAATTACGCCAGCCGCGCCGTGCTCCTGCGCGTCCAGTACTTTAACGCCGCGGAAATTCTGGCCATAGCGGCAGAGCACAATCTTGCCACGAACATCAATCTTCATCTCTTCGAGTTTTTTGAAGTCCTCAGGCCGGCCGTAGTTCGCATACACAACCTCGGCCTCCACGTCACCGGAAGGCGACATGCTGTTGAACGGCATAACAATTCGCGGGTCGTTTTCATAGGCATCGCCCTCCACATGCTCGGCCGTTGGGCCTTGCATTTTAACTCCCGCCGGAGCGGTGACTGTGACCTTCATCTCTGCGGGATAGTTCATCCACACGCGGTATTCGCTGATGGATGTTTCGAGGCCAGCCGCGCGAAACTTTTTTGCTACGTAGTCGGCTGTCGCTTTGTCTTCCGGCGTGCCTGCCATGTGGGGGGCCTGAGTCAGAATGCGCAGGTCCGCTTCGGCGGTTTTGGGGTCCGGTACCGCGAGAAATCGCGATTCGAGGGCATGTTCGGTGGAAGGATCGCGAAAGCCGAAAATGGGGGTGGCATCGGATGCGCTCGCACTGCTTGCGCCGCTGTTTGAAGCCTGTGTGGGAATACTTGAAGAATTCGGAAACAGAAATGCAAGAGCGAGCGTAGCAGCGAGAAGAACTTTCATGATTGCCTTTACGCGATTCTGAGGAGCTCGCGCACCGGAAAGCGATTTTACCGTAGAGAATGAGATCAAGTCTCGCAAGCATTACAAGACTTGCACCAAGCCGCCAACGTCTGATGTCATCCCGAAAGCGAAGCGAGACACCTTATGAATGTGGATGCCATTGGCGTTGTTAACGGGAAGCGCAATCCTTCCTCGCGGCTACCATATTTGTCATAGTCAAAGTCAGCAGCAATCCAACCATGCTCCCCTAATCCAGAATCGGCGGGAAATTTTTCTGCGTAGCTCTTCATACACGCCTCAACGACGAGCGCATGCTTCCGCAAATTTTCTGATCGTGCGAACTCAGTTAGTAAACAGTACGCTTGCTCCCGAGTTGGCATCATTCACCTTGTTTTATCTGATATTGTCCGCGAGAAAACGATTTTTTTCTTGCCGGATTATTTTTCGACTAAAGAATATTCTTGACATCCACAGGGTCTATGCCTCAGATTACGCACCAGGTTAGGAACCGGTAACTGAGTTGGTTCCAGGTGAAGCCTGCTCTGGCCTCCCAAAACCTTAATGGCCACAACACTTGCCCCAGTAGATTCCAGGGAAGTAGTCCGCTGCGATCGTTGCCAGCTCGTTCAATTCCGTACAACCAACAGCCTTTGTCGGCGCTGCCACTTATCATTAGATGAGGAAGAGCCGGAGGTGATGATCGCTCCGCCCATGCCGCAGCTGATGCCTCAGCATCGCGGCGGGCCGGGACATCTGAACCTTGCGGCGTCCATTCGGTCGCTGCGTCTGCGCGGCGGTCTGAGCCAGCGGCAATTGGCGCTGCGTATGTCGGTGCCGCGCACCTATGTTTCCAAGATCGAAAATGAGAAAGCCACGCCAACGCTTTCGTCGCTTGAACGATTGGCGCGCGCGCTCGAAGTCACGGTACCTGATCTTCTATCAGGCGGCGAACGCAATCGGCAGGAGGAGATAGGCGAGCTGATCAAAGATCAGTTTGTCGCGGAAATGCTGCCCTTTGTTTCGCAACTGAACGGAATGCAGATGTCGAGCGTTCTGGCGCAGGTGCGGGACCTAACGCTGCGTCCGCGACGAACGGCGTAAGAGATTGTGTAGGCACGGGCGAGGGTGCCCGTGTCTACATGAGTTTTATCCGGGCAAGCCAACTGAATCCGGGAGCCAACCAGCTCCCGGATTTTTTGTGTCTGGTCAGATCAATCACTTTTATCATTCGAGTAGCATTGCGATGCGACCCGAAGCAGATTCCTCGCCAATAAATTGGTTCGGAATGACAAGAAATTAAGTTCGTCTTTATCTGTAAGCTGGATGAATGGTCGAAGCGATCCTTTGGGACAACGACGGCGTACTGGTGGATACGGAGCGACTGTACTTTCAGGCGACGCGACAGGCGTTAGCGCGGGCGCGCATTGAACTGACGCTTGATCTGTATAAGGACATTTCGTTGCGGCAGGGGCGAAGCCTGTTCTCTCTGGTGGACAAAAAAGGCTGGACGGCAGAACAGGTGGCCGCTCTGCGGCTGGAACGGGATGAAATTTACTCAGGATTGCTGCGGGCTGAACCGCTGCTGTTCCCCGAGGTTTCGGAAACATTACGCGAGCTGCACAACAAATATCGAATGGCTATTGTGACCAGTTCGCGGCGAGTCCATTTTGACGTAATGCACGAGAAGACAGAGATATGGAAATACTTTGAATTCGTGCTGGCGCGGGAAGACTATGGGAAGAGCAAGCCCAATCCAGAACCGTATTTGACAGCACTGCGGCGTTTGGGAATCGCGGCGGAGAAATCTGTTGCGATTGAAGATACTGAAAGGGGACTATCGGCGGCGCGGGCGGCAGGGCTGCGTTGTGTGGTGGTTCCGCATGAGTTTACGCGCGGGTGTGAATTTGCAGGAGCGGAGGCGGTGATCGAAAGCGTGAGCGAATTGGCCGGTCTGCTAAAGCGGTTGTAATCACCTCGCCGCGAGCACGTCCCCTCGAAATGACAAAAATCTGGGGTTCGCCCAGAACTCCGACTCAACGCATAGCATCGGGTTAGACGCCCTTTTTCGCCGCGAATCCCTTGCGCCGCTGTTCGCTGTAACGATGAAGCGCATCGCTAATGATCGGGTACGCTTCTTTCGCCGGGCGGAAGTCGTCCACTTCCACGGCTTTGCCCTCCAGTTGCTTGTAATCCTGGAAAAAACGGCGCAGCATGATCAGCCGATGTGGAGGCATCTCCGAAGCTTCGCGATACACGTTGAATTCCGGGTCTTCAGTGGCGACCGCGATGATTTTGTGGTCTTTCTTACCGGAGTCAATCATGGTCATGAGTCCGATGGTGCGGGCATGGATGATGGTCAGCGGCACGACAGTTTCCTGGCAGAGGACGAGCACATCGAGTGGATCGTCGTCTTCGGCGAGCGTCTGCGGAATGAATCCGTAGTTGGCCGGATAATAAACCGCCGAATACAGTACCCGATCGAGCTTGATGAGACCACTGGTCTTGTCCAGTTCGTACTTCACGCTGGAGCCGAAGGGAATCTCGATAACGCTGTTGAACTCGTCGGGCAGGTTTTCGCCCGGTGTTACATCATGCCAAGGATGAATCATGTTTATGAAATTCCCCAGAAATTGAGGTACATAGGATTGTAACGGAAGGAACCTGAGTTCTCCTATTGCCTCATTCCATGGCGGCTTGACCGCCGCATTCGTGCAGCGTAAAGTTTTCTGTACGCGCAGTTCTTGCCATGTCCAAAGAAGTCAATAAATATCTGAAATTTGGTTCCGCCGTCGTTCTCATCCTATTGTCCATGGGCTACTTAGCCTATACCGGAGTGCAGGAGAGCAAGAGCTACTACGTCACCATTAAAGAATTGCGGGGCATGGGCAATGGGGCTTACAGCAAGCGTCT
>DASXFN010000113.1:0-27128 GCA_036489565.1 Terriglobales bacterium
CGATTACAAGAACTGAGTGCGGGGCAACTGGATTCTCTGCAAAAGGCCGATCCGCAGCAATTAGCAAAATTTCTGGAAGGCGAACACCCCCAGACGATTGCGTTGATTCTGGCTCACCTCGATGGGAAGCAAGCGTCCGCCCTCTTGATGCGTCTTCCCGAGCAGGTACGAGCTGAATCGGTAAAACGCCTGGCGCAGTTGCGGCAGTTTTCTCCGGAGATGGCAGAAAAAGTTTCGGTTGTGCTCAACCGCAGGCTGCAATCGCTGGGCGAGCAGAGCCGCAAGACGTATGCCGGGTTTAAGAGCGTCGCGGACGTAATGAATCGTCTGGATTCCACCACGGCAAAAACTATTTTGGAAACAATCGAACATGACGATGCCAAGCTGGCCGTCAATATCCGGAATCTAATGTTTACGTTTGAAGATCTTGTAGGGGTTCCGGATACCTCTATTCGTGAATGGTTGGGAACAATGGACAAAAAACTTCTGGCGACGGCTTTGAAAGGCGCAAGCACGGAACTGAAGACCCATATTTTCCGGGCAATGTCTTCCCGTGCCGTGGAAATGTTGAAAGAAGACATGGAAACGATGGGGCCGATCCGCGGAAAAGATGTTGCCCAGGCGCAGCAGGAAGCGGTCACTCTCTTGCGCAAGCTGGAAGCGGATGGCAAAGTCATTCTGAAAAACGAGGGGGATGATGAATTCGTCGTCTAGCAATTCGCAGAGTCTTAGCTCCGAGGATGTGGAATCGTTTCTCTACCAGGATGCCTCTGCTGAGCAGGCCTCGGGACAACCCCCTGCAGTGAAAAGCGACGGGCCTACCCAAAAAGTAAAAAAGGCTGACGATACCCCCCGAATCAGCGACACCGAACTTTCCCGGATTGTTCTTGAAGCGCGAGCCGACGGCTTGCGCGAGGGTGAGAAAAACGCCCGGGCAAGCCTCGAAGCCGAAGCTGCCGAAGGGCGCAAGAAACTGGGACAGCTTCTTGCGGACTTTCAGCGGGAGCGGGAAGAATATTACTCGAAGGTGGAAACAGAGCTGGTTCGACTTGCGCTCTCCATTGCGTCGAAAATCCTGCATCGTGAGGCTCAGGTTGATCCGATGCTTATTGCGGGAATCGTGAAGGTGGCCGTTGAAAAACTACAGCAGAATACCAAGGTGTCGGTCCGTGTCAGCGGCGAAGACCTTTCTAAATGGCAACAATATTTTAGTGAAACTCCTAACATCCAAATCATCCAGGACGCGTCGCTGAAGCCCATGGATTGTGTTCTGGAAACTGAAAGCGGTTCTGCCGTGATGAGCGTGGATGCGCAATTAAAAGAAATTGAGAAGGGTTTTTTTGATCTGCTGGCCCAGCGGCCCACCACAAAATGAAAACGGTTCCTCTAGATTCGTACCACGACTGGCTGGAGGGAAATTCCAGTGTTCGCTGGCAAGGGCAGGTCACGCAAGTCCTGGGCAACCTGATTGAATCTACGGGGCCCTTCTGTTCAGTTGGAGAGACCTGCGAAATCGTAAGTTCAAGCGGAGCAATCTTCGCGGGGGAAATCGTCGGCTTCCGTGGTTCCACGGTTCTTTCCATGACTCTGGAGAAACCGCGTGGAATCCGATTCGGCGACCGGATTGTGACATGGGGTGCCAAGCCTTCGATCCGCGTAGGCCCTAGCCTTCTTGGAAGGGTCATTGATGCGACTGGGAAACCGCTTGATTCCCGGCTGGAACACCAAAGTAAAAAGTCAATTCCCGTGGATGGTTCCGCTCCATTGCCTTTGAGCCGAAAACTCATCAATGAGCCGCTTGCATGTGGAATTCGTGCGATTGACGGATTCGTAACCTGTGGACGTGGACAGCGCGTGGGCATTTTCGGAGGCAGTGGTGTAGGAAAAAGCACATTGATCGGCATGATGACCAGAGGAACGGAAGCGGACCTCACAGTTCTTGCCCTCGTGGGTGAGCGCGGTAGGGAAGTTGGAGAATTTTTGGAGGCGCTTGGCCCTGAAGGGCGGCGAAAATCCGTGGTGGTGGTTTCTACTTCCGACCAATCTCCGCTATTGAAGATTCGCGCTGCTCTCGCGGCGACCGCCGTCGCCGAATATTTTTCAGCACAGGGCCAAAATGTACTTTTGGTGGTGGATTCATTGACGCGATTCGCCATGGCCCAGCGAGAGATTGGCCTGGCGGCTGGCGAGCCCCCTACAGCAAAGGGCTATACCCCATCCGTACTCTCCATGCTGGCGCGCCTGGTTGAGCGGGCCGGACGGTTTTCCGAAGGAAGCATTACTGCTTTTTATACCGTGCTCATGGAGGGCGACGATCAACAGGACCCCATTGTGGACACAGTACGATCGCTTCTTGATGGGCACGTGATCCTGGACCGCAATTTAAGCTTGCGCAATCACTATCCGCCGATTTCCGTCGTGGATAGCCTGAGCCGATTGATGCCGAATGTCTGCTCGCGGGAGCATCTGGATAAAGCATCAGCCGCCCGGATGCTGCTGTCTGCTTACTCCCGGGCCGAAGATTTGGTTCGTATTGGCGCTTATCAAAAAGGAACAGATCCGGTCCTGGATAAAGCCATTCAAGCCTTACCCGAAATCACCAAATTTCTGCGACAGGGGCCGCAGGAAGCAGTCGTACACTCTGAAACTCTGCGACAGGTCTTGTCCTTACCTCTCTAGCCATGGCATTTCGATTCTCGCTTGCGGCGGTGTTGAATCTGCGAAAGGCCATCGAGCACCAGGAATATCTCAATCTGGAAAGAATCAATCAGGAAATCGCCAGGATCAAGAATGAGATTGACGCGGCAGGGTTGCAAAGATCCGAGCTCGAACAGTCGCGAAATTCTCAGCTGACCGAAGGCATGCCGTCAGTTCTATTGCAGAGTCTGTATGAGCAAGTATTTGCGATTGAACGGCACGTGGACTCCTTGAAGGCATTATCGTTGCAGCTGACGGCCAAGAAAGATCAACAGCTAAAAATTTATTCCCTGGCGAGGCAAAAGCGAGAAGTATTGGATAGCCTTCGCGAGAAGCAATATTTTGATTACCTGCAAGAAGCGACCAAGCGGCAACAAACCTTGACCGACGATCTATTTTTGGCGCGGCTCAAGCGCAAGTAGGCACACTTTGCCTAGTAGCGTTCGGGCAAAGTTTGCCTAGTGACACCATTCCTCAACAATCGACGCACCTTTCTAATCGGCACATACCTTAAAACTCTTTAACTCTTAAAGAGCTAGTGCAATTCCGGGAGAGCTTTCTAATTTGGAAATTTTGGCCTGTGGCTTGCAATTGCACTGTTGCCAAAGGACAAGTGTGATTTCTGCCATCCCACAAATCGGAGTGAATGCACCTAAGCCGCCGGCGGGCGCACCAAGTGGTGGTGCGGATATTTTCCTGAGTTTGCTCACGCAGGAGTTTCAAGCCTCGAATGGTTTGATCGATCCTTCTTTGTCAAACCTGAATGCCGCGCAGCCCGGAACAAATACAAACGCCCTCGATAAAGCCGATGCCGGCAACGCAGACCCCGCCGTTGCTGATGGCAGTGCACCCAACACCGGCAATTCCGCTGTTGCAGCCAAAAAAGGCGCGGACAAAGAAAAAGATCAGGCTGCGAGAACGGCCGAATCGGTTACTCCCATGCCGACGGTTCTTGTGCTCCCTACACCGGTTGCAGCGGTCCCAGTCCCAGTTCCAGTGCCATCGGACACAATTTCCGGCCAAGCGCCGTCACCAGACAACACTGATGTCAATAAAAATGACGAGAAAACCTCGCCTACCGCAATATTTCTGAACGGCGGGAATGGCCCACTGGATCGCTTACAAAGCGTATTCGCAAATAAAAATTCTGCGGCAGATGCGCTTGGGAACAATACCTCAGGCCAGAACTCAAGCCTAGCAACACACACACAAGATGAAGATGACGACGCAGAAGACAATTTAGAAGCGTTGTCTTCGCTGAACAACGAGCAATCTCCGGCTAGCACTTCGAAGAATGCAAAATCCGCGCTCAGTGAACTCGAAAAATCTGTAAGCGAAAACGCGATCGCTCTACCGAAGCATGTCGAAGGAACCCCCGGTAAAGCAAAAGAAGCGCCTCAGGTTGCCGATTCATCCCCAACGCTTCCCGTGCCCGTTGCGAGCCCCGCTGCAGGCGTCACTGATCCACTAGCGCTGGCAGCCAATCCTGTGGTGGTTGTGCCGAATCAGGATGCCAGCCAGGCGAATCTGCCGAACAATAAGTTTTCGGATTCCGCGCAAACTGGTGAAAAGGGAAGCAACATTACAACGCAGGTTTCCGGCGACCCAGCCAAGAGCTCCAAAGACAATGATTCTAGTGCAGCTATCAAAGCAGCTGTTCGTAAAGATGAAGGGCAACTCAATCAACAGGATGGCCAGCAAGCTCCTTCTCCCAATGATCCTGCGATCTCAATTGGGAATACAGCCTTTCATTCAGTTGTTGCCCAACAACTTCATGTAGCACCGGTAGCAAGCGGTGCTTCTCCGCATACTCAGACCCCGCTCAAAAATGCCGTTGCTGGCAACAATCTGCAAGCGGCTTTACAGCAGAATGTAGAAATACACAATTCCGATCTGCCGGTTTCACCCGGATTGCTGCAATCAGCAAAACTGGTGGAGAGATTAGGTCAAGCTGAGTTGCGCGTGGGCATGCAGGTTGGAGACATGGGAGGCATCGACATTCGTACATCCATGGCGCACAACCAGCTTACCGCCGAAATTTCCGTCGAACATAACGAGCTTGGGCATATGCTGGCGGCGAATTTGCCGAGCCTGCAAGAGCGCCTTTCAGAACATCAGATGTCGACTGCGAACATTTTGCTGCAAAGCCAGACGAATGGAACTTTTTCAGGTTCTGAACAAAGAAGTGGGCAGGGTAATGGTTCGCAAACACCCGTGGAACGGATTCCGTACGCGGGGACAGAGAATTTCTCCCGCACTGCGATTCTGTCCAGCGAATCGCTGGATGCGGATGCTGGGCTTGATATTCACATTTGATTTTTAGCAGCAACCAGGAAAATGAGTTAGGTAAGGAGAGAAGTCTATGAGCAGCATAAATGCAATCGCAGCAAACCCGGCGGCAGCCACTTCAACGCAGCCGCAAACACCCGCGACAAGTTCCGACACCAGCGCGCTGGATTCACAGGATACATTCTTGAGCCTGTTGGTCACGGAATTGAAATCACAGGACCCCACATCCCCGATGGATCCTATGCAAATGGTAGGACAGATGTTGTCCATGAACCAGCTTGATCAGTTGATTCAAATTAACCAAACACTGCAATCCGCAGCTGGCACCGATTCAACCACCGGGACTACAACCCAGCCGACGGGAGGAAACTAATGCCTTTATTTTCGATTCCACTTTCCGGCCTTACCGCCAGCTCGAATGCGCTCTCGGTAATCTCGAATAACCTGGCTAACCTGAACACGGTTGGCTACAAAGACGAGCAGGCAAATTTTAAGGACCTCTTTTATCAGACAATGGGCACAACCGGTTCCGGTGATCCGATGCAGATTGGCGCTGGAGCGGCTGTCGGTTCCATCACGGCAAACTTCACAAATGGCAACGTCAACAATACTGGGGTTCCCACCGACGTTGCAGTCACGGGCAACGGATTTTTCGTGACCCAACAGGATGGGGGCGGACTGCAATTTACGCGCGATGGCGGTTTCGGCGTAGATCCCACAGGCAAGCTCGTGGCGCCCGACGGATCTTCAGTTTTGGGATATCCGGCAGTGAACGGAGTCATTAACACTGGAGCGGGCCTGGGATCTATTTTTCTTGGACAGGGCACCATCAGCCCGCCGAATCCGACGGGCAGTGTCGCCATGGGAACCAACCTCGACGCCACCGCGGCTGTGGGAAGCACCCCCTTTTCAACTCCGGTCACCGTTTACGATTCGCTTGGCAATTCGCACGTTCTAACGTTCCAGTTTACAAAGACCGCTGCGAACGCCTGGGATTACAACGTTACGATTCCGCAAGCGGATGTGGCTGGCGCCACGGGTCCGGTGGTGGTTAATAGTGGATCACTGACGTTTGATGGCAATGGGCAGTTAGTGTCCACATCCACCGGCGCCGGCGGCACAGGCACGACCACAACTCCTCCCGCCGACATAACCGGAATCAATGTTGCGAATCTGGCGGACGGTGCAAGCCCGCTTACATTCTCATGGAATCTGCTCGACGCGAATGGCACGCCGACCCTTACCCAGGTTGCCTCGCCCAGTACAACCTCCACTACCAATCAGGACGGCTACGGCAGTGGCACCTTGCAGAGCTTCACCATTGATTCCGACGGGATTGTCCAGGGCTCCTTCAGCAATGGGCAGACTCAAGCAATCGCGCAGTTGGCCCTGGCAAACTTTGCCAATAACCAGGGACTTGAGCGGACGGGAAACAACGATTACACGGCGACCCTCGCTTCGGGCTCTGCTGTAATCGGTACTGCTAACACGGGCGGCCGGGGTTCAATTTCCGGCGGCGCGTTGGAACTTTCGAATGTGGATATTTCGCAGGAATTTACAGAATTGATCGTCACTCAGCGTGGGTTTGAGGCGAATGCTCGCGTAGTAACGACATTTGACCAGATCACACAAGACACCATTAACCTAAAGTCAAGTTAGCGGCTGGTTTGCCGCAACTTAACATTCGATGAGAGGGCCGCACGCGTTCGTGGACAATCACGATACGTGCGCCCTCGCTTTCTATTTTCCTTCTAATCACGCACGCACTGTGCGTACATGTACGGGCGTAATCACCCGCCCGTAAATTGTTGTTTCTACACGCCACTTCACCGCTTTTTTCCTTTCCATTTTTTCTCAGCGTCAGGTATTGGAATTGCACTTCTGCATCGTGAGAAGAACTCCATATGGATGCAGCAGTCCAACGTGCCAAAGAACAATCCACGGGTGAGGGTGACAAATCCGTCCCTCAACCGATTTCTGCCCCCGCGATGGTAGAGAGATTCGGATGGCTGACTTGTCAGCTTTCGCTCGAGATCTCAATTGAAAATTTTAAGGTAGGTGAACTTTTGCAATTGAACAAGGGAGCGGTTGTGGAAACAACTTGCCACTTCACGAGTGATATTCCGTTGCGCGCAAACGGGCTTTTAATTGGATGGACTGAGTTTGAAGTGATTGGAAGCCGCCTGGCAGTGCGGATTACGGAGCTGGCATGAACCCTGCTTCGACACATACTGGATTCTGGAGTGGAAAGAAAACAGGGAGCTCTCCAAGCTCCGCAGCAATCAGAATTCTTCCCGCGGAAGAAGCTGAAAAACCAAAAACATTGAATTCCTTCGTGCAAAACGGGATTGATGACGTCGCAGAGTTTTTTCGCTGGGCACGCAGGAACGTAAAAATTCAGCCCGCGAAGAAGCGCTTGCGGGTTTGCGAAAGCGTATCCCTCGGCGAGAAGCGCTTCATCGCCGTGGTTCAGTTGGACGGGCGGGAGTTTTTGCTCGGCGGATCTCCAAATTCACTTTCCTTGTTGGCCAGCGTCGGCAACACCGCCACATTTGCAAATGTTCTGAACGAAAGCTATGAACAGGACCGGAAATAGGGATGAAAATCGGGAATCGCATTGGCAGACTGGCGCTGCTCTTGCTGGTCCTACTCGGGAGCACGGGCACGTTCGCCGCAGGCGTGTCCGGATATTCTGGCACTCCCACCGCCTCCGCCGGGTCGGATTCGCAAGAGGGTACTCCAGCGCAATTTTCGTCCACGCCTTCGGATCCCAGCGAAATCAAAATTTCAGGAGTAGGCAAGGGATCAGTGCCGTGGACCATCGTGGTCCTGCTGACCTTTCTTACGCTGATTCCGTCACTGCTTTTATGCATGACGCCATTTGCCCGGCTGCTGATTGTCTTCCACTTTCTTCGTCAGGCGTTGGGTCTGCAAACTACTCCTACCAATCAGACTTTAATCGGTCTGGCGCTGGTACTCACATTCTTCCTGATGCAGCCAGTTGGCGCTTCCGTTTACGCAACATCTATCGAGCCGCTTCAGGCGGGACGGATTACCGCTATGCAGGCGATCGAGAGAGGCGAGGAACCCGTGCGGCACTTCATGTTGCATTACGTCCGCGACAAAGACGTTGCCTTGTTCGTGGACCTGGCAAAAGAGCCCAGGCCACGCACTCCCGAGGACGTTTCTTTAAGAGTGCTGCTGCCCGCTTACATCCTGTCCGAACTGAAAGTCGGCTTTCAGATCGGCGCTGTTTTATTTCTGCCTTTTCTGGTCATAGACATGATTGTCGCTTCCGTTTCTACATCCGTCGGCATGCTGCAACTGCCACCTGTTGTGATTTCAACGCCGTTAAAGCTGTTGTTGTTCGTGATGGTGGATGGATGGCATTTGCTGATCGGTTCTTTAATGAGGAGCTTTAACTGATATGCCGGTTGAACAAGCAGTGGATTTGGGCCGCATGACGATGAAAGAGGTCTTCCTGGTGGGCAGCCCCATTTTGGCATTGGCGATTGTTGTGAGCCTGCTGGTGAACATTGTGCAAGTGTTGACGTCGCTGCAGGAAGCCACACTTTCCACCGTGCCCAGATTACTGGCCGTTGCAACAGGAACATTTTTTCTTATGCCGTGGATGTGGCGTCAACTGTGCCAGTTCACGGTGCAATTGCTTTCGGATTTTCACCCGTACATGCGTTGAAATATATATGGAAATCTCTGTCATGCAGATCATTGCCCCGGTACTTGTGATCGGATTTCGGATCTCAGGGTTGATGATCTTCGCGCCGTTCTTCGGCAGTAATGTGATCCCTATGCAGATCAAAGCAGCGTTGACCATCGCGCTGACGGCCGTACTGTATCCAATTTATTCAATCCACGCAATGAATGTGTCGCTGCCTCATTGGCCGCTACTTGTGGGAAGCGAGTTACTCATAGGGATTGCGATTGGGATAACGACGAACGTTGCTTTTGAAGCCGCGCAACTCGCGGGACAGATTTTGAGTACGCAAATGGGATATTCGCTGGTCAACATTCTCGATCCGACCACGCAGGTTGAGTCAACCGTGATGTCCGTGTTTCATCAGACCCTCGCAATGTTGATCTTCCTTGAGCTGAATGTTCACCAGTGGATTGTGCGCGCGATTGCCAACAGCTTTACCTATTTGCCTCCGGGTACGGCCGCAATCCATCCGATGTTCGCGCAGGCGCTGCTCCATGAAGGCAGCGCCATTCTTGAAACAGGTTTACAGCTTGCCGCCCCCGTGCTCGGCGCGACAATGCTCGCGGACCTTGTCCTGGGGCTGTTGTCAAAGGCTTCGCCTCAACTGCCGGTCATGCTGCTGGGCACTGCGCTTAAAAGCATGTTGGGAATTGCGATATTACTGGCTTCACTCCACTACTGGCCCGGATTGTTTGAGAGGTACTTCCGGGAATCGATTTCTTATACAGAACAAGTGTTGCATCTGGCGCGGTCATGAACTATGGCGGATTCAAACAAGACAGAAAAACCTACAGCGCAGCGACGCAAAAAGGCGCGCGACCAGGGGCAAATCGCCCGTTCGCGGGAACTATCTACTGCGCTTGCGTGGGGAGGCGGAATGGCTGTGATCGCCTTCCAGGTGCCGGAAGCAGTGCGCCAGTTCCATGGTCTTCTGCAAAGTTCGCTCGACATTTCGATCACGGAACCTCTCTCGGCGGGCGGCCCGATCATGTTCTGGAGCGCAGTTGCGGTTCTGCGTTGGTCAGTTCCGGTCCTGTTGACAGCGTGGGTGTGCTCACTGACTGGAGGTTTGCTGCAGGGCGGACTTATTTTTTCACCGGAAGCGCTGACGCCGAAAATCGAAAAGATGAATCCCGTCGGCAAATTGGGACAGATGTTTTCCTTGGCGGGTCTCAGCGGAATTTTGAAATCGCTGATTCCGTTCTCGGTCATTTTGTGGATTGGCGTTGCCACCATACAAAATCACTGGCAGAAGGTTGTCGAGTCAGCGAGTCTCAGTACGCGAGCCTTCGCGAGTTTTTTGGCCAGCGCATTGTGGAGTCTCAGTTGGAAGTCCGGACTGGTTCTGGTCGCCTGGGCCGGGGCGGATTATCTGCTCGTCTGGTGGAAGCTGGAAGGCGACTTGAAGATGAGCAAACAGGAAGTGAAGGACGACTCGAGACAAAGCGACGGCAATCCCGAAGTAAAAGGGCGAATTCGTCGCATGCAGCGGCAAATGAGACGTCGGCAAATGCTGCGGGACACCGAAAAAGCCAGCGTAGTGATTACAAATCCGACGCACTTTGCGGTGGCCTTGAAGTACGACCCGGAGATGGAAGCGCCTGTAGTCGTCGCCAAAGGCAGAGATTTGCTGGCACAGGAGATCAAAGAGGTAGCGCGGTGGCACGAAATTCCGGTCATGGAGAACCCGCCATTGGCCCAGGCGTTATTTAAGACGGTGGATGTGGGAAGGCCGATACCGGCAAAACTGTACACGGCGGTCGCGGAAATTCTGGCGTTTGTTTTCCGGACGCACGCCCAGGCGAAGCAATACAGAAGTGGTCTTCCGGCACGGTAGTTCGAGAAGAGTGAAAGGGAAATATGGCAGATAAACCAAAAGCTGCGAATGCAGGAAGGAAGTCAGGCCTCGATTGGCTGCTCCCGGCGGGAGCCGTCTGCATGGTTTTTGTCATGCTTATTCCTCTGCCTGCGTTCATGGTTGATCTTCTTCTGGCATTCAGCATTACTGCGTCGGTTTTGGTTTTGCTGGTGGCAGTTCAAATTCTCCGCCCGGTTCAATTTTCAGTATTTCCCAGTTTGTTGTTATTGCTCACGTTGTTCAGACTTTCGCTCGACTTGGCAAGCAGCCGGCGAATCTTGCTGCATGGAAGCGAAGGCTCCGCCGCGGCGGGCAACGTCATTCAAGCTTTTGGCAAATTCGTGGTTGGCGGGAATTACGTCGTCGGTTTCGTCTTGTTCCTAGCTTTGATCGCCATTCAATACATGGTGGTAAGTCATGGCGCAGTCCGCACCGCGGAAGTTACAGCGCGGTTCACGCTGGATGCGATGCCTGGCAAACAGATGGCGATTGATGCCGATTTGAACGCGGGATTGATCGATGAGATCCAGGCGCGGTCACGCCGCGAACAAATTAGCCGTGAAGCCGAATTTTATGGCGCGATGGACGGCGCGGCGCGCTTCAGCCAGCGCGACGCGTTGGCCACGATATTAATTACTGCAATCAACATCATCGCAGGGTTCTTGATTGGCGTTTTTCAGCACGGCACGCCATTCATGGAAGCTCTTCAAAACTACACTGTGCTGACCGTTGGCGATGGCCTGGTTACCATGATTCCGTCGCTGCTCGTTTCCGTGGCGGGCGGCATTGTGGTCACAAGAGCTTCGTCAGAGAGCACCCTGGGCGCCGATCTGGGCAAGCAATTGTTTGGCAAGCGCCGCGCCCTATGGATTGCGGGCTGTGTAATGTTTGGCCTGGCGTTGATTCCTGGCCTGCCGAAACTTTCGTTCGGGCTCATGGCTGTCTTAATGGTTGTGCTTGCGCGCCGTCTGCCCGCCGAAACGGATGAGCAGAGCCAACCCGCGGCAGTGAAGGGAACCGTTGCCAAATCTCAAGCGGGCGCGGGCACTGCGCCAGATCCGTTCGAAGCCGCGATTAAGCTCGATGAACTAATGCTTGAGGTCGGCGTCGGCCTTGTCCCACTAGTGGACGCTAAACAGGGGGGGCAACTACTCGGCAAAGTGCGCTCCCTGCGCAAACAGTTGGCTGGACAACTGGGCTTTCTAGTTCCCCCCATTCACATTACGGACAACCTCGCGCTAAAAGAACGGGAATATGTGATTTACCTGCGCGGCGTGGAAATTGCTCGATGGGAGATGCGTCGAGACTGTCTGTTGGCTATCAGCTCTAAAGCTTCGCCTACGCCGATCCCCGGGCAAGAGACGCGAGAGCCGGCATTCAACGTTGCGGCCCGGTGGATTACCCCCGACCTGCAACCGCAGGCCCTTGCGGCGGGATACGTCGTTGTTGACCACACTTCGGCCTTGGCAACGCACTTAAGTGAAGTGGTGAAACAGAATGCCTACCAGTTATTGACGCGACAAGAAACCAAGCGGCTTATCGATCGTTTGGGTGAATCGCATCCGAAACTGGTGGAAGAGCTAGTGCCGAAATTGATGACGCTTGGTGAAGTCCAAAAAGTATTGCAGCAGTTGCTTCGTGAGAATGTTTCGATCCGCGATCTGGGAACGATCCTGGAAACACTCCTGGAAACAGCGCCGCTGAACAAGAACACGATCCTGCTCGTGGAAGCAGTTCGTCACGTACTAGGGCGCGCACTGGTTCGCCCCCTGCTCGATGAGCAAGGCGAATTGAAAATTGTGACGCTGGACCGCTCAATTGAAGAAGAATGCGCACGGATGATGAATCCTCAGGCATCAGTTTCCAACCCTATGGCGTTGCAGCCGAATATTGGGCGGCGAATCCTTGATGGGCTGCGCGGGCTGTTCGGCGAACAGATTGCAAACTCCCCGCCCGTACTTTTGTGCTCGTCACCGAGCCGGTTCCATTTACGCAGGCTCTTGGAACCATTGATGCCGAAAATCGTTGTGCTTGCACCAACAGAAATTCCCCCTACGATTCCAGTACGTTCGCTCGGAGCTGTGCGATAGAGACAAAATTTTACTTGAGGGTCTTATGACACACGCAGAGATGGCTTACAAAGAGAAGTTGGAAGAAACAGAAGATCGAGACCAACTCGTTCTAAAGGAATTGCCGCAAGTGTACTATATCGCCCGGCGTGTGTATGAACGCTTGCCCCAACATACCCCTTTCGAAGATCTGGTGCATGCCGGAGTCATTGGTCTCATTGAATCCATCCGGACCTATGACGCAAGCAAATCAGTCCCATTCAAGTCCTACGCCAAATTTCGCGTAAGAGGCGCAATCTTAGACAGTCTTCGCGAGCTTGATTGGGCGTCGCGTCCGCTGCGACGCACGGGCCGCCGCATTGAGGAAGTAATTTCAGCGCTGTCGGCGAAGCTCGGACGGCAGCCGGGAGAAGAAGAGATTGCGGAAGAGATGGGCATTTCTCTTACTAAATTCCATGACCTTGCCCGGCAATTGGACGGTCTTACATTAGTAGGGCAACAAGTCAATGCCGTCTATGACCGGTCGGAAAAGCAAGACCTTATCGAATCGGCTCCAAGCAGGGAAGAGAACCCGTTTGATCTTTGCCTGCGCACGGAAGTCCGTGACCGGCTCGCACAAGCGATCGGCAAATTGTCCGAAAAGGAACAAATGGTCCTGACTCTTTATTACAAAGAAGAACTGACGATGAAGGAAATTGCCGCAGTCATGCAAATTGTGGAATCGCGAGTATCGCAAATTCATGCGGTTGCAATTCCCAAGCTGCGCGCGGCGCTAAAAGATCAATCGTTTGATGAAAAGACAATTTGAAAGTGAATTTAGAAAGTGACACGGAATGAGAATTTCAGCGATTCACGAAGTTTCCCGAATTTCTTCGCGCGTTGCGCAGCTGATGCCAAGGTGCTCGAATTCTGATTGCAAGAAGAACACCTTCCATATTGCCGCCTGGCGGCAAAGAGGGTTTGATGTTGCCGGGCAATGGTACTGTGGTTCCGAGTGCTTTGAGCTTGGCGCAAAAGAATGCATCACGGCATTGCTCACGTCGCGTGGGAAAAATGATTCCGCCCGCGCGCCTCGTATGCCGTTGGCTCTACTGTTGTTCTCGCGAGAAATCCTGAGTGCCGACCAACTCAAACAAGTGCTCGCCGAGCAACGCGAGACTGGCGAAAATGTCAGCAATATTGTGCAGCGCCTTGGATTTGCCACCGAAGAACAGGTGACTTCTGCTCTTGCCGCCCAATGGGGCTGCCCGACATTCAATGTGGAAGTCCCTAAATTGCCAGCGGATATTCAAATGCCCAGGCGTTTGATGGAAAGCTATCGTGCGCTACCGTTGCATTGTGTTGAGCGAGAACGCAAATTGTTATTGGGGTTCGTGGACGCCGTTCATCATCAACTGCTTTACACGATCGAAAGCGTAACGTCATTTTCAGTGAGCGCATGCTTTATCAAAGCGACCGCATTTGAGAATGCACTGCGAGTTACAACGCGTACCTTCCGGCAAAATGAAGTGCTTTTTGATCGTAAGAATTCAATTGCAGAGATGGCGACGATAAGCCGGAATTACCTTCTGCAATGTGGGGCGACAGGAGCGCGGTTCGGCATTTGTCAGGATTACATGTGGGCCCGTATTACCGGCGCAAAACAGAATCTGGACATCTTATTTCGGTTACCCGACCACTACTAAAGACGAGAGAGCCTATGGCCGATGAATTAGCCACGGGTAATCTCGATGTCCGAAAATCAGAACTATCATCGCCGGCTGGCCCTCACGCAGTGCACTGAGTTCTCGTCTCCGTTGCGACGTCCGATAGCGGAAAAAACCGATGGCACGGCCATTCCTGATGTACCTGTGCTGCCCACCACTTTGTTCCGGTTAGAAAAACTTCTTGCCGAAGATGCCGTGGACCTGAACGCCGTGGGTGTAGTCGTTCGCAGTGACCTTGGTTTGGTCGTTCATCTCTTGCGGTTGTCCGACGGAGAGCAATTCGAACCATTCGGCGTGCTGCCCTCCATCGAAGAAATTGTGGTCCAGTTCGGACTCGACCGGCTAAAAACGCTAATTGCGAGTATTCCGGTGTTGTCTCAACACCCTTCGGGAGAAGTTGGAATCAATGTGTGCGCCAGATTCTGGATGCATTCGCATTTGATCGCTTTGATCGCGGAGGAGCTTGCGGTTAGTGAAACTGAGGTCACACCCGCGGATGCTTACATGGCCGGGCTTCTTCATCAGATCGGCAGACTGCCCATTCTACTTGGATGGCGAATCCCAGAGTTTGAAGCTTCAAATCTAAAAGAGTTGGGATACGCATTGGCGCGTGCGTGGAATCTCCCCCCCACTTTAGCAAGCGTTATTCGAGGCCATGAAGAAGCGATAGAATCTCTGCCGTCCTATACTCTCTGGAAAATCGCTGGCTCTGCGACTGAGTGGGTTCAGCTCATGGAAATGATGCTCGCTGGCGGCCACGATATTACATAGTAAGAAACTCATTTGGGGTTAATTTTCGAAGGGTGATTTGTCCGTACGATCCCCGCGGCCGTCCGCGAACCTAATTGCCCTCTCATCCCCTGTATCGCCGTCCGCGATTCTTCAATCACTTACAAAAACTTTTCCTGGCCATGTCCGTGCTTGTACTTATGCCGGAGGATCTATGGACAGCGGATTCTACGCGGCGTGTACAGCGCTCATGGCACGCACCCAGTCGTTGGATATGGTTGCGAATAACCTCGCCAATACCAGCACGCCTGGTTACCGCGCCCAACATGACGTTTTTAGTTCGCTTCTGGCGACGGCCTCCGGAGTTTCGGTCTCTCCGCTAAACAAGGCCATTAACAACTTTGGTGTTCTTGGTGGAACGAGCCTCGACCTTTCACAAGGCAATCTGGAACACACCGGCAACGATTTGGACTTGGCGATTCAGGGGTCAGGATTCTTCAGCGTGCAGACTGCCGCTGGCACGATGTACACACGAAACGGAAATTTTCATATTTCTCCTAAGGGCCAATTGGTGACCTCAGAAGGCGACCCTGTGCTTGGCAGCCAGGGCCCTATAGCAATTGTCGGCGGTCCGGTTTCAATCAGCCCCGACGGCACGATTTCCGTGAACGGCGCGGTCGCGGGACAAGTAAAGATGGTGGAGTTTCCGGCTGGGACAAATTTGGAGGCGGTTGGAAAGACTTACTATTCCGCCCCGGCAAAGAGCGCGACTCCGGCGAAGACGGCAAGCATTCAGCAGGGAGCATTGGAATCTTCAAACGTGAATCCCGTGGAAAGCGCTGTGCAATTGGTTACCGTCCAGCGCTATGCCGAGCTTGTACAGCGCGCGCTATCTATGTTCCACACCGATATGAATGAAATTGCGGCACAAGAACTTCCAAAAGTTACGAGCAGTTAAAAGGGGGAAATATGCTTCGCGCACTTTACACAGCAGCCAGCGGCATGACCGCACAGCAATTAAATTTGGACAACATCGCCAACAATCTGGCGAACTCCAGCACATCAGGCTTCCAGCGCCGTCGTGTGCAGTTTTCTGATCTTGTTTACCAGGACCTGATCATGCCCGGAGCTGCGGCAACGCAGCAGACGACGGTCGCCGCCGGTCTCCAGATCGGCTTGGGAACCAAGCCCGGGGCTACGGAAGTGGTACAGGCGCAGGGAGATATGACCAACACCGGCAATCCTCTGGATATCGCAATTCAAGGTCAGGGATTTTTCCAAGTGACCATGCCGGACGGCACCCTCGCTTACACGCGTGCCGGTTCTTTCCATCTTGATGCGCAGGGAAACATCGTGACTGCTGATGGAAATGCATTGCAGCCGAACATCACAATTCCTGCGGACGCAACCAACGTCACTATCGGCTCGGACGGTACGGTTTCCGTCACGCAACCCGGACAAACACAAGCTTCTCAGGTCGGCAGCATTCAGTTGGCTTTGTTTCCCAACCCAGGCGGCCTGAACAGCGTAGGCAACAACTTACTTCTGCCGACGACCGCTTCCGGCGATCCTATCGTGGGTACTCCGGGCGGCTCCGAAGGCTTGGGCAGCATTCAGCAAGGAATGTTGGAGCAGTCCAACGTCAACGTCGTGGACGAATTCATCCAGATGATCATTGCGCAGCGTTCGTACGAGTCAAACTCGCGTGTCGTTACAGCTGCCGATCAAATGTTTCAGGACCTTAACAGTCTAGGACGATAAAGGCAGATAAGTGACGGAGATTAAGAAAACGAACGGCATTTTCGGATGGATGGCGCGGCTGCTGATTTTCATCGCGGTGAGCGCCACTCTTTCCGTTCACGCTTCAGCCGCGCCGACATCCGAAAGATTTGCCATCTCGCCGAACCGTGTGAGCCAAGCCCTTCAGCAAGCAGGCGTATCCGCCAACAGCGCCCAGGTGGAGTTTCTTTCTCCAGTAAGTTCGATCGCACAGTATCCACGGTTGATTGTTGTGAAGGTTGCCCGATGGAGGAGCGGCAATCTTAAAGCGCTTCTTCGCTGCCAGAATAATCGCGAGTGCCTGCCTTTTTATGTTGTCCTGCACGATCAGCAAATGGTGGAAGCATCAAAAAATTTCCTGAATGCAGCGCCAACAGATGCGCGTGTGGGACAAAAAGTGAGGAATAAATCTACTGGAAAACTTCTTGTCCGTGGCGGCCAATCGGCGATGCTCATCCTCAGAAATCAAAATCTTAGGATTACGATTCCTGTAATTTGTCTTGAAAATGGCGAGCGTGGCGAGATCATCCGGCTTTCCAGTCCTGACCGAAAACAAAAGTACGCCGGGGAAGTGGTGCAGGCCGGCCTTTTGGAAGGAACATTCAGATGATCGGTACAAACCAAAACTCTATTCGTATTCGCCACTATCTTGTCTGGCTCGCGGGAACGATGGTTCTGTTCCAGGGATCAATGGCGCTCGCGAAGACGAAATTCAAAGATCCGCAACAAAGCCGCGCTGAATACCTTGAGAAGCTGCAAGAGCAAAATATTCCCGCGCCAGCGACCACTGTGGGAAGTTTATGGTCTCCAGGCAGCACCCTCACCGATATGTCCGCCGACTACAAAGCGCACCGCATCGGTGACATCATCATGCTTCAGGTTCTGGAACAGACAACAGCGCAGTCCGCAGGCGCCGTGGACTCCGAGCGGGCCTTCCAGACAAATTCAGGCATCACGGCATTGCCCGGGAAGTTGAAGATTGGCGGCGTGAACCCACTGTTCGGAGCGCAATCCTCCACGCAGCTAAAAGGACAAGGAACTTCGTCCAATACTTCCAAACTCCTGACCGCGGTTTCGGCGCAGGTAATTTCAGTTCTACCCAACGGCAATCTGGTAGTGGAGGCGCAGCGTGAAGTCTTCATGAATAATCAGCATGAGACGCTGTTCGCGCGTGGAGTATTGCGTCCGGGCGATATCAACCCGGACAATACCGCCCCTTCAACCGCGTTGGCGAATCTTGAAATTGAACTTAAAGGGAAGGGCGTAATTTCTGATTCCACGGCCCGGCCGAATCCGATCATGCGAGCAATTTTATGGTTCGTGGGTTTCTAAAATACGTTCGAACGACGAGGCTTCTAGGCGCTTACGCCTCGTTATTTTTATTTGTTGTTGGTTTTGTTTTCCCGTCCTCTATCCATGCTGACTCGACGCCGAATACGGTTGCGGTAGATAGTCAACAAAACAGCCGGGTATTGATCCGAGATATCGCCAACATCGAGGGAGTCCGCAGCAATCCTCTGGTTGGCTACGGTATTGTCATCGGATTAAAGGGGACCGGAGATCGCCAACAGACCGTTTTTACTACCCAAACATTAGCGAACGTTCTGCAACGCCTTGGACTGCAAATTCCAGCGGGCTCGATACAGGTACGGAATGTGGCCTCAGTGATTGTGACGGCCTCATTGCCTGCTTTCGCTCGTCCCGGAACCTCCCTGGATGTCACCGTATCGTCTGTGGGCGATGCCAAAAGTCTTGAAGGTGGAGTTCTCCTGCTCACAGCGCTGCACAGCGATGACGGCCAGGTTTATGCTCAAGCTCAAGGCCCATTAACTCTTGGTGGCTACAGTGCAGGCTCGAACGGGAATACGAAGGAGGTAAACCATCCGACGGTAGCCCGGGTTCCTGATGGCGGAATCGTCGAGCGCGACGCCTCGGTTGATCTGAGCCGTTTTACAACCCTGTCATTTATTCTGCGCAATCCAGATTTCACCGCCGCGCATGATGTCGCCGCGGTGATCAACTCTGAATTCAAAAAGCCGGTTGCCGTTGCTCTTGATAGCCGCCGCATAGATGTGAACGTCGCGCAATCCGGCATTGCTTCCGTCCCGACTTTGATTTCTGAAGTGCAGAATCTGGCCATCTCCTTCCACCCACCCGCAAAAGTAATTGTGAATGAGCGGACCGGCACTATCGTGATGGGTGGAGATGTAAAGCTTTCTCCCGTTGCAGTGATCCACGGCGACCTGACGGTTGAAGTGATCAACAAATTCTCAGTTTCTCAGCCCTCGCCGTTCTCAAAAACGGGAGATACCAAAGTGATCAAGGACACGGACGTCACGGCGGAAGAAGCGCCAGCCAAAACGATCCAACTGAACGAAGGCGCCAATGTTGAAGAATTGATTAATGGCTTGCACGCGATGGGCGCAACAGCCTCCGATGTCGTCGCGATTTTGCAGGCGATTAAGTCCGACGGCGGGTTGCAGGCAGAATTGGAGATTCAATAGTTATGGCGGGAATTCCACTGACGACGCCTTCGGTCATGAGCTTAAGCCAGAGTGCGGGAACTCGAGCGATCCAGGGCTTGAAGTCTGATTCGAAAAGCGGAGACAAGGCAAAAATCGAAAAATCTGCGCGGGACTTTGAAAGCGTCTTGATTGGACAATGGCTGGAACAGGCAGAGAAGTCCTTTGCCACCGTTCCGGGCGGCGATCCCGATAACCAGACCGATCCCGGACATGACCAGTTACAAGGAATCGCAACGCAATCCCTGTCCCAGGCACTGACAAAAGCCGGCGGATTGGGCATTGCCCATATGCTCAGCAAGGCTCTGGAAAAGGCACAGCAAAACAGTAATCAGCAGCCTGTCGAGGCTGGAAGTATGACGGCTGGAGATGTTGCAAAAGCTAAGTAGTAGATTAATAAGCACTTATAAACTTCATAAGTTGTATTGGAAAACTAAAGTTCCGCTACGCGAGTGCCGATTAGGTACGTGCCACTACGGAATATGAGGTTTCTCTTATGAGAATTGATCTGAATTCCCCCCTTCGGGGCGCCGAAACTGAAAAATCGGGCAATTCCTCCTCCAGTGGGAGGGCTCGCAGAACCCAAGCAGACAGTAATAGCTCTGCGCTTTCGGAAGATTCCGTGACTCTGGGTTCTTTGACGTCCAAAGCTCTGGAGTCTCCGGAAGTGCGGCAAGACAAAGTGGATAGCCTGCGTTCGGCTGTCCAGAGTGGGCAGTATTCGGTGGATCCGCAGCAAGTGGCGGAAGCGATGTTAAACGACGCGATTAAGTAGTCATCGCGATAAATGAGAATTTTTAATTTTGGATCGCATGGCGGAATTCGATCGAACCCGTAAGCAAGTACATGACGAGCATCTGGCTCGGGTACGCGCCTTGTCTAATGAAGTTCAGGGCGCTATTTGCGCGCTCGAAAAAAATGATCTTTCACTGTTGGAAGAAAGCTTGGCCAGGCAGGAAATACTTTGTAGCGAGATCGTTTCGCTAAGAGCAAAATCTACTGAATCAAGACTGCCGGATGTCAGCTCCGCCGCGGAGATTCGCCATGCCTATATGGCGCTCGCGCTAAAAAACCGGGTTTGCGCCGCTCTTCTAAAACGCTCCGATCGGACCGTAGGTCTACTCTCCGGACTCTATCGCTGCTACGGAGCGGGCCTCGACAAAAAATCCATGGACCATACGTGGTCGTGCGAGGTCTAACCCCATGCCCGGATTAACCTCCACAATGCTGATGTCTGTGCAGTCGCTTCTGGCCGATCAGGCGGCTTTACAGGTCACCAGTAACAATATCGCAAACGCAAATACGCCCGGCTATACCCGTGAAGTGCCCGTCCTTACGGAGAACACTCCCACCGTGGAAAATGGAATTACCTATGGTGCTGGAGTTACTCTGGAAAAAGTCCAGAGCATTCGGGATCAACTGCTTGACCTGCGCATTTCAGAAGAAACCCAGCAGCAGAGCGGCGCGCAAGCGCAATTGACCGCCCTGAATCAGGTGCAGGGACTATTTTCTGACTCCACTCAAGGTGTTGGCGCGGACATGACCGCGTTCTTCAATAGTCTGAGCCAGTTATCCACGAATCCGACGAGCATCCCTCAACGCCAGGCTGTACTGACAGATGCTCAAAACCTGGCAACTTCATTTAATCAAACCTCCACCAGCCTTTCGAATATCCAAACAAGTTTGAACTTGAATGTTTCTCAATCCGTGGACCAGATCAACAGTCTCACGCAGCAAATTGCCAAGTTGAATGCGCAGGTCGCGCAGATGCAGCAATTGGGACAGGAGCCCGGAGTCATTCAGGACCAGGAGACGCAGTTGGTGCAGCAGTTGTCACAACTAACTGATGTTTCCATCATCCAGACCAAAGACGGGCAGACCATCACGACCGCCAATGGATCTGCGCTGGTAGTCGGCGGACAGAGTTTCGCGTTGCAAGCTGCGGCCGATTCCACCGGCACCGAACATGTCTTTTCCCAGGGGCAAGACATCACGAGTTCCATAAAAAACGGGTCGCTGGGCGGCATCTTGCAGGTGCGGGACCAGGTGTTACCGGGCGTTCTTAATCAACTCGACACTTTAGCCAGCCAGTTTGCCACTGCTTTCAACACGGCTCACGAATCCGGAACCGATCTAAATGGGAACGCCGGGCAGGCATTTTTCTCCTCAGCCCCAGGCGCCGGGGCCGCAGCCAGCTTTTCTGTTGTGATTACGGACCCCAACGCGATCGCTGCGAGTTCCGATGGTTCCGCCGGCAGCAATGGCAACATCACGCAAATGACCGCTGTGCAGAGCCAGGAATTACCTTCTGGAGCGAGTCCGACCGATAGCTTTGCCAACATCGTATTTAACGTCGGCAATCTGACCCAGCAGGCGCAGGCCGAATCGGACGCTGGAACCGCCAGCTTGAACCAGTTGAACGATCAGTGGGGTTCAGTTTCAGGCGTTTCAATTGATGAGGAGAGTACGAATCTCATCACCTATCAGCGGGCCTTTGAAGCGGCCGCCCGCGTCATTTCGACTGTAGATGAATTGACCCAAACCGTAATCGGCATGGGAGCGTCAGCAGCAGGTTAAAGGTGATCTAAGATGCGAGTAAATCCAAACATTACGCCGGACATCCTTACGGCAATCTGGCAAACGCAAGAGCAGGAAAATACCGCGCTGCAGCAGGTTTCAACCGGCCGAAGAGTCAACGTCCCTTCCGACGATCCCGCGGCAGCGGCTGCGTTGGTTGGAAATCTGAACAGCAGCGCGCAGACCGACCAATACCTTCAGAATACGACCAGCATTGAAGGGCAGCTTCAGACCGCCGACTCCACTCTCAGTTCGGTGGTTGAAGTCCTGAACCAGGCCATTTCGCTGGGCGTGCAGGGCGCCAACGGAACTTTGTCAGCATCGGACCAGCAGGGAATTGCGCAGCAAGTAATCGGTATCCAATCGCAGGTCCTGCAATTGGCGAACACATCTTATCAAGGCATCTATATTTTCGCCGGCACGGCCACGACCACGCCGCCGTTCGTTGCAGACTCGTCGCAACCCTCGGGAGTGGCCTATAACGGAAATTCCAATACCAATACGGTCGAGGTTGGAACGGGACGAAGCATTACCGTAAATATGCCCGGCGACCAGATGTTCCAGGGATCCGGTGGCGATGTCATGAATTCTTTGCAGGGGCTCATCACGGCTTTGCAGAGTGGCGATACAACTGCCATCGGGAATGCCACGACGCAGCTCCGGACCGCGTATAACTTCGTCACCCAACAGCGCGTATTTTATGGCAATGCCGTAGATCAGCTCAATGCCAATCAGACTTTCCTGCAAACGGAAAAAGTTAATCTTTCATCGCAGGAAAATGATCTGGTGGGTGTGGATCTGTCAAAGGCGGCAACCGACCTGTCACAAGCAGAGATTACGCATCAGGCGGCGCTGGCGGCCGCAGCAAAGGTCTCGCAGAATACGCTGCTGGATTACCTCAAATAAACGTCCGGGAGTCTGCCCACCTTTCGTCTTTCTCAATATCATTCCAATTGAGGCGCGTGGCCATCTCCTGGGAGAGTATAACCCTAGTAAGCGGTGGCCCACCCTTTTCGCGCATTTTGCCGGGTGCCCATTCGTTCGCATTTTGTGCGAATGAGTGGGGGCCATAAACATCTGGTTGCCTTACTGTTTCTTCAAACGGTCACTGATCTCCTTCTTGATCAGGTAGCCGCCAAGGAAGCACACAAGGCCGAACCACGCGGCGCAGGCGACTCCAATGACTAGGATCGCTCCTCCGGGTTCTGGCATCGCACGGGCCGCCAGCAAACTGCACGCGATCCAGAATGCCACCCACAAAACCGCACGCAGTCTGTTGACGCGAACCGTAACCTTGGTAAATCCGCCGTCGACTTCTTCGCATTGCACTTCGACACCACTGACAAAAGTGAAGGGGTTTAGACCAACCCAGTTGCTGTGACTGTATAGCTTCGGTTGAATCCCTACCAGTACAATCGGGGTTCTTACCGATGCCACAGAGAGATTGGCAGGCGGGTGGCCCGCCCTTTCGTTCCACTCGAGGGTGCCCCACCCTTTTCGCGCACTTTGCGAAAGGGTGGGAGCCAATATAACTGGCGCATTCGCGGCCAGAGTATAAATCAAGCGAAAAAACAACGGCGGCATTAGCTCCTTCATCCGAGTCATTATTGGAGAAACTTCTCAACAGATATTTTTCTTGACCGCGAAACTTATTTCCTCCGCAAGAGTTGAAATGGGCATAGGAGTGAATTTATGCCCAGCCAGAACCGTACTCCCCGCCCCTGGGAAGAAGTTGCCCAAGCCGCATCCCAGGAAAAGGACCCAATCAAGCTGGCGAATCTAATTGAGGAATTGAGCCGCGCTTTGTCTGAAAAGCAGACGCCTGAAAAGCAGACGCCTGGAAAAGCAGACAAAACCTGCGAAAGCATCCTGAACCATTAAATTGAATTGTGACAGCGCTTTATCGTCACAATCAGTATAGGAATGTACGTACAATAAAGAACTACAATATGTTCCCCGTGGAACATCTGTGGAAATCCTTTGCCGCAGGACGGTCCTGGGTTTCCTTCAGGCGTGAGATGCGCAAACGCTGTCAATGCCCCGCGCTGCTGTACGCATTACAGCAATCGCGCCATTGCCAGAGCACAAAATCCTTTCGCCTGAAGGCCCCGCAGGATACTGCACGGGTATTTATCGGCGCGGGTCCTTCACTCCTTCAACGCATTTCTGTTACGGGAGTTACCTGCTAGCTTGTTACTTTGTGGATAAGGTTGAATCCCACGGTCAGGCCGCGGGTCGTTATGCGGACCAGGTACTGGCGGTTGCCTCATGCGCATCGTTGTTCGAGACTATTTGCACGTCACGCGTTGGATCCTCTGCTTCGTGCGCGACACTTGGCTGGACGACCGGCGTGTTTACCTTCTCCCACGCGCTGCGAACATCCACGATCAGATCGATCTGGCGTTGCAGCATTTGGGCGCTCACTTTGATGTGGGCTTCTAATATCTTTGCCCGAGCGACGGAATAGAACTGAGAGAGATTCCGTGCAGCCTGGTCTCCTTTTTCCATGTCCAAAGAGCCCTCCAGTTGCAGCAGGACCAGGAAGGCATGTTTCAGTTCGGCGGAACGCTTTTCAACGTCGCCGGCCTGCATGGCTTCAATCGCGCGGCGCAGGTCGGCTGCAAGCATGTCATACATAATAATGACCAGGCCCACCGACGTTGCATTTTGAATCGCAGCCTTGCGGTAAGACAATTCAGTTTCTTTCCAGTTCATTAGCTATTCCCCGAGGTGTTCTGGCCAAGCTCCGCCGCGACCTGCTTCTCCAGGATCGGCAGCTGTTGCAATGTGGCATCAATCTGGTTGTATTCAGTCGTAAGCCGCGTCTGCTCACTATTCAGATAGGTTTGGAAATCGTCAATCTGGCTTTGCAAATCTGAATTTTCGCTGCTGATGCTCTGCAATTCGACGGTAAACGCGCCGCCGATCGGATCGGTAAACGTGCTTAATTGACTATTCAATGTGGCGGCGAAGCCGTTGGCAGCGGTGCCCTGGAAAAAACTCTGCACGGCGCTGAAGTTGTTTTGG
The DNA here is from genome assembly GCA_036489565.1 of Terriglobales bacterium. Taxonomy (GTDB): domain Bacteria; phylum Acidobacteriota; class Terriglobia; order Terriglobales; family Acidobacteriaceae; genus JAICKN01. Next base: position 24,972 of record DASXFN010000113.1, read on the forward strand.
ACCGCGCTATTCAGCGCCGAACTATCGAGGGTCAGGGTCCCATCGTTATTCATGGTGATGCCGAGCTGGCCCAGGGTGGCAATGGCACTGCCCGAGGATGAATAACTTCCCGAACCCAGTAACGCGTCCTGCAACATTCGGACGGTGCTGTCGCCGGCCAAGGTCCCCGAGGTATTGCTGGTTTGGTCATAAGCAAATTGCGAGTTTACGTTCTGGATCACCGCATTGTAGGCAGAGACGAAACTGCTGACCGCCTGGGAAATCTGGTCTGAGTCAGGAGCGACTGCCACGTTCACCTCAGTGCCCGCCGATCCGCTTACCAGATTCAACGTCAATCCATTCACCGCCCCGGTCACGCTGTTACTGGCGCTGCTGATGGGAATTCCATCCACTGTCAGGGAAGCATCCTTGCCTTGGACCGCCTGGGTAAAGCCCACGCTGCTGTCATTACTTACGGTGAAGTCATTGGCCGTGCCGGAAGCTGTGCTGACAAGCGCGAGCCGCGAACCGGTCGAATCATTAATGATGCTGGCGGTGACTCCCAGATTTTGGCCATTGATGGCCGAAACCAGGTCGCTCAAGGTGTTGACGCCGCTGCCAACCGTAATTGTGGTAGGAGCATTCGATCCGACCTGAATATCAAAGCTTCCCGCAGTCAGCGCCGTGGTGCTGTTTGCGACCGCATCCGAGTACCACGCCCCCGTGGTTGCAACATTGTTTACGACCACCACATGATTTCCTGTCGCAGTTCCCGGTGCGGCGGTGGCGCTTACAATTCCTGTATTCGAAGATGTGGCGGACATCGAAGACGCCGTTCCACCGGGGTCGCCTAGTCCTTGCAACGAAGTTTGGAGCGTCGAAACCAACCCTTCGAGCGAATTGATGGCGCTGGTCTGGCCTTGAAGAGTGGCTTGCTGCGCCTGCCATTGCTGTTGTGGGATGGCTTCGGTCTGAAGAATCTGACTTACGGCTCCGCTGACATCTATGCCAGTACCCGAATCGCCGAGGGCAGATAACAGAGAACCAAGATTGACGGAAGGTAATGTACTCATCGGCTGGTGGACTCCCTTTTCTTAAACTTCGTTGCTCCACCGCGTACTAGATTTGGTGGGGCCGGTTAGCCCCACCAATCCTAGGCCGTAATTATTGGAGCAGTTTCAAAACTGACTGCTGCATCTGGTTCGATTGCTGTAAGGCAGTGATACCAGTCTGCTGCAGAATGCTGTACTTCGACAGATCAGCAGATGTCTGAGCAATGTCCGCCGAACGGATTCCGTCTTCGGCACTGGTCAGGTTCTGGATCTGGTTGCTCATAACGCTGGAAGCAGCCTGGAGCTGGTTGGAGCTGGCTCCGAGCGTGCCGCGCAATGAGGCAACGGCTGCGATCGCGCTGTTGATATCGCCCAACGCTGTCTGGGCGGTACCGGCGGTCGTAAGATCGTCGCCGCTAAGATCAGTGGATCCCAGAGTCGCGGAATCAACCTGACCGATGGTAACGGACACGCTCGAAGTGCCAGCGGAGCTGGAATCGGACATGTAAACCGTCAAGTTGGCGGCCGCACCGAAGATCGCCTGGCCGTTGTAAGTCGTCTTCTGGCCAATCGTGTCAATTTCGGTTTTGATAGAGGTGAATTCGGCGTCCAACGCGGTACGCTGGCTATCGCTCACGGTTCCCGTGGACGATTCAGTTGCCAGAGTAACTGCGCGGTTCAGAAGTGAAGTGATCTGGGACAGTGCGCCGTCAGCAACCTGCAACATGCCGACACCGTCGGTGGCGTTGCGGGTTGACTGAGTTAAGGCGGTGATGTTTGCGTTCAAACCATCGGCGATAGCGAGACCGGCGGCATCATCCGCACCAGAGTTGATGCGCGAACCGGAAGACAGCTGTTGCAGGGTCTTGTTCAAAGACATCTGCGTAAGGTTCAACTGGTTCTGCGCTGACAGAGACGAAATGTTGTTCAGAATACTAAGTGACATTGAAAATCTCCTTTTCGAATTCCGCCTGCGCTTGAGGCCCCGGCGTGACCTCAAAGTGCCGAGTACCGCTATTTGGAGCAGGTCGTGTTGTGCCCGCTATTTATCGGCAGTTCCAGTTTTTCCATCTAAGCTCGACAGGTAACGTCGGTAATCGGAATTCGTGTTACTTCGGCCCTTTCC
>DASXFN010000015.1:0-6080 GCA_036489565.1 Terriglobales bacterium
CGGCTTGCAGTTCCTGGACCTGATTCAGGAAGGCAACATTGGACTGATGAAGGCCGTGGACAAATTCGAATACCGCCGTGGCTACAAGTTTTCTACTTACGCCACCTGGTGGATTCGTCAGGCCATCACCCGCGCCATCGCCGATCAGGCGAGAACGATTCGTATCCCGGTGCACATGATCGAAACCATCAACAAGCTGATCCGCACCTCGCGTCAGCTTGTGCAGGAGCTGGGACGCGAACCTACTTCGGAAGAAATTGCCAAGCGCATGGACATTCCGGTGGCAAAAGTCCGGAAGGTCCTGAAGATTGCTCAGGAGCCGATCTCGCTCGAAACGCCGATCGGTGAAGAGGAAGATTCGCATCTTGGCGACTTCATCGAAGACCGCGCGGTGGTTTCACCGGCCGAGGCGGTCATCAACGTCAACCTGAAAGACCAGACCGGACAGGTCCTGCGCACGCTGACTCCTCGCGAAGAGAAAGTCATCAAAATGCGCTTCGGACTCGAAGACGGCAGCGAACACACCCTCGAAGAAGTCGGACAATCTTTCGCAGTCACACGCGAACGCATCCGCCAAATCGAAGCCAAGGCGTTGCGGAAGTTGCGGCATCCATCGCGGTCGCGGAAGTTGCGAGCGTTTTTGGATGGGGTTAGGGACTAACCTAATTGCTTGTCATTCCGAGGCAGCTTTATCGCCGAGGAATCTGCTGTTAGAAAATTGAAGGCGCGGCGCAAGCCGCGCCGTTTTATTTATGGTTCTGAATGATTAATATCATTCCAATAATTGATACAAGGTCCATGAATGATCCCAAGTTATAAATAATGTGAAAGAGCGGCCATTTATGGCCGCGTAACAGGATCAAAAACCAAGCCCTTTAGGGCCTGGGGGCTAAAGCCCCAATTCTAGACGACGCGCTCACGCGGCTCTAAAGAGCCGCTCTTCCACGTTGAACTCTTCGACCGCAACTGTCCGACCGCAAACTTTTCCAACTCAAACTTGCCGACGAATACGGATAATCCTCAGCCCTCGCCACCAATCCCGCCCTCACCGGATTCATGCGGACATACGATGCATGACGTTCATAATCGTTCTCATCGCGCACGCGATGATTCGTAAAACTCTCCTGCCACACAAGACCTTTCTTCATCTTCCCCAGCCGATACGAGAATCCGCCCTTAATCAGCTGCATTGTGCGTTCCAACGAAAGATCGCTTTCAGGCGTGACGAGCAAATGCAGATGATCAGGCATGATCACGAATTCATGTAAGACATATTTCTTTTCCTGTTGATAATGCGCCAATATATCCATCATCAATTCCGCCTTCTGCGCATCTTTGAAAAGCGGCATGCGTTGCCAGCAAACGGTTGTGACAAAGAACGCGCGGTCTAAATTCATGATCCGGAATTTTAGAACGATGCCGGAGAGAAATATGTGACGTCCGACCACGCCTCATACTTCCTTTTGTGGAAGAAGCTTTGAGCCGGCGGAATAATGCTATGTGTGGAGGGTGGAAGAGCGGCTCTTTAGAGCCGCGTAAGGATATTCCCAGGATAGGGGCTTTAGCCCCCAGGCCCTAAAGGGCATTTTGTTACGGACAAGAACGCGGCCATAAATTGCCGCTCTTCCACTTTCACGCGTTCGAAATTTCCGCTTTTCGCTCACGGTCGGCGGCGTAGGCGAGACATGCGCGTATATCTTCTTCCGTCAGATAAGAGAACTCCCGCAGGATATCAGCATGATTCCGCTAACGAGATATTTCAGAACGTCATATACCGCGATGCAGATTGCAGAATGAGGTGCGACGCAAGCGCCTTCTTCATGCCCCGTGGTGGAAGAGCGGCTCTTTAGAGCCGCGTCAGGATATTCCCAGGATAGGGGCTTTAGCCCCCAAGCCCTAAAGGGCGTTTTGTTACGGAACGAGAACGCGGCCATAAATGGCCGCTCTTCCACTTTCAGGCGTATCCCGTTCGGCTTCCGCCGTCACCTCAACGTGGTCATGTTTCCGGCGCATATCGGCGAGATACTCGGCCGCCGGACGCGTATTGCCAGCCTTCACATCTTCGTGACCGCGACGAATTCCCTCGGCGGCCTCCGCAAAATCCTGCCGTTTCCATTCCAGATACGGCGCCAAGGCGTTCGCTGATCTTTTAAAACCGCTTTTTCGAAGCAGAAGGAGCGTAAGCTCTTCTCCGAAATTGTGCCCGAGATGTTGCGCGCCGCCGCGTTTTTTGCGGTCGCCCACGTTTTATAAAATATTTCGCAAACCCGCGCCACTCCAAAGCAAATACCTTTAAAAGCGTCAAGCAAAAGGATGCCATCATGAAAACATCAAAAAGTAACAACTTAAATGAATCAATAGTTAATCCGTGCATTGTCAATCCTTTTTGCCCTTCACCGATGCTTTTGAAATAGGTTGCTGATGAAGGTCTTCTAAAAGTTCATCGATTTCGAAGAGGCGACCTTCGTCGATCTTTCCTGCTTTGGTGAGAAGTTCGACAGCGACACGAGGATCGTGCACGAGGAAGAATTTCTTCCCACCGGCAGTATGCGTTTTGATGAAATGCTTTTCTTGCAACTTGCGGAGATTGGGATGGGGCATGGATGGCTGGTCTTAGGCAGATGGCTTTGGGCTGTCGCTCCTGGGCTGCGGCTCATGCAACGCTATTCTGGCAGACCGAGTTGAGAGGGTAGAGGAGTGCGTGTGGGAGGATTAAACACAAGGTCTCTCGACTGCGTTCGGCGACGCCTCACTTCACTCGAGATGACAGGCTTGAGGTGGAGGGGGTTGAAAGGCCGTTGGACGCTATTGAACAACAGATTCCTCACCTCGCTCGAATCACAAGAATTTAGAACAGCTGACTTTGTTCGGAATGACAAGAATTTGAAAGTTGAAAATGACTGTGCGGCTTCGTAGCAAAAGCAAAAGGCCGCGAATGGCGCGGCCTTTTGGAATCTATGGGCCGCGGAACTGTGTCCGCGGCCAGGCTTACGTTAGTGAGCAGCCGGAGTCGCCGGCTTGGTTGTGGGCCTTCTGCTTGCCGGATGCGTTCCTGGAGCCTCCGGAGGCGGAGCGGCAACGCCGGACTTCACGTTGTAGGCGTCCACTACGGCCTTGGTGATGTCCACGGACGGGTTTCTCCAAAGCACTGGTCCTTGCGGCCACTGGCTGGAGGTGTCCATGATGAGGCCAAAATTATTGTCGCTTGCGTATTTCTCAATGACCGGGGCCATCTTCTGGAGGATCTTCTGCGCGACTTCCTGCTGCTTTGACTGGTAATCGTCGCGTGCATCCTGCATATCGCGGTCAAAAGTTTTCTGCTTGCCGGAAATTTCGCTGACCAGGTTGGCGCGGGCCGACTCATTGAGTTTGTCGCCCTGGGTGTTGAGCTGCTTTTTTAGGGCTTCCAACTCATCGTTTTTCGACTTGAGCTCAGTTTGTTTGGGCTCTTCAGTCTTGTTCAGGGATTCAAAATCCCGCATCCCCTCGTTAGAGGAATAAATGGCCGCCTCAACGTTGATGGTGCCAATCTTGTTGGAAGGGGCAGGTGCGGAGGTGGCGCCGGGGGCGTCCGGCGTGGAACTTTGGGCTTGGGCCAGCGCAGCCCCTGGAAAAACGAGCGCGGCAGCCATTAGAAGGTGCGCAATCTTGCTGTTCATGATGATGCTGTTACTCCTTGAATTGTTGTGAATTGAGATTCTCTACTCTATGCCGGGCCGCGCCCCAAGATGAACCACACTGACGCCCGGAAAGGCTTATCAGGAAGCCCAGCGTCCATGTTGCGAATAAAACCATGGAGCATCCACTGCGGGGTGTTCCAGATGCAAATCCTCCACATTATAGGGGCCGCATACAGCCACGTCAAACCTGGATTTCTTCCGTAAAACCCGCCTTACGGCCCCATAGAACCCTTAAAAAGTGGTGGCCACCGAGAAGCGGAAAGTCTTACGAGGCTCCCTTAATTGGATGGGGGGAGAGAACACAGAGATAGCCGAGTTGTAGGTAAATTGCCCAGCGCCGATCAGATCGCCGGTTTGCGGGAACATGCCTCGCGTGATCTGAACGGGCGGGGTAGCTATGGTGTCCAGGCGCAGCGGATTGTAGGCGTAATAGACACGGAACGGCGCATTGACGATGGGCAGGAACACCTGCAATTCAAGCCCGGTGGACATTCTCGGGATCCAATTGGTGAAGGGCGCGGGCCGCAGCGTGGAAGCAAAATTGAGCGACTGCTGTCCGGTACAATTCAAGCCCGCGTCGAGATCAGGGCAGCCGAACTTCGTGTTCTGCAAAAGCTGGACTTCAGGGTCAGTAATGCGCAACTGCGAAGTGCGCAAAATGGGATCAAAGCCAAGGTCCGCGAAGGGCGCGATGGCGACCTTCGGAGCAATCGTGATTCTGTATTCCAGGTTGCCAACCATCTGCAGATCGCCGCCGGGGAAAACAGGTTGTTCGGTGGGGATTTGTATGGTGTAGTTGCCGCGTTGCGGATTGGTGCTATCGAGCGGCACCGAGGAGCCATCGGGATTTTGCAATGGGATCGTCGTGGTGCTGGGCAGGAATGCCACGGGCGAGACTGTGCGCGTGTCGAAGCCGCGAATATCATTTTCGCCGCCCATATAAAAGCGCTCGAATGGGGGAGCGACGACGCCGCCATAACCTGTGATGAATGCGCCCTCCACGTGGAAGGCGATGGTATTTTTCCGGTTTTGCACGGGGAAAAATTTCTTATAGTCCACGATCGGCTCAAAGGAGCGGACAGTGCCGCCTAAGCCAGCCAACTGCGCGCCCAAGGACAGTGCGCTTCCGCTGTGAGGAAAGAGCGCCGAATCCAAGTGGTTATAAGTAAACGTTGGATAAATCTTGCTGGTGATAATTCCATTCAGTGAGTTTGGCCCACTCAGGCCCTCAAACTGCAAAAAGCTGAACAGATTCTGCGAGGCCGTGCTCAATGCAATCAGCGAAGAGCTATCGAAGGAGTACACGAGTCCAACGCGATTCAAAGAACGGCGTATCTGATGGGAGACCGCCAGCGTGAATCCCTTGCTGTTCTGCGTGTAATTCTGCAGGTTCTGCAATTCAGACTGGGGAATGTTAAAGGCTTGGCCGGTAATAATGGCTTCTTCCTGCGCCTGGTTGTACTTGAACTCGCGGTCATACACCGTAAAACCAAGCTGAATGGGGCGATCCAGCAAGTACGGCTCGGTAAAGCCGAACGTCACGTCCCGTTGCAGCGTGCCAATATCTCCCTGGATGCTCAACGTCTCGCCAAGGCCCAGAAAGTTGTTGGTGCTGTAGTTCAACCCGATGAAGGAACCAGAAAGTCCGCTGACGCCGCCGGAAAGGCCAATACTGTTTTTGCCTTTCTCCTTCACCTTGAGGGTGAGATCCACCGTTCCTTCCTGTTCGTTTTTGTGGATCTCAGTGACATCAGGATCGTCAGGCTTGAGATCTTCAAAATAACCCAGTTGGTTGAGGCGTTGCAGGCTGAACTCCCACAAATGCTGGTTATAGGGCTGGCCTTCCTGCAGCATGATCTCGCGGCGAATGACTTTATCGCGTGTAGTGGTGTTTCCGGAGAATTCAATGCGACGCACGAAGAACTGCTTGCCCTCATCCAGATCAATCGTCACGTATACAATTTTCTTGTCATCGTCGGAGCGGGTATCGGGCACTGGAGTGAAGTTGATGTAGCCGAGCGACCCGTAGGCTTTGCGCAAGTTGTCCAGGCCCTTGACGATTTTATCGCGACTGAAAAGATCTCCGTCCTTGATCGCGAATAGCGCGCGCAAACGGCTGGCGTCAGCAACCGCTTTATTGTTGGTGAAAGTAATGCTTCCCAGCCGGTATTGATCGCCTTCCTCGATGGGCACATTAATGTCCATCGTCTTACCGGGACCATGCTGAATAAGTGGAATATGGAAGCCTTCATGGCCGGTATCTCGAAGGTGCGTCGTGGGATCATTCACGATTACTTTGAAATATCCGTGGTTTTCGTAGTCCTCGCGCACGTGCTCCGTATCGTCTTCCAGTTTGCTCGCGTCGTAGGTCTTGGCAAAGATATTTTCCAGGAAGATGGA